>NZ_JAPFQL010000001.1 GCF_028446585.1 Intrasporangium calvum
CACCGTCGGTGGGTGGCTAGCTGAGCCGGAGCGCGCTGACGACCCGGTCGAAGGAGTTGGTCAGGCCGTGGTCGACGGCGAGTCGCGACATCAGCGCGGGGTCGGCCACCGCGGTCGGGACGCGCAGGTCCACGTCGCCCACCGGTGCGTCGCGGACCACCTCGACCACCTTGGGCGCGACGTCGAGGTAGTCGGCGCCGGCCTCGAGACGGGCCCGCTGGGCACCCTTGAGGGCGGGGTCGCCCGAGTCGATCGCGGCGCGGAGAGCCTGGAGCGAGCCGTAGGTCGTGATCAGCTTGGCGGCGGTCTTCTCGCCGATTCCCGCCACCCCCGGAAGGCCGTCGCTGGTGTCGCCGCGCAGGGCCGCCATGTCGGCGTAGGCAGGACCGTTGGGGATGCCGTACTTCTCGAGCAGGAAGGCCTCGTCGACGAGGTCGGGGTTACGCACCCCTCCGCGGGCCGTGTAGACGACCCGGACCTCGTTGGCGTCGTCGACGAGCTGGAACAGGTCGCGGTCGCCGGTGATGATGTCGATGGGGAGCTGTCCGCGGTGCAGGGTGACGAGGGTGCCGATGACGTCGTCGGCCTCGTGACCGTCGACCCCGACCCGCGCGAGCCCGAGGGCGGCGAGGGCGTCCACGATGATCGGCACCTGAACGGCGAGACCGTCGGGCACCTCCTCCTCGAGCACCGTGGTGTCGAGCGAGCCCGCGGCGGCGCCTGCCACCCGGTGGGTCTTGTAGGTCGGGATCGCCTCGACCCGGAAGGCAGGACGCCAGTCGTTGTCCCAGCAGGCCGCGAGGTGCGACGGCCGGGCGCGCTCCGCGAGCGAGGCGATCATGTCCAGCAGGCCACGGACGGCGTTGGTCGGCACACCGCTCGGCCCGACGACCTCGGGGACACCGTAGAAGGCCCGGAAGTAGAGCGAGGCAGTGTCGAGCAGCAGGAGGCGTCCGGTCATGTCGGCCATCGTGCCATCTGGTCCTCGTCGTGGAACGACCGACGCTGCACTGATCCCCTCGGTTAGGGTTCGAGCATGGAAGACCTCGATCGCCGGCTCGTCGGGCTGCTCCTGGCAGACGGCCGGATGAGCTTCACCGACCTCGGCCGCGCCACGGGTCTGTCCACGTCCGCGGTGCACCAGCGGGTCCGCCGGCTCGAGGAGCGCGGCGTGATCACCGGCTACTCGGCGATCGTCTCGCCCGAGGCGCTGGCGCTGCCGCTGACCGCCCTCATCTCCGTCACGCCGTTCGACCCGAGCGCCCCGGACGACGTGCCGGACCGGCTGCGGCACATCCCGGAGATCGAGGACTGCTACTCCGTCGCCGGCGTGGAGAACTACCTCCTCAAGGTCCGCACCTCGACGCCCGGCGCCCTCGAGGACCTGCTGGCCCGCATCCGCACGGCCGCCAACGTCTCCACCCGCACCACCGTCGTCCTCTCGACGCCCTGGGAGGGCCGCAGCAGCGCAGCCGAGCAGCCGCACCGGGCCTGAGGCTCGTTCTCGCTCAGAGCTGGTCGGTCGGCTCCTCGATGGGGGTGGCGACCGGCGTCGGGGGCGGCTGGTGGGAGCGGCGATGCCACAACCACAGGAGCAGGGCCGCCGACGTGAAGGCGCCGGACACGAGCGCGACGGTGACGAGCGAGCCGTTGACGAGGGGAGCCACCGCCCCGGCGACCACCGCGTTGAGCAGGGTGCTGAGGAAGGCCTGGAACGAGGAGACGGCGCCTCGTTCCCGAGGACGCAGGTCGAGCAGGCTGATCGTGAGGATCGGGAAGACGAGGGACACGCCGAGCGCCCCCGTGGCGGCGGGCACGACACTCCAGGCGGTCTCCGGCTCGGGAACCGACGCCTGGTAGGCGACGGCGAAGACGGAGCCGGCGATCGCGACGGCAAAGCCCGTCAGCACGAAGACGCCCTGACGGACGCGCCCCACGAGGCGGCCGGTGAGGAACGAGCCCACCATCATCGCCAGGACGAGGGGCACGAAGAGGACGCCGAAATCGCGCGCTCCGAGACCGAGGTGGTCGACGATGATGGCCGGAGCCGAGGCGATGTAGAGGAAGAGGGCGGAGAAGTTGAGCGCGATCGCACTGCTGAGGCGCAGCACCGACGGGTCCAGTGCGGCACTGCCGAGCGACCGCAGGAGGGGCCGCGGGCGGAACGGGATCCGCGCGGCGGGCGGGTGCGTCTCTGGCAGCAGCAGACCCGCCACGACCACGATCAACAGGCCGTAGGCGGCGAGCACCCAGAAGATCGTGCGCCAGGACCCCCAGCCGAGGATCCAGCCGCCGACGATCGGGGCCAGGGCCGGGGCGATGGCGAAGATCATCGAGATGTGGCTCATGAACCGCTGCGCCGAGGGCCCGTCGTAGAGGTCACGAACGACCGTGCGACCCACGATCATCCCGGCTCCTGCCACGAGGCCCTGGGCCGCGCGACCCGCGAGCAGCACGGGCATCGATGGAGCGAGGGCGCACCACACCGAGGCGACGGCATAGAGGGCGCCCCCGGCGAGGATGACGGGCTTGCGTCCCAGGGCGTCCGAGACGGAGCCGTGGAAGAGGCTCGCGACGGCGAAGCTCGTGAGGTAGACGCTGAGGGTCTGCTGCACGGTCGCGTCGTCGACGCGCAGGTCGGTGGAGAGGACGTCGAAGGCGGGCAGGATCGCGTCGATGCTGAACGGCCCGACCATGGTCAGGGCGGCCAGCACGAGGACGAGGGTGGCCCGGGTCAGGCGGTCGCTGGAGCGCGGCACGACGCTCAGGCCCGTGCGATGGGACGGGAGGAGCCGGCGGTGGCCCGGATCAGCTCAGTGGGGGAGAGCTCGACCTGGAATCCGCGTCGGCCTCCGGAGACGTAGACGGTGTCGTGCTCGAGCGCGGACGAGTCGATGATCGTGGCCAGGCGCCGACGCTGCCCGAGCGGCGAGATCCCGCCGATCACGTAGCCGGTGCTGCGCTCGGCGTCGGCTGCGTCTGCCAGGTGCACGGTCTTCACACCCAGTGCGGCGGCCATGGCCTTCAGGTCGAGCTGTCCCGCAACCGGCACGACCGCGACGGCGAGCGCCGGGCCGGTGTCGACCAGGAGCGTCTTGAAGATGCGCTCAGGCGTGACACCGAGCTCTCTGGCCGCCTCGGCACCGTAGCCGGTCTCTGCCGGGTCGTGGGCGTAGGTGTGCGCACGATGGTCGATGCCCAGCCGGTCGAGGGCAGCGGTCGCCGGGGTGGCGGGACCGGCCGACCTCGTGCGGTCCCCGCCGTGCTGTCGGGGCAAGGCCGTCAGTCCCTGGCCAGTGAGCCGAGGCCGTCCCAGTAGAGCGTCATCACGAGCTCGGCGGCCTCCTGAGATGTCATGCCCGGGTGTTCGCTGCGGTAGACGGCCAGCCGCTCGATGCCACCGATCATGACCTCGGCCAGGAACACCACGCGGCCGGGAGCGAGCTCGGCGAACTCCGGGAGCATGCTGATGCCCTCGGCGAGGGCCTTGGCGGTCTGCTGGCGGATCCGCTCGACGACGGCCGCAGCCTCGCCGATCAGCGACCCCTCGGTGCGCAGGATGGCGAAGGCCTGCTCCCGCTCGTCGACGAACGTGAAGAACGCGGTGATCACGCCCCGCACCCGATCACGAGCAGCCTGCTCCGAGTCGGCCACCCAGGCGTTGATCAGCGCCTCGAGCAGCTGCCGCCGCGCCCGCTCGATGGTCGCGGCCAGGAGCCCCTCCTTGGACCCGAAGTAGTCGTAGATGAGGGGCTTGGTGACGCCGACCTCCTCGGCGATCTCGTCCATCGTCGTCGCGTGGAAGCCGTGGAGCCCGAACACTCGCTCGGCGACCTCGAGCATCTGCGCCTCGCGCTCGGCTCGGGGCATGCGGACACGGGTCGGCGGCTTGGCGGTCACGACGGCAGTCTATGGCGACGGTGGTCGGCGCCCGCGGAGGTTGCCAGGGGCTGGGACCAGCAGCCTGGAGCCTCCGCGCGGCGTCGCGCGAGGCGGCTCAGTGGCTGTCGACGAGCTGGGACTCGGCGGCGGCGCGGCTCGCGGCCGCCCGTTGCTCCGCCGCGACGAGCAGCTCGTCGTGGTCGACCGAGTCGCGCCACCACTGCTGACCGGTCTCGGGCAGGGTGTAGATCGGGTCGTAGTAGACGTACTCCCGAGAAAGTGCCTCGGTGTCCTCTCCCTCGATCGAGGTGCGGTAGTTCTTGCGCCAGTACGAGATTCCCCGCTCGGTGTCGTACTCGTCCTGCTGGTGCACCCAACGCTTGCCGACGAACGGCACGTCACAGACGATGCGCGGCGTGGAGAACCCGGGGAGGTAGCCCATGATCGAGTGCTGGAGCCGCTGGGCCTCGGCGAGCGACAGGCGCCAGTGCTCGGCGAACGGGATCATGTCGCACATGTAGAAGTAGTACGGCGTGATGGAGGCACCGTCAGCGAGCGCGAAGCACAGGTCGAGCAGCTGCTCCGGTGAGTCGTTGATGCCGCGCATCAGGACGCCCTGGTTGCGGACGTCCCGGACCCCTGCCTCGAGCATGGCGCGGGAGGCACGGGCGACGGCTGGGGTGACCGACTGGGCGTTGTTGACGTGGGTGTGGATCGCGAGGGAGACACCGCGGGCGCGGGCGGTGGCGGCGACACGGGCCACGCCCTCGACGACGTCGTCGGCGAACCAGTGCTGCGGCAGGCCCATCAGCGCCTTCGTGGCCAGCCGGATGTCGCGGATGTTGTCGATCTCGAGCAGCCGGTCGATGAAGGCCTCGAGGTTCTTCCACGGCATGTTGGCGACGTCGCCGCCGGACACCACGACGTCGCGGACCGTCGGCGTGCGGCGCAGGTAGTCGAGCATGGCGTCGTAGCGGTCGACCGGCTTGAGCTCGAACTTCAGCTTGTTGACCTGCGGGGTGTTGTTGCCCACGAGGTCCATGCGCGTGCAGTGTCCGCAGTACTGCGGGCACGTGGGCAGCAGCTCGGCGAGGACCTTGGTCGGGTAGCGGTGCGTCAGCCCCTCGGCGACCCACATGTCGTGCTCGTGCAGGGAGTCACGCGAGGCGAAGGGATGCGACGGCCAGTCCGTGCGCCGGTCCGAGAAGACCGGAAGCATGTAGCGGCGAATGGGGTCGGCGTAGAACGCCTCGGTGAACTCCGCTCCGGCGGCCGGCATCGGGGTGCTGGTCGCGGGAACCATCGTGTTGAGCATCTGCGGCGGCACGAGCATCGACATCGTCGCGCGCTCGGCCTGGTCCCGCTCGAGGTCGGCGTAGAAGCGGTCGTCCAGCAGGTCGCCCATCAGGGCCCGGAGCTGCTTGACGTTGCGGACGCAGTTGACGCGCTGCCACTGAGCGCTGTCCCAGTCGGACTGAGTCACCCCGCGCCAGCCTGGGAAGCGGGTCCAGTCGGGCTCGACGAGCTCTCGGCGCTGATACACGTAGGGCTGCTCAACCTTCGTCATGTGTCTCACGATAGCCGAAGTATCGGCGGGCAATCTCGTATGCTGCGGGAGGATCTTGCGTCTAGCCCGCTTCACACCGAAGGATCTCTACGTGACTACACGATCAGCCTCTTCCCCGGTGGGCCTCCACCGCGTTCTCGACCCGGCGGGCGACGCCATCACACTGCCGCAGGCGGCGCGGCGGCTCGACGCTCGCCCCGACCTCTGGCCGGACGAGGTGCGGATCGACGTGGAGACCCTCAACCTCGATGCCGCGTCGTTCCGTCAGCTCGCGGAGAAGCACACCACCGACGGGGCGGTCGACGGCGACGCGGTGCGGGCGGAGGTGCTCGGCATCGTCGCGGAGCGGGGCAAGATGCAGAACCCCGTGACCGGCTCCGGTGGCATGCTGATCGGGACGGTGGCCGAGGTCGGGCCCGAGAGCCGCACCGACCTGCACGTCGGCGACCGGGTCGCCACTCTCGTCTCGCTGTCCCTGACCCCGCTCGCCATCACGGACGGGCTGGCGCGCTGGGACGGGCGATCGGAGCAGGTGCCGGCTCGTGGTCACGCCATCCTCTTCGGCCGCACCATCGCGGCCCGGATCCCGGACGACCTGGACCCGCGCCTCGCCCTGATGGTGATGGACGTGTGCGGCGCGCCCGCACTCGTGCAGCGCCTGGTGGGGGAGTACGTCGACCGTCCCACGGGGTCCGGCGGGGCGCCGACCGTGGCCGTCCTCGGCGGGGCGGGCAAGTCCGGCTCGCTGTCGCTGGCGGCCGCGCGGCAGGCAGGCGCCGGCCGACTCATCGCCGTCGTGCCGAACGAACGGGAGCGCGGGCTCCTCGAGCCGACCGGTCTGGCGGATGTGGTCGTCATCGCGGATGCGCGCTCACCCCTCGGCCTGAGTCGCGCCGTCGAGGACGCCGGCGGGCCGGCGGACATCACCGTCGTCTGCGTCGACGTGCCGGGGTGCGAGCAGCCGGCCATCCTCGCCACGGCACAGGGCGGCACGATCATCTTCTTCAGCATGGCGACCAACTTCGCCGCAGCGGCGCTCGGCGCCGAGGGGCTGGCCTCCGACGTCCGGATGCTTGTCGGCAACGGCTACGTCCCCGGCCACGCCGACCTGGCACTGGGGCTGATCCGGACCAACCCAGCTGTCCGAGGACTCTTCGAGCAGCGACTCCTGGCCGAGTAGCCCCACGATCGTCCGGCGCCCACGCCCCTCGACATCGTGATCTTGCGGTGGAAGGCCGGATGTGCCGCAAGATCTCCGGCATTCGCTAGGCTGTTGCCGTGACTTCTCCGGCCCGTCTCGAGCTTGACCCAGAGGTTGTCCGCAAGGCCCGCGCCTTGGCCCGCAGAGCGGCGGCACCCGTCGTCTCGATCGCCAAGCGGCACACGACCGTCTCCGTCGAGCGCGCCACCCTGCGCCTGGCGGGCCTGTCCGGCGCCGACCACGAGCGGGTTCCCTGGGTCAACCACCTCGTCACCGCCGTCCGGGAGCAGGTCGGCCTGGAGCACGGCGTCACGACCCCGGTCTACGACGCGCTGCTCCGGGGCGAGGCGGCCGACCTCGCCACGCTCGCCCAGATGGCGTCGAGCGGCAACGTCTCCTTCCGCCTTCCCACCGGGCGTGAGGAGAAGGCGGCCCAGCGGGCCGCCACTCGAGGGGTGTCGCTCGGTCTCAAGCGCATCGACGCCGCCCGCCGCACCCGGGAGCGGCTCGTCAACCGGCTCGGGGACCCCAGGCAGAAACCGTGGATCTACCTCATCGTCGCCACGGGCGACATCTACGAGGACATCCCGCAGGCTCAGGCCGCCGCGCGGGAGGGTGCGGACGTCATCGCCGTCATCCGCTCCACGGGACAGTCTCTGCTCGACTACGTCCCGGAGGGGGCCACCCGCGAGGGGTTCGCCGGCACCTACGCGACGCAGGAGAACTTCCGCCTCATGCGGGCGGCGCTCGACGACGTCAGCAAGGAGCTGGGCCGCTACGTCCGGCTGACGAACTACGCGTCCGGGCTCTGCATGCCCGAGATCGCGACGCTCGCCGGCATGGAGCGCCTCGACATGATGCTCAACGACTCGATGTACGGCATCCTCTTCCGCGACATCAACCCGATCCGCACCTTCGTGGACCAGCGCTTCTCGCGGCAGATCCATGCCCGCGCCGGGATCATCATCAACACCGGGGAGGACAACTACCTCACCACGGCCGACGCGGTCGAGGCAGCGCACACGGTGACGGTCAGCCAGCTGCTCAACGAGCGCTTCGCCAAGGAGGCCGGCCTCGAGGACTGGCAGCTCGGCCTCGGCCACGCCTTCGAGATCAACCCGGACGTGCCCGACAGCTTCCGGCTCGAGCTGGCGCACGCGATGCTGGCCCGCCAGCTGTTCCCCAAGGCCCCCCTGAAGTGGATGCCGCCCACGAAGCACATGACCGGCGACGTCTTCCGCGGCTACCTCCTCGACGGGTTCTTCAACCTCGTCGGGGCGATGACCGGGCAGGGCATCCTCCTCGTCGGGATGATGACCGAGGCGGTCGTCACGCCGTTCCTGTCCGACCGCGATCTGGCGCTGCAGAACGTCCGCTACGTCATGAACGCCGCGAGCGGCCTGACCGAGGACTTCCACCCGCCCCGCGACGGGTTCATCCAGACCCGGGCCCGACAGGTCCTCGGCGAGGCGGTGGACTTGCTCGAGCGCATCGTCCACGACTCCGACCCGGCCGGGGACCCACCCCTGCTCGCCGCCATCGCCGACGGCACCTTCGGCCTGATGAAGCGCCCCGCCACCGCCGGCAAGGGCCTCGACGGCGTCGTCGAGCGGGCCCCCGGCTACCACAACCCCGCCATCGCGGAGCTCGACGCCTGGGCACCCGACCGAGCCCAGCGGCATACGGCAGCAGCGGCGAAGGGAGCGCGACGATGACCGGGTCGATCGTGCGTCCCTACGGTGACACCACCGGCGACGGCATGGTGCAGCTGTCGTTCACGCTCCCGGTGCCCCACGACAAGCGCGCCGAGGGTGCCGCCCTCCAGCTCGCGCGCAAGATGGGCCTCGAGCCGGCCCTGCTCGTCCACGCCAAGGCGATGGGCCCCGACTTCACCTTCTTCGTCGTCTACGGCAGCGTCACCCACCTGGTCGATCTCGACGAGGTCCAGGTCATCGAGCGGGAGTACCCGCTGCTGTCGGCCAAGGACGCCAACACGGCGATCAGGAAGCTGCTGCGGCGCAAGCTCGTCGTCGTCGGCGCGTGCATCGGCACCGACGCCCACACGGTCGGCATCGACGCGATCCTCAACATCAAGGGCTTCGCCGGCGAGAAGGGCCTCGAGTACTACCGTGAGATCAAGGTGGTCAACCTCGGCGCCCAGGTCCTCGTCCCTGACCTCGTCGCCCGGGCCCGCGCCGAGAAGGCCGACGCCGTCCTCGTGAGCCAGGTGGTCACCCAGAAGGACGCCCACATCCACAACACGACCCAGATGTCCGCCGCCTTCCGCGAGGCCTACCCCGCGGGCCAGGTGCCCATCCTCGTCGTGGGCGGGCCCCGCTTCGAGGAGGGCTCCGCCGCCACCCTCGGCGTCGACCGCATCTTCGGCCGCGGCACCACCCCCGGCGAGGTCGCCAGCTACCTCGTCCACGAGATCGCCACGCGAAAGGGCAGGTCATGAGCGACACCGCACCCCGTCAGACCACGGCAGCGGTCGGCACCCGCGTCGTGCACCGGCGCTACGTGCCCTACAGCCACGCCCACTACGCCGGCAACCTCGTCGACGGTGCCTACTCGCTCGCGGCCTTCGGGGACGTCGCGACCGAGATGTGCATCATCACCGACGGCGACGAAGGCCTCTTCGCGTCCTACAGCGACGTGCAGTTCGTCGCGCCGGTGCGGGCCGGCGACGTCATCGAGATCTCCGCGGAGATCGTGCGGGTCGGACGGCGCAGCCGCGAGATGGCGTTCGAGGTGCGGGTCGTCGGTCGGGGCAACCCTGAGCGGGGTGCCTCCTCGGCCGACGTGCTGGACCCCCCGGTCGTCGCGACGACGGCCAGGGGCGTCGTCGTCGTCCCCTGAGCGGCACCCCCGCACCACCGCTTCCCGCCGCTCGGCATACGGTTAGGCCCGTGCTGCCTCGCGTCCTCGGTGCCCTCGCCAGCGGGGGACTGCTGTGCCTGGCGTTCCCCACCTTCGACATCTGGGTCGCCGCCCCCGTGGCGCTCGGCCTCCTCGCGTTCGTGCTGACCGGGGTCAGGACGCGGGCCGGCTTCGGCCTCGGCCTCCTCTCCGGCCTCGCCTTCTTCGTGCCGACGCTGCACTGGTCCGGGATCTACGTCGGCAACCTGCCCTGGTTCGCGCTGTCCACCCTGGAAGCCCTCTTCGTGGCGCTCGCCGGAGCGCTCTATGCGTGGCTGAGCAGGCGCGGCACCGTGCGTCCCCTGGCGTTCGCGCTGGTCTGGGTCGTCACCGAGAGCTTGCGGTCCCGGACGCCCTACGGCGGGTTTCCCTGGGTGAAGATCGCCTTCTCCCAGGCCGACAGCGCCTTCGGTCGGCTCGCGTCGGTCGGGGGCGCGCCGTTCGTCGGTTTCGTCGTGGCCCTCACCGGGAGCCTGCTCGCCCTCGTCGTGGCTCGCGCCATCGGCCGTATGCCGCTGGGCCGGGTGGCGCTGCCCGGCCTCCTTGCGCTGGGGCTCGGCGGGGCAGGACTGCTCGTGCCGTTGCCGACGGACGGGCCCACTGCCCAGTTCGTCGGCATCCAGGGCAACGTGCCGCGCGCTGGCCTCGACTTCAACGCCGAGCGCCGTGCCGTCCTCGACAACCACGTCAACACGACCCTGGCGACCGCGGCGGCTCGCCGCGCGTCGGGGAGACCTGCCCCGGACCTGTACGTCTGGCCGGAGAACGCCTCGGACATCGACCCCCTGCGCAATGAGGACGCGAACCAGCTGATCCGGGCCACCGTGTCGCAGACGGGCGTGCCCCTGATCGTCGGTGGCCTGCTGGAGGAGCCGGAGGGCTACCTCTCCAACACCTCGCTGCTCTTCGAGCCGGGGGAGGGGGACACCGACCGCTACGTGAAGCGCCACCCCGTGCCCTTCGGCGAGTACATCCCCAACCGCGAGTTCTGGCGCCTCTTCAGCGACAAGGTCGACCTCGTCCGGCGCGACTTCTACCCGGGCTCGGAGGTGGGCCTCTTCACGGTCCCGACCACCTCCGGGCTCGAGATCCGGGCGGGCCTGACGATCTGCTTCGAGGTGGCCTACGACGACCTGATGCGCGATGTGGTCGATGCCGGCGCCAACGTGCTCGTCGTGCAGACCAACAACGCGACCTTCGGCTACACGGCCGAGTCGCCGCAGCAGCTGGCCATCAGCCGCCTGCGGGCCATCGAGTTCGGCCGCTCCGTCGTCCACGTGTCGACCGTGGGTCAGAGCGCCCTGATCACCCCTGACGGAACCGCGCACCAAGTGACGTCGTTGTTCACACAGGCGGTGGTGGAGGGTGCCCTACCATTGCGTGACTCCAGGACCCTGGCAGTCCGGCTCGGCGGCATTCCCGAGCTGGTGGCGGCACTGGCACTGCTCGTGCTGTTGGTCCCACGAACCCCACGAATCCCACGACGAAGGACGGAATGAGCCCAGGATGACGACGCAGCGCGAACCCGTGACCCGAGTTGCCGTGCTCGTCCCGACCTACAACGAGCGGGAGAATCTCCCCCTCATCCTCAAGCGGCTGCGAGCCAGCGTGCCGGACGCCGATCTCATCGTCCTCGACGACAACTCACCGGACGGCACCGGCGCCGTGGCGGACGCGCTGGCGGCGGCGGACGAGCGGATCCGCGTCGTGCACCGGGCCGGCAAGGAAGGCCTCGGGCGCGCCTACCTCGCCGGTTTCGCCCTGGCGCTGGCCGAGGGTTACGACGCCGCCGTCGAGATCGACGCCGACGGCTCGCACCAGCCCGAGCAGCTGCCGACCATGCTCGCGGCCCTCCGGGACGCGGACGTGGTCATCGGCGCGCGCTGGGTCCGTGGCGGCGAGGTCCGCAACTGGCCAGCCCACCGCAAGATCCTCTCCGTGGGGGCCAACCTCTACACGAAGGTGCTCCTCGGGATGAGCGTCAACGACGCCACAGCCGGCTACCGGGTCTACCGCGCCAGCGCTCTGCGGGCCATGGACATGGCCGGCGTCGAGTCCCAGGGCTACTGCTTCCAGATCGACCTCACGCTGCGCGCCATCCGGGCCGGGCTCAAGGTCGTCGAGGTGCCGATCACCTTCGTCGAGCGCGAGGTCGGCGTCTCCAAGATGGGCAAGGACATCGTGCGCGAGGCGCTGACCAGCGTCACCCGGTGGGGGATCGAGCACCGGATGGGTCAGGTCCGCTCGGTCCTGCGCCGCGGCAGGGCGACCGCCGCAGCTCCCGGGGACCAGGGCGGCGTGAGCGGGCGCAGCCAGCCATGACCGTGCCCCCGCGCCGCTACTCCCTGCGACCGACCCGCGTGGTCGCGGTGCTGCTCCTCGTCGTGCCCATCCTCGAGGTGATGGCCCTCGTCGGCGTCGGACAGCTCATCGGCGGCTGGCCGACCTTCTTCCTGCTGGTCGCGATCTCGATCCTCGGTGCGTGGCTGATCCGGCTGGAGGGCAGCCGGGCCTGGGCCGCCCTGGTGCAGGCCCTGCGCAGCGGTCGCATGCCGGCCCGCGAGCTCGCGGACGGCATGCTCGTCCTCATCGGCGGCACGCTGCTGCTGACTCCCGGCTTCCTCACCGACCTCGTCGGCTTCGCCCTCGTCCTGCCGATGACACGTCCGGTCGCCCGGCGACTGCTCGAGACGGTGATCACCAAGCGCCTCATCGCGCAGTCGCCCTACCTGGGTGGCGGCATCGCTGGCCGGCGTCCTCCCAGGGACCCCGGAGGGGATGTCGTCGAAGGCGAGATCGTCGACGAGTGAGCCGCTGAGCGGGAGCCCGCCCAGCGGCATACGGCCGGCATGCGAAAGAGCCCGCCCCCACGAACGGGGCGGGCCCTCTCAGGCCAGGGGTCGAAGAGTCAGGCCGACTTCTTGCGCCGCGGCTTCTCACCGCGGGACTCGCGAAGGAGCGTCAGCCGCTCCTCGAGGAGCTCCTCGAGCTCGGGGATGGACCGCCGCTCGAGCAGCATGTCCCAGTGCGTGCGCTGGTGCTTGACCGGCTTGGCCTCCGGCTCCGGGCCGTCCTGCAGCCGGGCCTCCAGCCCGCACCGGCACTCCCACGTTGGCGGCACATCGGCCTCGACGGAGAAGGGCAGCTCGGTGCGGTGGCCGTTGGGACAGACGTACGCGGTGAGCATGCGCTCACTCGGGACGACGTTCTCGTCGCTCTCGAAGCTGCGTGCGCCGAGGTTCGATCCTCGTAGTGCTCGGTCTGCCATTCGGGACCCCTCCCACAAAAGTCTGTTACTGGCCTGTACCCACTTGGGCACCTACCCTCACAGACGCTTGAACGAGCCAGACGGTTGGCTTGTTCCCGACGGGTCCCGGAAGGGTCACACGACGACCGGCATCGGGTTGCCGGCCTCCTCGATCCCGCGCCGCATGTCGACCTTGGCGAGCAGGAGGCCACCGACGACGAAGAAGAGGATGAGCACGATGATCGCCCACCGGTAGGAGCCGGTGAACTGGAACGTCAGGCCGAATGCGAGGGTGCCGAGCCAGCTCGTGCCGCGCTCCATCGCCTGGTAGAGGCTGAAGAACTCCGCCTCGCGTCCCTTCGGGATCAGCTGGCTGTACAGCGAGCGTGAGAGCGCCTGGGTGCCGCCGAGGACGATGCCGATGAGGAACCCGAGGGCCAGGAAGATCGTCATCGCCCGCTGCGGCGTCACGAACGCCACGACGACGACCACGGTCCACAGGCCGATCCCCATGAGGACCGTGCGCCAGGCCCCGACCCTGCTCGCGACCCGACCGAACAGCCGCGCGCCGAAGAAGGCGACGAACTGGACGAAGAGGAAGACCCCGAGCACGAACGTCTCGTCGAACTTCAGCTCCTCGATGCCGTAGAGACTCGAGCTGCCGATGACGGTCTGGATCCCGTCGTTGAAGAAGAGGTACGCCACGAGGAAGAGCAGTGTCTGGGGGTAGAGCCGCAGCTCGCGGAACGTCGTGCGCAGCTGCGTCAGGCTGCCCCCGACAACGCCGGCCTTGCGGTCGACGGGGGCAGCGACCGTCCCCGTGATGTGGCGCAGGCCGAGGTAGGGGATGAGGGTGAACGCCGCCCACCACAGTCCGGCACTCAGCAGGCTGATCCGCGTCGACATGGCCCGGTCCAGCCCGAGGTCCTCGTGGAAGAGGTCCAGGCCGAAGTTCAGGGCGAGCAGGAGGCCGCCGCCGAGGTAGCCGAAGGACCAGCCCTTGGAGGACACGCGGTCGCGTTCGTTCTCGTTGGCGATGCGGCACAGCAGCGAGTCGTAGATGACGAGCGACGCCCCGAGACAGAAGCTCGCCGCCATGACCAGGAGGACACCGAGCTGCCAGTTGGTGCCGGACACGAAGAACATGAGGCACGCCGCTGCCGCGCCCGCCCACGCGAACCCGGCGAAGAGCCGGGTCGGCCGGGTGCTCCGGTCGGCGATGGCCCCGACGAAGATCAGCAGGATCGCGGAGACGATCGTCGAGATCGTCACCGTGTAGGGATAGACGGACCCGGGGGAGATGGGGACGCCGAAGAAGTCCAAGTTGGTCGTGCAGGCAGCGCCGTCGGCGAGGTCGGGGCACGCTGCCGCCTTGGCGACCGACGTGAGGTACGGGCTCATGAGCACCGTCGCCGTCGTCGTGACGTAGGCGGAGTTCGCCCAGTCGTACCAGTACCAGGAGCGCTGTTCCCTCGTCTCCGGGCGGGCCCGGTGGACGGCGACGTCGGTCATGGGCCGCACTTTCCCACACGCACGCCCGCCCGGGTGCGGCAACACGTCATGTTCGGCAATTCGTGCTCGTCTCGTGTCCTGCCGGCGTCCTCGAGGGGCGGCCAGTGCGGGACCTTCGAGACGCGCCCGCGCGCGCCGGGCAGGAGCCGGACCGGTGCTCAGGGCCCGACCCTCGTTCTACACCGTGACGAGGGCGACGAGCGCGACGATGACCGTGGCCACGATCTCACCGATGCCGAGCTGCTTGGGGGTGGCTCCCAGCCCGGGCACGACTGCGGCGCGGGCGGTGAGCAACAGGAAGACGAGGGCGAGCCAGGGGGAGATCAGCAGGACGACGACCGTGGCGACGGCATGGGCGCCGACGCTCAGCCAGAGGAACCTGCGGTTGCCTCGCTCGCGGATCGCCGACTTGACGTAGAAGACGGTGCCGGCGAAGTAGAGGAACTGGGTCAGTGCGAGGAGCCAGGCGCGTGAGAGGTCGGTGCCCGGACCAGCGTCGTAGGCGACGACGGTCATCAGGCCCGACCCGACGACGGTCGTCAGCCCTGAGAGCAGGTCCCGCTCGTGGCGGGCCGCCGCGGCCGCCAGCCCCACGCCCAGGGGCAGGAGGAAGAGCGGTGCCCAGATGATCAGGCGCGGCTCGAGGGCGAGCGTGGCGAGGCCCGACACGACCGCGACGATCCCGTAGGCCCGGACGGGCGGCCAGTAGCGCGGACGGCGCCGGGCCTTGAGCCACAGGCTCGTCGCGAAGAACGCGAAGTAGCCGACGAACCAGAAGGCGGTGAGGGGGAGATGGACCCAGGCGGGGCCGCTCGCCAGGACGCCGACTGCCAGGGGAGAGGCGAGCATGGCCCATGCACCGTGTTGGTTGGGCACCCAACCGGGGCCCCGTGTCCTGCTCACGGGGTGAGCCTAGATGGCCGTGCCAGAGCTCGGTCACCGAGTCGCAGTGGCCCGGTGACCCGATCAGGTGGCCTCGACGTCCCGTCGGTTGAAGCCGGCGAGGCCGATCGCGATGAGCGCGACTGCCAGCACGGTGAGGAGGAGCACCGGCAGGGCACGGAAGTCCTCCGCAGGCAGCGAGGCGATGTGCCGGAACGGGGAGAGGCTCATCATCCACTCGGGGAGGTCGAGCAGGGCCCCCAGGTAGCGCATCAGGAACGCGTGGACCACGACGATCCAGGCGACGAGCGTCGCGCGGGGCGCCCACCCGACGAGCACCAGGGCGACGCCGACGACGACCCACACGGCAGGCGCATAGCTGAGCATCGCCGGGATCACCTGGCCGAGGATCGAGCTTCCCGCCGACGTGCCCGTGGCCGCCAGACCCAGGCCGAGGCCGGTCGCCAGCAGGATCGCGGCGCTGCCCACGATCGAGATGACCAGGTGCGAGGCATACCACTCCGTGCGTGAGATGCCGGTCGCCAGCACCGCCTCCGCGCGGCCTGAGGTCTCCTCGCGGCGCGGACGAAGTGCAGACGTCACGGCGAAGATCGAGACGGCGATGGCGAGGATTCCCATGATCATGGCGAGGTACGACTCGGTGAGGGTCGCCCCGCCGAGGTTCTCGATGAGGTCAGCGACGACCTCGTTGCCGGCGTAGTCCTCGATGACGTCGATGGCCGAGCCATACGACGCGCCGAAGACGAACATGCCGATGGCCCACCACATGACCGTCGCGCGCTGGAGCCGCCAGGCGAGACCGACCGGGGTGCCGAGCAGGGCTGACCCCTCCGCGACACCGCGTCGCTCCGCTCGGAGGCCGGCTCCGACGTCACGGCGTGCGGCCAGCCGAAACGCGAGGGCAGCGAGAGCCGCCGCCACGACCAGTGACAACAGGATCGGCCACCAGTTGTTGTCGACATAGGCCGCGGTCGCCTGGGCCCAGCCGATGGGGGAGAGCCACGACAGCCCGTTCTCCATGACGTCGCCGATGGCTCGAAGCAGATAGGCCACCCCGATGAGGGCGCCGGCCATGCCGGAGGCGGCGCGGGAGAACTGCGTGACCTGAGAGGTCACCGCCGCGATCGCGGCAAAGACGATGCCGACCGCGCTGAACGCTGCTCCGAAGAGGATCGAGCCCGGCCAGTCGATCGTCTCGATGCCGAGAGCTGCCATGCCGATGGCCACCGCAGCCCCCAGCGCCACGTTGGCGATCACTGCCGCGACCAGGGCCGCGCTGAGAGCCGCCTCGCTGCCCGTGACGTTGGCGCGAACGAGCTCGGCCCGGCCTTCCTCCTCCTCGGCGCGGGTGTGCCGCACGACCAGGAACACGCTCATCAGCGCGGCAAAGATCACCGCGATGCCGAGGTACTCGTTCGTCATCATGGCGCCGAAGGTGTAGTCGTCCAGGCCGTGTCCCGGGCCGGTCATCGCCTTCATCGCCGGGTTCGAGCCGATGATCAGAGCCTGGGCCTGCCGGTCGGCCTCGTCGGGATAGAGGCCGGGATAGGCCGCGGCCCCTGCCGACTGCAGGCCGGCTATGGCCAGGATCCAGACGGGCACCCGGATCCGTTCGCGGCGCGCGATGAGCCGCAGGAGGGCCCCGAAGCCAGTGAGCGGCCCGCCGGCACGCTGCGCGGGCCGGACCGGGGGAGTGGGGCGGGTGGTTGTCGTGGTCATCGGTCCTGCCCGACCTTCTCGCGACCGTTGCCGGCGAGCTCGTCCCCGTAGTGGCGCAGCATGAGCTCCTCGAGGGTGGGCGGCTGGCTGACCAGGCTGCCGAGGCCGAGGGTGCTGAGATGCCGGACCGCCTCGTCGAGGTGGTCACTGTCGACCGAGAAGCGGACGCGGTGGCCGGAGATGGTCACGTCGTGGACGCCGGTCAGGCGGTCGAGCCCGAGCGGCACCTCCCGGGTGTCCGCCTCGATCGTCGTCCTCGTCAGGTGCCTGAGGTCGAGCAGCGTGGCGGTCTCGACGACCTTGCCGAGGCGGATGATGCTGACGCGGTCGCACAGCTTCTCGACCTGGCTGAGGATGTGGCTGGAGAGCAGGACCGTCTTGCCGTCGTCGCGCAGCTGCCTGATGACGTCCTGGAAGACGACCTCCATGAGCGGGTCGAGGCCTGCGGTGGGCTCGTCGAGGAGGTAGAGCTCCACGTCGGAGGCGAGGGCCGCGATGAGGGCGACCTTCTGGCGGTTGCCCTTGGAGTACGTGCGGCCCTTCTTCGTCGGGTCGAGGTCGAACCGCTCGATGAGCTCGTCCCGGCGGGTCCGGTCGAGGCCGCCGCGCAGGGACCCGAAGACGTCGATTGCCTCGCCACCAGTCAGGTTGGGCCAGAGGTTGACGTCGCCGGGGACGTAGGCGAGTCGGCGGTGCAGGGCGACGGCGTCGCGCCACGGGTCACCGTCGAGGAGGCGAACGGTTCCCCGGTCCGCGCGGAGCAGGCCGAGGAGGGTGCGGATCGTCGTCGTCTTGCCGGCACCGTTGGGCCCGAGGTACCCATGGACCTCGCCCGTGGCGACCTCGAGGTCGAGGCCGTCGAGGGCGATGGTGGAACCGAAGGACTTGTGGACACCAGAAACCAGGATCGAAGCCATACTGTTGACGCTACACTCCCTTCACAAAACCGTGAAGGCAATTTACTGGGAGGCATCGTGGTCGGCGAAGCAGAGGGGCCGCAGGACGAGGACCGCCTTGAGCTGCTGCGCTTCGTGGAGCGGTTCGCGCTCGTCCTGACGGAGTCCGGGTTGCCCAGGATGCCCGCGCGGGTGTTCGCCTTTGTCCTGGCGGACGACGCAGACCGATACACCGCGGCGGAGCTGTCCGACGGCGTCGGGGTCAGCCCGGCGGCCATCTCGGGCGCCGTGAAGTACCTGACCCGGGTCGGCCTGCTGGCCAGGGAACGCGAGCCGGGCGCGCGGTGCGATGTCTACCGAATCTTCGACGAAGACGTCTGGGGAACGATCTTTCGCCAACGCGTGCCATTGCTCGAGCGTTACGAGCACGCCGCAGCGGAGGGTGCGCAGATCCTGCCGCGGGATTCCGCGGGCGCCCGACGGATGCGCGAGACGCAGGAGTTCTATCGCTTCTTGCGTCTCGAGGAGGAGAAGGTCATGGACCGCTGGTCGGCGCACCGCACCGACGTCTTCGGAGCATCGTAGAACGCCGATAATCGACATTATGTCATTTTACGTTCAGGAGCGCTCCCCCCAGCCCGTAGCCTTGCCCTCGATGGAGTGCCACTACTTTGACGAGTCCCGGTGCCGCTCGTGCACGTTGATGGGGATGCCGTATGCCGCTCAGCTGGCTGCCAAGCAGGAGCGGTGCCGAGCCGCGTTGGCTGGGTCCGCGACGGCTGTCTCGTGGCTCGAGCCCTTTGCCGGCCCTGAGTCGGCGTTCCGCAACAAGGCCAAGCTCGTCGCGGCAGGTCGGCCCGGCTCCGTCACCCTCGGGATCCTCGACGGCGACAGCCGCGGCGTGGACCTGCGCGGCTGTGGCCTCTACGAGCCGGGCCTGCAGGCGTTGATCCCGCGGGTCGCTGACCTCGTCGACGAGCTGGGCCTCGAGCCCTATGACGTCCCGGCCCGGCGCGGTGAGCTCAAGCACGTGCTGCTGACCCGCTCCCCCACTGGCGAGGTCATGCTCCGGTTCGTGCTGCGGTCGCAGCGCCACGTGGCTCTGCTCCGGTCCCGCCTGCGACACATCCAGGACCGCCTGCCTGAGGTGACCGTCGTGTCGGTGAACCTTCAACCAGTTCACCAGGCGATCGTCGAGGGTCCGACCGAGATCGTCCTGTCACGGTCTGACGCCCTGTCCGTGCCGGTGAACGACATCACGCTGCACCTGCGGCCCAACAGCTTCTTCCAGACCAACACCGAGGTGGCGGCCGCCCTCTACCGTCAGGCCGAGGAGTGGATCAGTCGTACGGAGCCAGCCGAGGTGCTGGACCTCTATTGCGGCGTGGGCGGATTCGCGCTGCACGCTGCGCGGTCCGGGCACCCCGGGAGCCGTCGGGTCCTGGGTGTCGAGGTCTCTGCGGACGCGGTGGAGAGCGCCCGGCGCAGTGCTGCGGAGCTCCGCGAACGTCAGCCAGATCTGGGCCCGATCAGCTTCGTGGCCGGCGACGCGACCGGCGCGGCCATCTCCGGGAGCCTCGGCGCCACGACGCGCGGCCTCGTCGTCGTCAACCCGCCCCGGCGCGGAATCGGACCTGACCTGGCGCGCCGCCTCGAGGGCTCGCAGGTGAGCCACCTCATCTACTCGAGCTGCAACGTCGACAGCCTGGCCCGTGACCTCGCAGCCCTGCCGTCCTTCACCGCGCGCGAGGCCCGACTGTTCGACATGTTCCCCCAGACGAGCCACCACGAGGTCGCCGTCCTGCTGGAACGCACGGCCGGCTGAGTGGTGCACGTGGACGACCGACTCGCGACCATCCTGCGGCGGTTCAGGGACTTCGCCGAGGAGTTCGCGCACCTGCCGCTCTACGGTGCGTTGGCACGCCGACTGGCCCAGGACCGCGAGGCGGCCGCACTCCTCCTCGAGGCCCAGCCGGGTCAGGACCGGCCGGTCCTCTGGTTCGCCGCCGTGCACGACCTCGTGCTGCGGCGACCCGACCTGCCGGCCGCGCGGTGGTATGCCAGCGTGGTCGAGCGGGACAGCGTGCCGGTGGGCGATCCCTGGCCTGACGTCCGCGCCACCGCGCTGGCCCACCGGGAGGAGCTGGCCGGGCTCATCGCCACCCGTCTGACCCAGACCAACGAGGTCAACCGCAGCGTCTACCTGGCCGCCGGCTTGGTCGCGGCAACCCATGATCAGCACCCCGGCACGGACAACGCGATCACCCTCGTGGAGCTCGGGGCCAGCGCCGGCCTGCTCCTCGGCGTGGACCGCTACGCCATCGCAGTCGATCGCCAAGGCGTGCAGGCGGTTGCCGGCGACCCGCTCTCCCCGGTGCGCTGCGAGGGCACCGACCGGTCGCTCGTGGCCGTGCGTCTCGACGAGCTGCCACGGATCGCCGGCCGGGCGGGTGTGGACCGCAACCCCATCCGCCTCGATGACGACGCTGGCCTCCGCTGGCTGACGGCCTGTCTCTGGCCGGACGTGCCGGGACGGGTTGAGCGGTTCCGCGCCGCCGTCGAGCTGATGCGACGGGAGCCTCCCCCGGTCGTGCAGGGTGACTTTGTCGATGGGCTCGAGAAGGCGGTGGCGGCTGCTCTGGGCCCGGCGGCGTCGACTTCTCACCTCGTCGTCTTCAGCTCGTGGGCCCTGACGTATGCGGACCGGGCTCGCAGGTCCGAGCTGGCCGACCGACTCGACGCGCTCGCCCGTGAGGTGCCGGCCCTGTCCTGGCTGACCGCAGAGCCACCGGGGGCCATCCCCGGCATTCCAGTGCCTCGCGGGGTGCGCGAGGACGCCGGTGGGACTGTGCTCGGGCTGCGTCAATGGCGCGACGGCGTGGAGCAGGAAGGTCTTGCGCTCGGCACCTGCCACCCGCACGGCGAGTGGATCGACCTCGACGAGATGCCTTCCGGCTGAACATCATAATGTCGATTACCGGCGAATCCCATTGGGAGACAATGGAATTCATGCAAGCCTATCCGGTGCGACCAACGACCCACCAGGCGGCGTAGGGGCTGAGCATGGCGGTGCCACCCTCTCCCCCGACGACCCGGTGCCCGCTGAGGGCATTGACCGGATCAACGATGCCGGCCGTCCGGAACACCTCCATCGACACGGGGCGCCACGTGTCGGTGACGTTGTAGACGCAGACCATCGCGCCGCTGGGGTGACTGCGTTCGACAACGAGCACGCCGTCGTCCGTGTCCTGAACCACCTGCGTGACAGCTGCAGCATGGAGCTGCGGGAGCGAGGCCCTGGTCCGGGCCAGGTGGGCGATGCCCTGGAAGACCTTGCCCACCGTGCTGGAGAGCTCGGTCCGGTGCTCGGCCAGCCTCCAGTCCAGGCGAGGGCGGTGCGCCCAGCGGTTGTCGGCCTCGTGGCCGGACTCGTCCCGCCATCGGGGATCGTTCGGTTGGCCGAGCTCGTCCCCGCTCCAGATCACGGGGATGCCGCCCCAGCCCGCGATGATGGCGTGCGCGAGAAAGAGTCGCGCGAGGGATCGGTTCACTGCCTCGGCAGTCGGCGCGGTGCTGAGTCCCACGAGAGCTGCTGCCGTCCCGCTGATGCGCTTGTCTCCCGTGGCCGGGTTGTACTGGAAGACGAGTCCATCGGCCCACGATCCCGGATGGTCGCCGGCGTACCACTCCGAGAGGAACCGTCGGTGGGACGGCCCGTCCAGTCCTACGGCGCGGGCGTCGCCGTCGTCGATGGCCCAGCCGATGTCGTCGTGGCACCGCACGTAGCAGATCCAGGTGCTCGTCGGCGGCGTCGGCGGGAGGCCGGCGAGAGCCTGCCGGGCGAGGACGACGTTCCCCGCAGCCAGCATGGACCACACCTGCACCATGAGGCTGTTGTGGTAGGCGAGGTCACTGACCTTGCCGGCGTGGGTCCCTGTCCCGAGGTACTGGACCAGGTCCCTCGGACCGACGATGGCCTCGGCCTTGAACGCGAGTGCGGGGCAGGCGATGCGTGCGACGGAGCGCAGCGCCTGCGTGAGCGCGTGCACCTCCGGTTCGTTCTGGCACGACGTGCCCAGACGCTTCCAGGTGAAGGCGATGGCATCGAGCCGCAGGACCTCGACGCCGAGGTTCGCGAGGTGCACGACGATCTCGGCGTACTCGCACAGCACGTCCGGGTTGGACCAGTTGACGTCCCACTGCCACTCGTTGAAGGTGGTCCACACCCAGCCGCCCAGCTCGTCGTCCCAGGTGAAGTTGCCGGGAGCGAAATCCGGGAAGACCTCGGGGAGCGAGCGCTCGAAGGCGTCCGGCTCCGCACGATCGGGGAAGACGTGGAAGTACTGGCGGTAGCGCTCCTCGCCGGCTCGGGCCCGCTGCGCCCACTCATGCTCCCTGGCGACGTGGTTCAGCACCAGGTCGCAGACCAGCGAGATGCCGCGCGAGCGCAGGGACTTCGTCACGGCCCGCAGGTCGTCGTTGGTCCCCAGGTCGGCGCGGACGGTCCGGTAGTCGGCGACCGCATAGCCGCCGTCGTTGTCGCCGGGCCGCGGCTGCAGGAGCGGCATGAGGTGCAGGTAGGTGACGCCGAGCTCCCCCAGGTAGTCGAGCCGCTCCGGAAGGTCGGTGAGTCGTCCCGCGAACCGGTCGGTGTAGCAGGCGTAGCCGAACATGCCGGGCTGCTGAAGCCAGTCGGGACGCAGCAGCCGCCGCTCGTCGAGCACCCGCAGGTCCTCGTCGCGGTCGCGATGACCCTGGACGGCCACGGCGGTGAGTCGGTCGGCGAGAGCGTCGATGTCGGCGGACGGATACAGCTGCCGCAGTGCGGACTCCAGATCGGGAGCCCACCGCTCGAGACGCAGTTCCAGGGTCCTGCGCTCCGTCGGGTCGAGGCCGTCGAGCACCCTCCGGGTGTCCGGGCCTGCTCCAGCACGAGCCGCGCTTGGGGTCGACATGGACGCATTCAAGCGCAGGTCGGCTGCCTCGTCACGCGACCGCGCCGTCACCTGCTGCGGCGCCCGAGTCCTTCGGCATAGTTGTCCAGAGCGTCGAGCACTTCGGGTGACCGGTAGACGCGATTGCGTTTCCAACCGGTCGACTCGACGAGCACACCCGCCTCGCCGAGCCGCGTCAGGGCTGCCTGCGCCGTCGGCGCGGAGACGTCCAGGGCCGTGGTGACGAGCCTGGCCGTCACGACCGGTTGATGCAGCAGCAGGTCGGCGATGCGCCACACGACGGAGTCAGCTCGCGCCTCAATCCGTCGGTCCCAGCCTCCCCTGACCTCGCGGAGCCGGCCGACGAGCGACTCCCCCACCGCGACGCCGGCGCGAGCGGCATCGGCGACGCACCGGAGGATCGGGGCGGCGTCACCACCGCGGTAGGCCGTCAGCGCCGCGAAGTAGCGCGGCTTGGCGGCAAGGAGGCCGGCCGAGATCGGGACGGTGACGCGGTGGATCACTCCGGTGTTCACCAACGACGCGTGGAGCAGGGCCCGGCCGGTCCTGCCGTTGCCGTCGGCGAACGGGTGGATCGTCTCGAACTGCGCGTGGCCGAGGGCCGCCTGGGCCAGCGGGGGTACGTCGTCTCGTCGCAGGAAGGCGACGAGGTCGGCCATCAGCGCCGGGACCGCATCAGCGAGGGGCGGGACGAAGTCCGCGTCGCCGGGGTGGAGCCCGTTCCCCCCGACCCACACCTGCTCCTCCCGCCACTGACCGGGCCGGACGCGACTCTGGCCGGTCAGCAGCGCCCGGTGCATCTCCAGGATCGAGGCCTCGTCGAGGTCTCCGGCGAGCTCCATGGCGGCCTGCATGGTCCGCACGTTGCCCAGGATGGTGACGGCGTTGGTCCGGTCGCCGGCCCCGATGGCAGCCTCGGCCAGGGCCCGCGCCGACGACGTGAGGTTCTCGATGTGGGAGCTGGCGGCGCTCTCCGAACGGAGCAGGATGGCCGCGAACGGGGCGACCTCCCCCACTCCCCCCGCGTCGAACGCCGTGAGGAGGCGGGTCGCCTCGTCCAGGTCAGCCGCGAGGTCGCCGGGCAGCCGCAGCTCCACGGCGCTGATGGACGGCACGAGGGCCGCGCGGTACGACTCCGGCATGCTTCTGCGAGCGCGACGCGATGTCGCGGCCAGCCCGTCAGGCTGGGGCGTCCAAGGGAGGTTGACGGCGCCGATCGCGGGCCAGTGCATACCTTGCAGCCTATCTTGATTAAGGAAGGATCACGATCCTTAACTAAGACTCAAAGTCGGTCGGATCTCCAGCGCCGACGCGGACCACCTCGGCGTAGCCCTCGGAGAAGTCCACGACCGTGGTCGGCTCCGTGCCGCACTCACCCGAGTCGATGACGGCGTCGACGACGTGGTCCAGGCGCTCCTTCACAGCCCACCCATCAGTCATCGGCTCCTCGTCCCCGGGCATCAACAGGGTGCTGGACAGGATCGGCTCGCCGAGTGCCTGGAGCAGCGAGCGCACGACCGGGTGGTCCGGGATCCGGACCCCCACCGTCCGCTTCTTGGGGTGCACCAGTCGGCGGGGGACGTCCTTGGTCGCAGGAACGATGAAGGTGTAAGGGCCGGGCGTGTGGGACTTGACGGCGCGGAAGACGGCGTTGTCGAGCTGCGCGAACTGGCCGAGCTGCGCGAAGTCGGCGCAGACGAGGGTGAAGTGGTGCCGGTCATCGAGTCCTCGGATGCGCAGGATTCGGCTCCTGCCGTCCGGATTGTCGAGCGAGCACCCGAGAGCGAACCCGGAGTCGGTGGGATAGGCGATGAGGCCCCCGTCCAGCAGAATCTGGACGGCCTGCGCGATGCGTCGCGGCTGCGGATCGACCGGGTGCACGTCGAAGTACTTGGCCATGGTGCCCAGCCTCCCACGCCCGACCACGCTGGATCGCACCGGAGCGGAGAGGCTCGGCTCACGCGGTCACAGGGCCAGCCTCGCCGCCGGAACCCACAGCGTGCAGGGCTGGGTCGAGCCGGGGCGCACCTTCGTGCACGGCGGCAGGCCGTCCGGGGCCACCAGCGCCCCCGAGTGCTGGTCGACGGACCAGAGCTCCGGGCTCGGCTCCCAGACCTCGCTGACGACCTCGCAGTCGCAGCCGCAGCCCTGGTTGGTGAGGCGCTGCGTCAGGGTGACGGCTCGCCGGGCGCGCACGAGTCGGTAGTGCTCGACCCAGCCGAAACCGTCGCTGCAGCCGCCCTCCTCCACCATCCGGTGCACGAAGCACCCCAGGCACTCGCCCGGAAGGGGCAGGACTCCGGTCGCGGGGTCGATCGCGCGGCCGGTGAAGATGTGGATCACGTTGGACATGGCCCTCCTTTACGGACCACCCTGCGTCACCCAGGCGCACTGCGTGTCTTCGTCGCTCCCGGGTGTGGACGAGCCCGTCCCGGCCGGAGGGTTGTGGACGACTTCTCCGGACGCCTCAGCCTCTGGCGCGCCGGACAACGGCACGGCCGGCCATCCCCGCGACGAGCACGGCGACTCCGGGGATGAGCGACTCGGTCGGCACGGTCGAGGCCAGCACGATGCAACCGACGAGCCCCACGACCTGCAGCGGGCGCGGATACAGCCGGTCCCGGCCGGACTGGGTCAAGGCAGCGGCGTTGGCCACGGCGTAGTAGGTCAGCACCCCAAAGGACGAGAAGCCGATGACCTCGCGCAGGTCGACGACGAGCACGAGCAGGGACACGATCGCCGCGAGCGCCACTTCGGCGACGTGCGGCACGGCGTACTTCGGGTGGACGCGGGCGAGCGGTGTGGGCAGGTCCCTCTCGCGCGCCATGGCGAGAGCCGTCCGGCCGACGCCGGCGATCAGCGACAGGAGCGCCCCGAGCGCCGCCACCGCGGCGGCCACGATGACCACGGGACCGAGCCAGGCGGCATACGGCGTCGTCTCGGCGGCTGAACGCAAGGGCGCCTCAGTGGCGGCGAGCGCGGGCGCGCCGAGCCGGTCGAGCAGGACCCAGCCGGTGATGCCGTAGAGCGGCACGACGACGGCGAAGGAGATGACGATCGCCCGCGGGATGGTGCGGCGCGGATCGGTGACCTCCTCCCCCATGGTCGCGATCCGCGCGTACCCGGCGAAGGCGAAGAACAGCAGGGCGGCCGCCTGCGTCACTCCGGTCCAGCCCACCGGACCCGACTCCCCCACGTGGACTGGGGCCGTCCCCGCGACCACAGCCACGAGCGTGAGGGCGAGCAGGGCGAGGATCACCGCCACGAGCACCCGGGCGAGGCGGGCAGTGCGCGTCACGCCGTGGTAGTTCACGGCGGCGAGCCCGATGACGGCCGCGATGGCCACCGGCCGCTGCCAGGCCCCCGGGACGACATAGGCGGCGAAGGTCATCGCCATGGCGGCACAGCTGGCCGTCTTGCCGATGACGAAGCCCCACCCCGCGATGAAGCCCCACCAGTGGCCGAGGCGCTCGCGTCCGTAGACGTAGGTGCCGCCCGATGTGGGGTACTGGGCGGCGAGCTGTGCGGAGGAGGTCGCGTTGCAGAAGGCCACGACGGCGGCGACGAGCAGGGCGAGGAGCAGCAACGCCCCTGCGGCGGCGGCCGCAGGGGCGAAGGCGGTGAAGAGACCGGCCCCGACCATGGACCCGACACCGATGTGGACGGCGTCGGTGGTCGAGAGGCGTCTGGCGAGCGAGGTCTGCGACGACACGGCCGCAGTCTGTCACCCCGAGAGGCGGGCCGGGTCAGGCGCGCGAGGCGTCGGCGAGCAGGGCCTCGAAGGGGGTGATGTCCTCGAACGGGTCGGTCGCACGAGGCGCCGGTGCGCCGGCGACGATCCGGACGAAGTCGGCGCCGGCCCGGTCGATCCGGGACCCCAGGCGGCCGGCCTCGATGCTCCCCCAGTCCTCGGAGGCCGCGAAGACCGCGACGGGTGCGACCAGGGCACCGAGGTAGGCGAAGAGCGGCCGCAGGGCGTGGTCGATGGCCAAGGAGTGGCGGGCCGTCCCGCCGGTCGCGCCGAGCAGCACCGGCTTGCCACGCAGGGCGTCCTTGGGCAGCACGTCGATGAGCATCTTGAAGAGGCCGCTGTAGGAAGCGCTGTAGATCGGCGTGGACACGATGAGGGCGTCGGCCGCCACGATCGCATCGAGGCGCTCCTGCAGCTCCGGTGACGCGAAGCCGGTGAGGACGTTGTTGGTCACGTCGTGGGCGACCTCGCGGACCTCGATGAGGTCCACCGCGACGTCGTGACCACCCAGGGCCCGGACGACCGACTCGGTGAGCCGGTCGGCGAGCAGCCGCGTGGAGGACGGGTCGGTGATGCCGGCCGTGATGACGGCGATTCGGGTGGTCATCGGCGGTCTCCGTTCGTGGCGGCGGGGGTCCGGGACTCGTCGGGCGAGCCGCCGGTCACGTCGTCGGCTGCGGCGTAGACCGTCGCATCGTGGCCGCCGCCGGCATTCGCGACGAGCGAGGCGTGGGTCGGGGCGTCCGGGACGTGGGCGGGCTTGAGCGCTGCGAACTCCTTGCGCAGGACCGGCACGACCTGCTCGCCGAGGATGTCGAGCTGCTCGAGGACCGTCTTGAGCGGCAGGCCGGCGTGGTCCATCAGCCACAGCTGGCGCTGGTAGTCGCCGACGTAGTCGCGGTAGCCGAGCGTGGCCTCGATGACCTGCTGCGGGCTGCCGGCGAGCAGCGGCGTCTGGGCCATCATGTCCTCGAGCGAGGGGCCGTGACCGTAGACCGGGGCGTTGTCGAAGTAGGGGCGGAACTCGCGGATCGCGTCCTGGCTGTTGGGTCGGATGAAGACCTGGCCGCCGAGGCCGACGATCGCCTGGTCCGCGGAACCGTGGCCGTAGTGCTCGAAGCGGCGCCGGTAGAGCTGGACCATCTGCTTGGCGTGGGATGCGGGCCAGAAGATGTGGTTGGAGAAGAAGCCGTCACCGTAGTAGGCGGCCTGCTCGGCGATCTCGGGGCTGCGGATCGAGCCGTGCCACACGAACGGCGGCACGCCGTCCAGCGGACGGGGCGTCGAGGTGAAGCCCTGAAGCGGCGTGCGGTACTTGCCCTGCCAGTTGACGACGTCCTCGCGCCACAGCTTGTGCAGCAGGGCGTAGTTCTCGATGGCGAGCGGGATGCCGTCGCGGATGTCCTTGCCGAACCACGGGTAGACGGGGCCGGTGTTGCCGCGACCCATCATCAGGTCGATCCGCCCGTCAGCGAGGTGCTGAAGGTAGGCGTAGTCCTCGGCGAGGCGCACCGGGTCGTTGGTGGTGATCAGGGTGGTGGAGGTCGTGAGGACGATCCGCTCCGTGACGGCCGCGAGGTGGGCCAGCAGCACGGTGGGGTTCGCCGGCGCGACGAAGGGCGGGTTGTGGTGCTCTCCGGTCGCGAAGACGTCGAGGCCCACCTCCTCGGCCTTCTTGGCAATGGCGACGGTGGCCTTGATGCGCTCCTGCTCGGTGGGCGTGCGACCCGTCGTGGGGTCGGTCGTCACGTCGCCGACGGTGAAGATCCCGAACTGCATGTGTCCCAGCTCCTATTAGTTGATGATTCAATCATACCAACTAATCGGGTCCCCCGGCCATTCCCGGCCAGGCACAGTCATGTCGTATGCCGCTGGGCTCGGTTCACCGATCCCCTGCCCTCTTGCTCCGGTGGCGTCTCCGAGCAGGCCGGCGCTCGTGGGATCCTGACCGCGTGACCCCAGAGATCTCCCCCAAGGACCGCTTCATCACGGTCTACGGACGCAACCCGGTGCACGAGGTGCTGCTCGATCCCGACCTCCACGTCGACAAGGTCGTCATCGCCGACACGGCTCGGGGCTCGGGCCTGACGGAGATCCGCCGGGCCGCCGGTCGACGCGGGATCACGGTCCAGACGGCGCCGGCCGAACGCGTCAAGAAGCTCGCCGGCAACGGACGCCAGGACCAGGGTGTCTTCGCCGACGTCGTCGCGCCGCGGATGCTGCCGCTCGAGGTCGCCCTCGCGCACGCCGACCTGCGCACGGTCCTCGTGCTCGACGGCATCACGACGCCGGCCAACGTCGGGATGATCATCAGGTCAGCCACCGCCGCTGGGATCGACGGGATCGTGGTCCCGCGTCGTGGCGTGGCCTCCATCGACCCGCTCGTCGTCAAGGCCTCCGCCGGGGTCGCCTTCAAGGCGCCGATCCTCAAGGCCTTCACCGCCGAGGAGGCTGTCGGGGCGCTCAAGGACAACGGCTTCCACATCGTCGGCCTGGACGCCGACGGCGACGACGACCTCTTCACCGCCCACCTGCGCGACCGGGTCGCCTTCGTCCTCGGCAGCGAGACGGCCGGGCACGGGCCGGAGGTCGCCCGCCTCGTCGACAGCTGGGTCTCGATCCCGATGACGGGCGGCGTCGAGTCGCTCAACGTCGCGGCCGCGGCAGCGGTCGTGTGCTTCGAGCTGGTCCGCCGCGCCCGGGCCTGAGCCCGGAGCCAGTCAGGTGCCGGTCAGGTGCCGGCGGCGACGGTCCCGCTGCCGACCTCGGTGACCCTCCCCCCGACGAAGACGGTGCCCTCCTCGTCGATGGCGAGGTCGAGGCGCGACGGCCGCCCCACCTGAGCGCCCTGCGAGATGGTGACCTGCTGGCCCCTGCGTCCGGACAGCGCCAGGTGGCTGCCGAGGTTGGCCGCCGCGGAGCCGGTCGCCGGGTCCTCCTCGAGGGCGCTGCCACTCGCGGCGAAGAGCCGAGAGGTGACCGTCGACTCCCCCGTCCAGGCCCAGACGTAGACCTGCGGCTCACGGCCGGGCACGGACAGCTGACCGTGCAGCCCGCGAACATCCGGTGTGCACGCCGCGACCGCGCCGGCATCGGTGAGCTCGATGATGAGCTGTTCCACCCCGGCGTCGACCCAGTGCGCGCCTCCGACGACCACCGAGGCATCGTCGATGCCCAGCACCGCTGCGACCTCAGCGGGCGACCGCTCCAGAGGTCGGGAGACGGCGGCGCTGGCCCGCAGCCGCCAGCCACCCTCGATCCGCTCGACCGGGATGCGGCCGGCGGGCATCGACAAGGTGACCGCTGCGGGCCGAGCTCCGCCTGCCGCTGCAAGGTCCGCGACGACGTGGGCCGTGCCGAGGGTGGGGTGCCCAGCGAAGGGCATCTCGTAGGACGCCGTGAAGATCCGCACGTCGGCCTCCGCCGCCGTGAGGTCGGCCGCCGTGATGAAGGTCGTCTCGCTGAGGTTGAACTGCCGGGCCCAGGCCTGCAGCTGCGCATCGTCGAGAGAGCCGGCCTCCTCGAACACACAGAGCGGGTTGCCCGAGAAGGGATCTCCGTCGACGGAGAAGACGTTGAGCAGTCGGAACCTGAGCGTCATGGCCCCAGTCTGCCGCGGTGCCGCTAGATTTCGGCCATGGCCAAGCCCGATGGCGTCGTCCCCGGCAGCATCTACCTCTTCCGTCATGGCGAGACCGAGTGGTCGCTGAGCGGCCAGCACACCGGCACCACGGACCTGCCGCTGCTCCCCGAGGGAGAGGCCGCCGCCCGGGAGCTCGCCGACATCCTGCGCCACCGGCGCTTCGAGCGGGTCCTCGTCTCACCCCTGCAGCGCGCCCGTCACACGGCCGAGCTGGCCGGGCTCGGCGACTTCGAGGTCGAGCCGCTCCTGCGCGAGTGGGACTACGGCGCCTACGAGGGGATCACCACCGTCGAGATCTCGGAGCGGCTCGGCCGCCCCTGGGAGGTCTTCACCGACGGGGTCGCGCCCGGGGAGACTCCCGGCGAGACCGTCGAGGAGGTCGCCGCCCGCGCCCAGCAGGTCATCGACAAGGTCTGGCCGAACCTCGAGCGCGGCAATGTCGCCCTCTTCGGGCACGGTCACGCCCTCCGGGTCCTCACCGCCGTCTGGCTCGGCGAGAACCCCCGCTTCGGACAGCACCTCATCCTCGATGCGGGCTCGATGAGTGTGCTCACCCACCACCGGTCGACCCGTTGCATCGGCACCTACAACCTCTCCCCGTGGCGCCTGCTCAAGGACTCGACCCCCGACTCGACCCCCGACTCAACCACCTAGGGACGGAGCCGGGGCCGCGGGAGCGAGCCCAGCGGCATACGACCGCATCCTGATCAGCCCCCCGCGGGGGTCAGCGGTCAGACGGCAGCTCCCACTCGTGGACCGGCTCGTTGGCGCTCATCCCCTCGATGTAGGCGGCGAGCATCTCGCGCAGCGCCCGGTCGCGAGGCAGGCCCCGCGCCTCGAGCCGAGCCACGCACTCGGCCTGCCAACAGGCGCCGTTGGTGGCCTTGAGGCACCGTTGCTCGATGATGGTGAGGAAGCGATCCCGGACCTTCTGGGACACCCCCCAGCGCTCGAGCCCCTGATGGGCCATCGGCAGCAGCCGGCGCAGGACGAGCTCCGTCGCCGGCACCTCACCGAGCCCCGGCCAGTACGTCCGGGCATCGATCCCGAGGCGCGCCCCCTCCTCGAAGTTGGCCTCGGCCGCCGAGAAGCTCATCCGCGTCCACACCGGGCGGTCCTCCTCCGCGAGGACCCGGATGACGCCGTAGTAGAAGGCGGCATTGGCCAGGACGTCGGCGATGCTCGGCCCGGCGGGCAGCACGCGGTTCTCGACCCGCAGGTGCGGACGGCCCTGGACGATGTCGTAGATCGGGCGGTTCCAGCGATACACCGTGCCGTTGTGCAGCCGCAGCTCCTTGAGCTCCGGGACCGCACCGCTCTCGAAGACCTCCTCGGGCTCCTCTTCCGAGATCTCCGGCAACAGGGCCGGGAAGTAGCGGACGTTCTCCTCGAACAGGTCGAAGATCGAGGTGATCCAGCGCTCGCCGAACCACACCCGCGGCCGGACGCCCTGGTTCTTCAGCTCCACCGAGCGCGTGTCGGTCGCCTGGGTGAAGAGCGGGATGCGCGTCTCCGCCCAGAGACGCTGGCCGAGGAAGAACGGCGAGTTGGCCCCCACGGCCAGCTGGGGCCCGGCGAGGACCTGGGCGGCGTTCCAGTGGTCCGCGAATCGCTCCGGCTGCACCTGCAGATGCAGCTGCATGGACGTGCATGCCGACTCGGGGGCCAGCGAGTCGGAGTACCGGGCGATCCGCTCGCCGGTCGGGCCCTCCAGCTCGAGCCACACGTCCTCGCCCCGCGCGTCGAGCACCGCGTTGTTGAGCGCCGCGTAGCGGATGTTCTCGCTGATCCAGTCACCCTCGAAGTGCTCCGGCATGACCGTCGGCAGGATGCCGATGGCGACGATGCCGGTGTCCAGCTCCGCAGCCCGCGCCGAGGCATGGTTGAGCGACTCGCGAAGGTGCTCCTCGAGCTCGAGCGCGGCGTCACCCGGCAGCGGCCGCGGGTGGACGTTGAGCTCGATGTTGTAGCGGGCCAGCTCGGTCTGGTAGTTCGGGTCCGCGATCTGCTCGAGCACCGTCTGGTTGTCGAGCTTCGGGCCGAGGTCGCCGTTGACCAGGTTGAGCTCGATCTCGAGCCCCGTCATCGGACGGTCGAACTCGAACTGGCTGTGCCCCAGCATCCGCTCGAACACGTCAAGGTCGCGGCGCACCTTCTCGCGGTACTGCTGCCGCTGCTCCCGGGTGTACCTGGCCTGTTCGACGTCGGCTCCCACGAGCCGAGACAACCACAGATGGTGCCTCGGCGCGAGGGATTCCGACGGGCGTGTCAGCTCTCGAACGCCTCCGGGGGCGGGCACGAGCACACGAGGTGACGGTCGCCATAGGCGCCGTCGATGCGGCCGACGGGCGGCCAGTACTTGTCGGCGGCGTCGACACCGACCGGGAAGGCCGCGGCCGCCCGCTCGTACTCCTTGTCCCATTCGCCGCCGGCGATGGCGTGGGCCGTGTGGGGGGCGCTGCGCAGCATGCTGCCGGCGAGCGAGACGTCGCCCTTGTGGATGGCCTCGATCTCGTCGCGGATCGCGATCATGGCATCGCAGAAGCGGTCGAGCTCGTACTTGTTCTCGGACTCGGTGGGCTCGACCATGAGCGTGCCCGCGACGGGGAAGCTCATCGTCGGTGCGTGGAAGCCGTAGTCGATCAGTCGCTTGGCGATGTCGTCGACCGTGACCCCGGTGTCCGCCGTGATCTTGCGGACGTCGAGGATGCACTCGTGGGCGACGAGCCCGTCCTGGCCGGAGTAGAGCACCGGGTAGTGCTCGCGCAGCCGGGCTGCGACGTAGTTGGCGTTGAGCACCGCCATCTGGGTGGCGTGGCGCAGCCCGTCGCCGCCCATCAGCCGGACGTAGGCCCAGGAGATCGGCAGGATGCTCGCCGAGCCATAGGGCGCTGCGCTGACCGGTCCGACGCCGGTCTCGGGCCCGGCCTCGGGGGCGAGCGGGTGGTTGGGCAGGTGCGGAGCCAGGTGGGAACGGACCGCCACCGGACCGACGCCGGGGCCACCGCCGCCGTGCGGGATGCAGAACGTCTTGTGGAGGTTGAGGTGCGAGACGTCGGCCCCGAACTTGCCCGGCTGGGCCAGACCGACGAGCGCGTTGAGGTTGGCGCCGTCAACATAGACCTGGCCGCCCGCGTCGTGGACGAGCTCGCACAGCTCCGTGATCGTGTCCTCGTAGACGCCGTGGGTCGACGGGTAGGTGACCATGATCGCACCGAGGTTCTCCCGGTGCTGCTCGATCTTGGCCCGCAGGTCGTCCATGTCGACCGTGCCGTCCGGCGCGGTCTTGACGACGACGACCTTGAGCCCCGCCATGACCGCGGAGGCCGCATTGGTGCCGTGGGCGCTGGCCGGGATGAGGCAGATCCGGCGGTGCCCCTCCCCGCGGGCCTCGTGGTAGGCGTGGATCGCGAGGAGCCCGGCGAACTCGCCCTGCGAGCCGGCGTTCGGCTGGAGCGACACCGCGTCGTAGCCTGTGACCTCGCACAGCCAGTCGGCCAGCTGCCCGATCAGGTCCCGGATCCCCTCCGACTGGTCGGCCGGCGCGAACGGGTGCAGGTTGGCGAACTCGGGCCAGGTGATCGACTCCATCTCGGTCGTGGCGTTGAGCTTCATCGTGCACGATCCGAGCGGGATCATCCCGCGGTCGAGAGCGAAGTCGCGGTCGGAGAGGCGGCGCAGGTAGCGCAGCATCGCCGTCTCCGAACGGTGCGCGTGGAACACGGGGTGGGTCAGGAACTCCGACGTGCGGACCAGAGCAGCGGGTATGCCGCTGAGCTCGCTCCCCGAGTCACCCTCCGCCTGCTCCGGCCGGGCCTCGAGGCCGAAGCCCGCGAGGATCGCGTCCAGAGTGGCCTTCGTCGTCGTCTCGTCGAGGCTGAGGGAGACGTGGTCGCCGTCGACCCGCCGCACGTTGATGCCGCGGTCCAGGAAGTCGCCCACGATGGCGTCGGCTCGCCCCGGGGCTGCAACGGTGAGGGTGTCGAAGTGAGCCTCGGTGACGACGTCCACCCCGCCGGCCAGCAGGGCTGCGCGCAGCTGGGCCGTGTGCCCGTGGATCCGTCGGGCGATCCGGGTCAGGCCCTCGGGGCCGTGCCACACGGCGTACATCGAGGCCATCACGGCGAGGAGCACCTGGGCGGTGCAGATGTTGGAGGTGGCCTTCTCGCGGCGGATGTGCTGCTCGCGGGTCTGCAGGGCCAGACGGTAGGCCGACTTGCCGTGGGAGTCGACGGACACGCCAACCAGGCGACCGGGCATCTGCCGCTCGAGGCCCTGGTGGACGGACATGTAGCCGGCGTGGGGACCACCGAAGCCCATCGGGACACCCAGGCGCTGGGCGCTCCCGACCGCGATGTCGGCGCCCCACTCCCCCGGCGGGACGAGCAGGGTGAGGGCGAGCAGGTCGGCGCACGCGGTGACGAGGGCTCCGGCCGAGTGGGCGGCCTCGGCCAGGCCGCGCCAGTCGAGCACGGCGCCGCCGGCGTCGGGGTACTGGACGACGACGCCCACGACGGTGCCGCCATCAGCGGCGGCGGCCAGGTCGTCGGCCGAGCGGACGTCGCGCAGGTCCGCGACGACAAGGGGCAGCCCGATGGCGGACGCACGGGTCTGCATCACGGCGATGGTCTGAGGGAAGACCCGCTCGTCGACGACCACGACACCGTCGGTGGCCCGGGTCGCGCGATGCATCAGGGACATCGCCTCGGCGGCCGCGGTCGCCTCGTCGAGCAGGGAGGAGCCGGCGATGTCGAGGCCGGTCAGGTCGCTGACGACCGTCTGGAAGTTGAGCAGTGCCTCGAGGCGCCCCTGCGAGATCTCCGGCTGGTAGGGCGTGTAGGCGGTGTACCAGGCCGGGTTCTCGAGCACGTTGCGGCGCACCACGGGAGGGGTGACGGTCCCGTAGTAGCCGAGACCGATCAGGGAGGTGAGGACCTTGTTGCGCGAGGCGAACCCGCGCAGCTCGTCGATGACGGCCGACTCGCTGTCGGCTGCGTCGAGGCGCAGCGCCTCGGTCGACCGGATCGCGCCGGGGATGGCGCGATCGCACATGACGTCGAGACTGGGCTGGCCGACGACGCGCAGCATCTCGTCGATGTCGCCGGTGCGCGGACCGACGTGCCGGCCCACGAAGTCGGCGAAGGTGGTTTCCAGCATGGCTGGTGACTGGGTTGACATCGGGGCTCCTGACGGGACGAGCGGACAACACACGCTCCCCGTCTGTCGGAGCCGGCAGCGGTGCCCGCGTCCTTCAGAGTGCCTCGCCACATGGTCCGGGTGCCTGAGAGGTTCCGGGGATGTTGCCCCTTCGGCGCCTCGTTGAACTCAGGCGACGGACACCTGACGCCGACGAGGACTCTCCCATGTGGTTTGGACGGCTGGGCTCAAACCTACCAGTCGGTGCCCGGATCGGGGACGGTCACGCCATGCGGCGAGCTTGCCGGCGAGCAGTGAGCTCGTCGTCCGGGTGATCCACGGCGGGGCCGACTTCGGCACGCTCGCTCGGCAGCTGGGCCAGCTCGCCCTCCACCTCACGCCAGACCCGGCCGACCGCGATGCCGAACACGCCTTGACCACCCTGGACGAGGTCGATGACCTCATCGGCGGACGTGCACTCGTAGACGGAGGCGCCGTCGCTCATCAACGTGATCTGGGCGAGATCCTCCACGCCACGCTCGCGCAGGTGCTCGATCGCGACCCGGATCTGGTGCAGCGACACACCCGTGTCCAGCAGTCGCTTGACCACCTTCAGGACGAGGATGTCGCGGAAGCCGTAGAGGCGCTGGGTGCCCGATCCGGTGGCGCCCCGGACGGACGGCTCAACGAGGCCCGTCCGGGCCCAGTAGTCGAGCTGGCGGTAGGTGATCCCGGCGGCGCGGCAGGCCGTGGGCCCGCGGTAGCCGACGTCCTCGGTGAGGTCCGGGAGGTCGTCGGTGAAGAGCATCCCCTGCGAGGCAACCGGAGCGCGCCCGCCCGCCGGGGCGGCATCCTCGATGGCAGCCATGCGAGTCCCTCTCTTTCGGAACCGGGCGTCGCGCAGACGACATCCAGGTAACTACAGTCACGTTGTTCACTTCGACGGTAGAACCAGGGTCCCCCACCGTCAATCACCACCGTCCCGGCCGAGCGTCGTGTCGCGCGGCCGGCGCGTGGATCAGGGCTCCTGGGTGGGTCCCGGCTCTCCGGGGTGCTCGAAGTCCTCGGCCGAGACGTGGTCGAGGAACTCCTTGAAGCGCTCCACCTCGTCGTCCTCCTCGGAGGAGACGACGATGGCCGCTTCGTCGAGGATGCTCGGCTCGACCAGCACCTTCGACCCCGTGCGCAGGGCCAGGGCGATGGCGTCGGAGGCGCGCGAGCTGACCTCGGTCGTCCCGTCGATGATCAGGGCTGCGTGGAAGACGGAGTCCTTGAGGGCGACGATCCGCACCTCGGTCAGCTCATGGCCGAGCACGGCCAGGATGTCCCGCATGAGGTCGTGCGTCAGGGGCCTCGGTGGGACCACCCCCTGCTGGGCGTACGTAATCGCCGCTGCCTCCGGCGCACCGATCCAGATCGGCAGGTAGCGGCCGCCGTCCCGCTCTCGCAACAGCACGATCGGCTGGTTCGTCGGCATCTCCACCCGGACACCCAGGACGTCGACCTCTCTCACCACTCCACCGTACCTCTCGTCGGGCGCGGCGTCCGGGCGCCGGGCCGGGTCTCGCCGTTCACGCGAAGGATGCGAAAGCCTCCCGCACTCGCGGTGTCAGTGATCGAGGCCGGAGCGCACGAGGGCGACGTGCAGGGCCACACAGGCCGAGAGGATCTCGGCGGTCCGCTCCTCCCGGGAACCGTTGCCTCGGCGGGTGGCCAAGACCTGGTCGACGAGCCCGATCTCCCGGTCGGCCGCGGTGCGGAAAGGCCGCAGGTGCCGAGGCTCGAGGCCGTGCTCGGCGAGTCTCCTGGCGGCCACGGCGACGGCGACCGACTCGGCCGAGAAGTGGCCCGCCCGGTCGGCCCGGAGCAGCCCGAAGCTCTCCAGAGCCGCGAACAACGGCTTGTCGATCCCGCTCGCCTGACGGAGCTCCGGTCCGGTGAGCCGGACCTGCGACCTCGGCCGCAGGGCCTCGGGTGCCGGCACCGCCGGGTCGGGGCTGAGGGCGGGTGGCTCCGGACGGCCCGTCTCACCGCCCGGGTCGGACAGCCCGCGGTCCAAAGCGTCGAGCGCCTCGCGAATGACCTTGAGGGGCCAGAAGCGATCGCGCTGCGCCGTGAGGATGTAGCGCAGTCGTTCGACGTCCGCTGCACTGAAAAGGCGGTAACCGGCGGGCGTGCGCTCCGGTGTCACGAGGCCCTGGGCCTCGAGGAAACGCACCTTCGAGGAGGTGACGTCAGGAAAGTCGTCCCGGAGCCGCTCGAGCACCTGCCCGATCGTGAGGGTGCTCTGGGTGCCGGGCTCCTCGCGGTGACCCGAGCTCATCGAGGGTCTGGTCCGACCGATCGAGTCAGGCCGCGTAGTAGACAAGCCGGAACTTGCCGATCTGGACCTCGTCGCCGGTGTGCAGCCGGGCCTCGTCGATGCGCTCCCGGTTGACGTAGGTGCCGTTGAGCGAGCCGGCATCCCGAACGAGGTAGCCGTCCTCGCTCGCAATGAAGTTGGCGTGCTTGCGAGAGACAGTCACGTCGTCCAGGAAGATGTCGGAGTCGGGGTGCCGTCCTGCCGAGACCTCCAGGTCGTCCAACAGGAAGCGTGCTCCGGTGTTGGGTCCACGCAACACGATCAGCAGGGCCGTGCCGGGGCGCAGCGCCTCGATTGTCGCTTGGTCCTCCGCGCTGAGACCGCGGATCTCCGGTGCCTCGACGTGGTCGTGTCCCGGCGTCGGCACACCCTGGAACCGCATGGTGTGGGGGTCGACCGTGAAGTCGTCCTGGCCGGGCTGATCGCTCGACATGCGGTCCTCCTCGTAGCGGTGTCTCTCGGGGTTCTCCACTCTAGTTCACTCCGAGGCCCTGTCGGCGAGCGCGGGTGCACCCCACGACCGTCGACAGGGCCCGCAGCGGATCAGCCGAGGCTGGCGACGTAGCCGCCGGAGTCGAGCAGCCCGTCGAGGTCGGAGCTGTTGGACAGGCGCAGCTCGAACATCCAGCCCTCGCCGTAGGGGTCGGAGTTGACCAGCTCGGGGGTGCCGTCGAGCGCCTCGTTGACGGCTGTCACCTCACCGCCCAGCGGTGCGTAGATGTCGCTCACGGACTTCGTGGACTCGACCTCGCCGCAGGCATCGCCCGCCGCAACGGTGTCGCCGACAGCCGGCAGGGAGACGTAGACGACGTCGCCCAGAGCATCCTGGGCGAAGGACGTGATGCCCACCCGGACGACGCCGTCGTCGTCGCCCTCACGGACCCACTCGTGGTCAGTCGTGTAACGCAGGTCGGAGGGGTAGTCGAGGTCACTCATGGTCGCTCCTGTCAGAACGGGTTGGATCGGTTGGGCGAGATCTGCGGAGCGGTACACGACAACAGGGCCTGGGTGCGGACCTGGCCGTTACCGCGAACGGACGGGACGAATCTACCGGCGGCGCAGGCCTCGCGGGGATAGGAGGCGTGGGATCGCGACGGCCGGCCGGCAGTCACTGGACCGGCTCTGCGTGGACCGGCTCGACCGGCGTGTGGATCGAGGTGATGGTGACCGACTTGACCTCGCTCACTGACGCGTTGGCGCCCTTGAGCCGGATCGTCTCGACGATCCCTCCGGGGATCGTCATGGCCGAGGCCAGGGTGTTGGGATCGCCGATCGCCTTGACGAGGATCGGTCGGCGCAGGGGCTGACCGTCGACCGACAGGTCGCCACCCGAGTCTCCGACGTAGGAGGAGGCGACGACGCGCACGCCCCCGACCTCGATCGACTCGGCTCCGGCGTCCCGCAGCTCCTGGATCAGGTCGAGGATCACCGGACCGCTGACCCCCCGGTCAGGGTCGGTGATGGACACGGTGATGCCGGGGCCCTGCGCCCCGATCGTCCCCGCCAGGATGCCGAGGGTGTCGGCGCGCCGCTGAGCCTGCTCGAGGGCCTCCCCGGCGTTGCCGGTGCCGCTCAGCAGCCGGTCGCGGGTCGTCTCGAGCTCGTGGATCTGCTGGTCGAGCCGGCTGGACCGGGACGAGATGTCGTCGAGGAGGCGGATGAGATCGGACTGGCTGAGCTCGGCCAGGCCCCTGTTGTTGGTCAGCTGCACCTGCGTCGCGATGGCGACGCCGAGGGCGATGGCGAGGATGGCTCCAAGAACGTTGGCCTTGGTGGTTCGTGGCTTGCTCATCAGCAGGAGCCGACGCCACGCTGCCCTGCCCTCGACGTGTCCGGGCGGCACCCGCTGGGGGCCGGCACTCGCCGTGGTGGGCTCGACAGGTTCGTCCTGCGGCACCGACACCGACCCGGGGGCGTCAGGGTCCGCGTCCGGCTCAGGGGCGCCGCCGCCGTCCTCGGTCTCCGGCGCGTGGTGGTCCTCGACCGGTGCGTCGCCTGCCGCGGTCCCCCCGGCCGCATCGTCCTCGGAATCCGTCTCGCTGGTCGGCTCGGTGCTGGTCGGCTCGGTGCTGGTCGGCTCGGTGCTGGTCGGCTCGGTGCTGGTCGGCTCGGTGCTGGTCGGCTCGGTGCTGGTCGGCTCGGTGCTGGTCGGCTCGGATGCACTGGGCTCAGGCGTCGAGGGATCCGGGTCGAGTACGTCAGCCACCTCGGACTGCCCCGCGCTTTCGGGATCTCTGAGGGCTTGGAGTTCGCCGGCCTCGGTCGTCGGCGTCGCCACCTCCTCGACCGCGGGCACCGTCGTGGCAGCCGCGGCCGTGCCGGCGGCCGGCGGGTTGCCCTTCTTGCGTCGCGCCATCGTCAGGCCTTGAAGAGGTGCCGGCGGATCGAGGCGACGTTGGAGAAGATCCGGACGCCGAGGACCACCACGACGCCGGTGGAGAGCTGGGAACCGACACCCAGCTGGTCCCCGAGGAAGACGATGAACGCAGCAACGATGACGTTCGAGAGGAACGACACGACAAAGACCTTGTCGTTGAAGATGCCGTCGAGGACGGCTCGCACGGCCCCGAACACCGCATCGAGGGCCGCGATGACGGCAATGGGCAGGTACGGCTGCATCCACACGGGCACCGCCGGGTCCAGCAACAGCCCGATCGTCAGCCCAACCAGTAGCCCCAGGGCTGGAATCACGAATCGCTCCTATGACAGTCGTACGGTGCGGTCATCGGGTGGTTTCCTCGGTCCCTTGCTGCTCGCCCGGGTCCGGGCCGAGGCTACTGCCATCGGTCCCGCTGGTCACGGGCCCGGTGGTGGCGCTTCTGGTGGTGACTCCCCCGTCGAGTGGCTTGGCAGAGGTCAGGCGGGTCAGGGAGTCCGCGGGGACGGTGAGCCCGTCGCCGGCAGTGAGCTCACTGGTGATGCCGAACTGCTCGCCGAGCTGCGCCAGGTAGACGCCGGCGAACGACGGCTCGAACAGCTGCTGCATCCGGGCCGCGTCACCCAGCGCCGTGATGACGTAGGGCGGCGTCAGCGGCCGGAAGTCGACGATGATCGCCTGCCCGGCGAAGCGAATCGCCGCAGTGGACGTGAGCCGGTGTCCGTTGATGGCGATCGCCTCGGCGCCCACCCCCCAGAGCCCGTTGACGATGATCTGGAGGTCGCTCGAGGTGACCCGTCCCGAGTCGAATCCGCTGCTGGGTCGACTTCCTGTGTCTGAGTCGGCGTCGGCGGATGGTGCGTCACCCACGGTGAGGGTGAGCCCCGAGCCACGCATGGCGGTATAGCCGGCAAACATCTCGAGCTGCGTGATGGTGTCGGTCAGATCAGCGGCGCCCGCCTGCTGGAGCGCCAGCGCTTCCAGCTCGCTGACCTGCTTGCGGAGCTCAGCGATCGTTGCCTCCTGCCCCTGGCCCTGCGCCTGGAGGGTCTCGATCCGCCCGACGAGCTCGCTCTTGACGGACGCGGCGGCCGTGGGAGCGGCCCTGAGCGCCTGGGCGCCCGTGGCGAACAGGAAGCCCGTGACGACCATCATCGCGATGACCACCGCGGTGCGCGTCGAGGTCGCCGGCGGGAGGCCAGCGGCCGCTCGGCGGTCGGCAGCCTGCTGGTAACCGGGGTCCAGAGGGCGCTCCAACATGGAGGTGATGAGCGTCATGGAGGCATCCGGCCTGCGCGGCTTCGGCTCCGGGATCATGTCGACTCCACCGGAGAACGGGCGAGGACGAAACGGGCCTGCAGTGCGTACAGGACTGCAGCCAGCCAGTAGAGGACGATCCCCCACCACGCGAAGCCCCACCCGACGGGTCTCGCGAGATCGCCGATCCAGTCAGTGCGGTTCGCCAGGAGCAGGAGCGGGAAGGCGTAGAGGAGGTTGAACGTCGCCGCCTTGCCCACGAAGTGCACCGGCAGCCCGACTTGGCCACGGCGCCTCAGGTGGAGCAGCATCACGCTCATCGCCAGCTCACGGAGGATGAGGACGGCCACGAGCCACACCGGGATGATGTCGCGCCAGGCGAGACCGATGAGCGTGGTCAGGATGTAGAGCCGGTCAGCGATCGGGTCGAGCAGCTGGCCGAACCTGGACTCCATGTGGAACTTGCGAGCGATCTTGCCGTCGGCGTAGTCGGTGATGCCGCTGAGCATCAGGACCAGCAACGCCCAGGAGTCCTCCTTGGCCAGGATCGCCCACATGAAGACCGGCACGCCGATCAGCCGGAGGATGGACAGGATGTTGGGGAGGGTGAGCAGGCGACCTGACACGGTGGCCGGACGCTGCTCCGACACGGTCTCCCCATCCACGTGTCAGAGCCTAACCGTCCCTGTCGGTGGCGGCTGCGCCCGGGCAGAGTCGTGACCGAGACGAGGCCAACCCGGTGCGTTGGCCCGAGTCGTCCTCGCACCGCGTGGGCCACGCCGCCCTCTGCGAACGCCTAACCTCGCGGCCAGCCGTGGCACACTCTCAGCCATGCCCGGCGGACACCTCCACTCCCAAGGCCAACATCGCGGCCATTCCCACTCTCATGGTCATGGTCATGGTCATGGTCATGGAAGTGTCCCCCCGGTCGAGGTCGGGTCGGTCGCGAAGGTCGCGCTGATGGCCTTCCTCGTCCTCACCGCAGCAGCCACGATCTTCGGGCTCGCCCGGTACTGGCCCTCGGACAGCGCGTCGAGCGACCGTGTGGGGTCCTCGGAGTTCGCGGCCCCTGGGGTCACGTTCCCCATCGCCACCGTCTCCGAGGTCCTGCCTCCGTGCGCCGGGGCGGAGAGCCAGGTCGGGGCCGCCCCGATGGAGAACCAGCGGGGGGACGTTGCTCCGGACTCGGCGACGTGCGGAGCGATCCGCGTGGTACTCGAGCCCGAGACGGGCGACTGGAACGACAAGTTGACCGTCACGATCTCCGTCCCCGGACCTGTCTCCACCTCGGGTCTGCAGGGGGGCGACAAGGTCCAGCTCCTCAAGATCCCGGCTCAAGGGGCAGAGCCCGCCGCGTACTCGTTCCTGCAGGTCCAGCGAGGCTCCCCGTTGGCGCTCCTCCTCGCGCTCTTCATCTTCGTCGTCGTGGTCGTGGCACGGCTGCGTGGGGTGCTCGCCCTCCTCGGACTCTTGTTCGGCGGCCTGGTCGTCATCAAGTTCATGCTGCCCGCGCTGCTCGAGGGACAGCCCGGGATGCGGGTAGCCCTCATCGCCTCGACCGCGATCATGTTCGTCGTTCTCTACCTGGCTCATGGTCTCTCGACCCGGACCAGCACGGCCTTGGCGGGCACCTTCTTCGGCCTGGCCATCACTGCTGTCCTGGGCGTGCTCGCCGTGCATCTGGCGAGACTGAGCGGTGTCGCGGACGACGAGGGCGCGGCGCTGGCCGCGTTCAACGACACCATGCGCCCGCGTGACCTGTTGACCGCGGCCATCATCGTGGCAGGGCTCGGAGTGCTCAACGATGTGACGATCACGCAGTCGTCGGCAGTCTGGGAGCTCCGGGCTGCCGCGCCCCACCTGTCGCGACGTGCCCTCTTCAGCTCCGGGATGCGCATCGGGCGGGACCACATCGCCTCGACCATCTACACCATCGTGTTCGCCTATGCAGGCGCCGCGCTCCCCGTGCTCCTGCTGCTGTTCCTCTACGAGCGCCCGGTCCTCGACCTGCTGCAGTCCGAGTCCATGTCGGAGGAGATCGTCCGGACCCTGGCCAGCGCCATCGGGCTCGTCCTCGCCGTCCCCGCGACCACTGCCATCGCCGCGCTGACCGTCGGGGGCGCCCGCGAGCCGGAGATCCTGCCGACGGAGTTCCTGTCGCCAGACGGGGACTCTCCGGGTGCCGGACCGAGCCACGGAACAATGGGGCCGGCTCCCACCACGGGCATCAACAGACCGGTCGACGGGCGCGTCGACACCCGGCGTCCCGGACCCAGTGCCAGCGAGCTCCAACAGCGCGCTTCGCGCAGCCAACGCCCACCGAGCTCACGAGCCGAGCTACGTTCGAGGTCCAGCCGCTGACTGTCGTTGCGTGACCGACTGAGCCCGCCACGCGCCCATCGGAAGGGGGCAGCGGGGCGGGCCCAGCGGCATACGGCGGTCAAGGGGAGGCCCATCGGTCGGCGTGCGCATCGGGGTCAGCCCCCCGGTCCTCTCATGCCCAGCCCTGCTCTCGGCCTCATCGGCAGGGGCTCTGTCACCTGACGAATGTCTGCCGTCCAGAGGCTCCGCTTGGACGACTGCTCAGACCCATGCGATGCTGCCTCGACCGCGATCGAGGTGGGTGTGATGAGACCTGAGCTGCAGGACATCGTCGACGAGGTGTCACGGCTGCTGGGCCGGCCGGTGACGCTGGAGGACCGGCACTTCAATCTGGTCGCCTTCTGCTCCCACAGCGAGGACATCGACGCCATCCGCCAGGACTCGATCCTGCTGCGCCGCTCCCCTGACACGGTTCGCCAGTGGTTCGAGCAGTTCGGCATCGCGACAGCGGACCAGCCGGTGCGGACCCCCGCTTCTCCCGACGGCCGGATCCTCCCACGGCTGTGCCTGCCGGCCCGGTGGAAGGGGGTCACCTACGGCTACGTCTGGCTCATCGACGAGCATCGGCAGATCGACGAGTCGCGCGTCCCGGCAGCCGCCGCTCTCGTCGAGCGGGCCGGCGCCCTCATGGCCCAGCAGTCCCGCGCCCGCGACACCCTGGAGTTCACCCTGCGCGACCTGATCTCGGCCGACCAGGACGCAGTCGAGGAGGCAGCGGCCGAGATCGCCCAGCAGGGCATCATCCGCCGCGGTGTCCCCGTCTGCGTCGCCGAGCTGTCGCTGGCCACCGACTCCTCGGCGCCGACGGCGCCGATCAACCTGTGGAGCCTGCCCCGGTCCGTGCTCGCCGCGACGGATCAGGACCACACGACCCTGCTCATTCCGGTGCCAGGGCACGACCTCGATGTGGCGCGAGACGTCGCCAGACGCGCTCGGGCTCTCTATGCCGAGCGTCTCGACCCGACGCTCGCACAGCACCTCGTCGTCGGCATCGGCACGGCACGAGCCGATCTGGCGGAGGCGCGCGCCAGCTGGCAGGAGGCTCGGCTGGCTGCGCGCGTCGCGCAGTCGGTGTCGTCGCTGCCCCGCGTCGTCGCCTGGTCCGAGCTCGGCGTCTATCGGCTGCTCTCGTGCGGGCCCGAGAGCGCGCTCACCTCCGCGGTGCTGGATCCTGCGGTGACCAGGCTCCTCGAGCACGGCGATCCCGAGCTCGTCGAGACGGCCAACGTCTACCTCCGGCGTGCCGGCAACGTCCAACAGTCTGCGGCTGACCTCGGCGTGCACCGGCAGACCGTCTACTACCGGCTGCAGCGCATCGAACAGGTGACCGGGCTGGACCTGGACTCCGGCTCGGACCGACTGCTCCTCCACCTCGGCCTGACGATGGCTCCATTGCTCACCCCTGGTGGGCTGGGCCATCGCCGTTAGGCTGCCGACGCGTCCGCGGGAGCCTGGCACAGAAAAGGGCCGGACCCACATTCAGTGGGTCCGGCCCTTTTCAGCGTCCGGAGACATTTCACGGTCGGGCTGACAGGATTTGAACCTGCGACCCCTTGACCCCCAGTCAAGTGCGCTACCAAGCTGCGCCACAGCCCGTGGCCCCGTGGGGCGAACGAAACCTTAGCGCACGACCCTCCACCTGTCCGAATCGGGGTGCCCCGCAGAGCGGCCCCTTGCAGGCGAAGGGCGGTGTGCCCGACGCTCGCCCGTCAGCGGCGACGCTTCTCCCGGACGCGGACCGACACCTCGATGGGCGTGCCCTCGAAGCCGAACTGCTCACGCAACCGGCGCTCGAGGAACCGGCGGTAGCCCGCCTCGATGAAGCCCGACGCGAAGATCACGAACCGCGGGGGCCGCGTGGAGGCCTGCGTGGCGAAGAGGATCCTGGGTTGCTTGCCTCCACGCACCGGGTGCGGGTGAGCCGCCACCACTTCGCCGAGGAAGGCGTTCAGGCGCGAGGTCGGGACCCGCGTGTCCCACGACTCCAGCGCCTGCTCGAGGGCGGGAACGAGGCGGTCGAGGTGACGGCCCGTCCGGGCGGAGATGTTGACCCGTGGCGCCCACGGCACCTGCACGAGCTCCTTCTCGATCTCGCGCTCGAGGTAGTAGCGCCGCTCCTCGTCCAGGGTGTCCCACTTGTTGTAGGCGATCACCAGGGCTCGCCCGGCGTCGATGACCTGCTGCACGACGCGGATGTCCTGCTCGGCGATGGACTGCTCGGCGTCGATCAGCACGACGGCGACCTCGGCCTTCTCCAGCGCCGTCTGGGTGCGCAAGGAGGCGTAGAAGTCGGCGCCGCGCGTCTGGTGGACCCTGCGCCGGATTCCGGCCGTGTCGACGAAGCGCCACGTCGTGCCCGCCAGCTCGATCAGCTCGTCGACGGGGTCACGGGTGGTCCCGGCAAGCTCGTCCACGACGACCCGTTCGGAGCCGGCGAGCTTGTTGAGCAGGCTGGACTTGCCGACGTTGGGCCGGCCGATGAGGGCCACGCGGCGGGGGCCACCCTGGGCATAGGCGCCGTGCGCCGAGACCTCGGGCAGGACCTCCAGGACTGCGTCGAGCGCGTCGCCGCTCCCCCGGCCGTGCAGGGCCGACACCGGCCAGGGCTGGCCCAGGCCGAGGTTCCAGAGTGCCGCAGCGTCCGCCTCTCCGCGCTGGTCGTCCACCTTGTTGGCGATGAGGACGACGGGCTTGCCCGAGCGGCGCAGCAGCCGGACCACGGACTCGTCGTCATCGGTGGCTCCCACGGTGGCGTCGACGACGAACATGACCACGTCGGCGAGGTCGATGGCGATCTCGGCCTGCTCGGCAACCCGGAGATGGATGCCCGTGGCGGAGGCCTCCCAGCCGCCGGTGTCGACGATGGTGAAGCGGCGACCGCCCCACTCGCCTTCGTAGGACACGCGGTCCCGCGTCACGCCGGGCACGTCCTCGACGACGGCCTCGCGGCGGCGCAGGATGCGGTTGACGAGGCTGGACTTGCCGACGTTGGGCCGCCCGACGACTGCGACGACGGGCAGTGGCCCCCGCTCGGCAGCGCCGGCGAGCAGTTCGTCCTGGGTGTCGAGGAGGGCCTGGTCCTCGATGCTCAGCTCGAAGTCGGCCAAGCCGGCGCGCAGGGCGCGCTCGACCGACCGGTCGTCGTCCTCCGAGATCGGGGCGCCCTCGTCAGCGGGGCGGGCGGTCTCGTCAGTCACGGTGTCCTCGAATCAGTGGTGCGGAAGGCGGTGGCACAGGCTCAGAGCGCGGCCAGGGAGGGCTCGACGCGCTCAGGCCGAAGGACCATTGTCCACCCGCGCGCGGCGAACGTGCGACGCGAGCGCTTCCTGCAGGGTCAGGCTGGCGAGGCGCAGCCGCTCACGACCAGGCGCGGTCGGGTCCGGTCGGAGGGAGAAGGGCTCGCCGAAGTCGACGGTGAGGACCGCCCGCGGCGCCGGCCACGCGTCGGGAGACCCACCGGGGACCCGGGTCCCGAGGACGGCCACCGGGACCACGGGCGCGCCCGACCGGAGCGCGATCCAGGCCGCTCCCTGGTTGACCTCGTCCACGTCACCGTCGCGCCGTGTGCCTTCGGGGAAGATGCCGACGGCATCGCCACGCTCGAGCACGGCGAGCGCGGTCGAGAGGGCGACCCGGTCGCCAGTCGAGCGGTCGATGGGGATCTGCCCTGCGCCGCGCACCACGAGCCCGAAGGCGCCGGAGAAGGCCTCCTGCTTGACCAGGAAGGTCACTGGCCGCGGCGCGAGCGAGAAGACGAAGGGTCCGTCGAGGAAGGCAGCGTGGTTCGCGACGAGGACGACGGGCCCGTCCGCCGGCACCCGCTCGGGGTGCACGGCGCGTCCGCGGTAGAGGGTGCGGAAGATCGCCCGTCCGACGTGCCGGCCGGACGCGGCCCGCCGACGGTGCGGTGCGGTGGGAGCGGCGCTGGGGGTCATGTCCGAGCGGCGGCGACGACCTGCAGGACGGCGGCGACCGATCCGTCGAAGTCGAGGTCCGAGGTGTCGACGGTCGTGACGCCGTCGGCCGCCACGGTGAACTCGGAGACGGTCGAGTCGAGCCGGTCCCGGTCGACGATCTGCGACCGGGTGGCGCTGACCGAGGTGGCCTCGGCGTCTCCGTGCAGTTCCCGGGACCGTCGCGCGAGCCGGGCCTGCTCGGAGGCGGTGAGCAGGATGCGCACGGATGCGTCGGGCGCGACGACGGTGGTGATGTCCCGGCCCTCGACGACGACTCCCCCGTGTTCGGCGGCAGCCGCGGAGATCAGCTCACGCTGGAGGCGCCGCAGGAGCTCGCGCACGGGGATCACCGTGGCGACCTTGGAGACGGTGGTGGAGATGCGCGTCTCCCGGATCGCCTCGCCGACGTCGACGCCGCCGACGAGGACGTGGGCCGCGTCCGGGTCGGTGCCGATCTCGAGGGGGAAGTCACCGGCCGCCGCGGTCACGGCGGCTGCGTCGTCGAGGTCGACGTGCTGCTCGAGGCACCACCAGGTCAGCGCGCGGTACATCGCCCCCGTGTCGAGGTAGGCATAGCGGAGCGTCCGGGCCACCTGCTTGGACACGCTCGACTTCCCGGACCCGGAGGGACCGTCGATGGCGACGACGAAGCCGCTCAGCGGCGGTTCGGTGGGCTGGGACACGTCGGAGCTGACCGGGGTTTGCGGCATGGGCGGCAGCCTAGTGGCCCCGCGCGGGGGTCTCCGCAGCCCGCCACGCGCGCAACCCGGCCGTATGCCGCTGAGCCGGCCCAGCGGCATACGGCCGGGTTGCGCTGTGGTCGGGTGACGTGACGTGGTCAGTCGTGCAGCTGCCAGCCGCGGGCGGTGAGGGCCTCGGCGAGTGGCTCGGCGGCGGCCGGCACGACGGAGATGTAGGCGACACCGAAGGGCTGGCCCAGCCCGTGCTCGAGGTGCATGTCCTCGAGGTTGATGCCCGCGTCCCCCATGTCGGTGAGGAGCCGGGCGAGGGATCCCGGCTGGTCGGGGACGAGGACGGAGACGATGGCGTAGGCCGTGGGTGCGGCACCGTGCTTGCCCGGGATCCGGGCGTGGCCGAGGTTGCCCGCCTCGAGCATCCGGCTCAGCGTGGCCAGGGCACCTTCCCCCTCGCCGCTGGTGAGCGAGTCGAGGGCTGCGACGACCTCGCCGAGCTGGGTCTGGACGAGGACGAGCACCTCGCGGACGGCTTCGGCGTTGCCCGCGAGGATCTGCGTCCACAACCTGGGGTCGCTGGCAGCGATCCGCGTGACGTCGCGCAGCCCCTGCCCGGCGAGGCCGACCGCGGGCTCCGGGAGGTCACGCAGGCACGCCGCGACGACGCTCGCTGCGACCTGGGGCACGTGCGACACGGCGGCGACCGCCTCGTCGTGCTCGCGCGCGGGCATCACGCTGACCGCCGACCCCACGACCGTGGCCAGCTGGCGGACCGCGGCGACCGCCTCGTCGCTGGACCGTTCATGGGGCACGACGACCCAGGCACGACCGTCGAAGAGGTCGCGGCGCGCCGCCGCTGCTCCTGACCTCTCCCGGCCCGCCATGGGGTGCGACCCCACGTAGCGGGAGGCGTCCAGCCCAGAGGCGAGCACCGCGTCGAGCACGACCTGCTTGACCGAGGCGACATCGGTGACCACGGCCCCCGGCCACCGGCGCAGTGAGTCGACGACCGCTGCCGCTGCCACGTCAGGTGGCGCGGCCACGACCACGACGTCCGGCACGTCGTCGGGCTCCAGGTCGCCCGCCAGCCGGCCCGCGCCGAGGTCGCGCGCCAGACGGCGGGCCGTCGGCGAGGGGTCGTCGAGCGAGACCCGGAAGCCGGCAGCACTCAGCGCCAGGCCCAGGCTCGTGCCGATGAGCCCGGTGCCGACGATGCGGACGTGCGTGCTCACGGCGTCACAGGCCCGCGGCTTGGTAGAGCGCCCCCACCTCGGCCTTGTTGAGTCTGCGCATCCGGCCGGAACGGAGGTCGCCGAGGCGGATCGGCCCCACCTCGGTGCGGACCAGCTCGAGGACCGGGTGCCCCACTGCTTCGAGCATCCGTCGCACGACGTGCTTGCGCCCCTCGTGGAGCACCACCTCGATGAGGGCCTTGCCCGGCTGCGAGTCCACCACCTTGAAGGAGTCGACCGTCACCGGCCCGTCCTCGAGCTCGACACCCTGCCGCAGCTGCTTGCCCACGTCCTTGCCGATCGGCCCGCGCACCGTGGCCAGGTAGGTCTTGAGCACACCGTAGGCCGGGTGCTGGAGCCGGTGGGCCAGGTCGCCGTCATTCGTGAGGAGCAGGAGCCCCTCGGTGTCGGCGTCGAGGCGACCGACGTGGAAGAGCCGCTGCTCCCGGTTGCCGACGTAGTCGGCCAGGCTGATGCGCCCCAGCTCGTCGTTCATCGTGGTCACGACGCCCTTGGGCTTGTTGAACGCAAGGTAGACCCGGTCCTCGTCGAGATTGACGCGCACGCCGTCGACGTGGACCGCTTGGGTCTGCGGGTTGATCCGGACCCCGAGCTCGGTGACCACCTGCCCGTCGACCTCGACCCGCCCCTGCTCGATGAGGTTCTCGCAGACGCGGCGGGAGCCGACACCGGCGGCCGCCATGAGCTTCTGGAGGCGCACGCCGTCGGGGTCGTGGACGTCCACCTGCGGCGTGGTCGGGCGACTCGGCAGCCGCGTCGGTTGGCTCGGCTTCGTCGCCCCGGCGAAGCGGGGCCCGGCCGTGCGCTTGCCGCTGCCGCCCGCCCCTTTGCGGGAGCCACCGGAGCCACCGGAACCACCGGCGCGGGCGGGCTTCGAGCCACTCCCGCGCGGGCCCTTGGCGCCGCCGCTCGGTGCCGCACCTCGTTTGCGGGGCTGGCGTGGCGACCTGCTGTGCTCGCTCATGAGTGACCCTCCTCGATCAGCTCGTCGATGACATCGGCATCAGGTAGGTAAGGGGCCAGGGGCGGGAGCTCGTCCAGCGACGACAGCCCCATCCGCTGGAGGAAGTAGGGGGTCGTGCGATACAGGATCGCGCCGCTCTCCCCCACGTCCTCGACCTCCTCGATGAGGCCGCGGGAGAGCAGGGTCCGCACGACGCCGTCCACGTTGACGCCGCGGACGGCGCTGACCCGCGACCTCGACACCGGTTGGCGGTAGGCGATCACGGCGAGTGTCTCCAGGGAGGCCTGGGTGAGCTTGGCCTGCTGGCCGTCGAGGACGAACTTCTCCACGACCGGGGCGTAGTCGGCCCGGCTGTACATCCGCCAGCCGCCGGCGACGTTGCGCAGCGTGAACCCGCGCTGGGCCGCGGCGTAGTCCTCCTCGAGGGCCACGAGGTGCTCGCGGACGTCCTCGACCGGGAGCTCGAGCGCCGACGCGAGGGCCACCTCGGTGACGGGCTCCTCGACGACCATGAGGACGGCCTCGAGGGCGGACCGGGCCCCGCCCGGGAAGTCGTTGATGTCGAAGGCGATCTGCTCGTCCGCGTTGGGCGACGGGTCGTCCACCTCTGCCGGCTGGGCAGCCGGGTCCTGCTCACTCATCGTCTGCTCCATCGCGTCCGCTCTCGTGCACGTGCTGGTCGTCCCCGCCTGGCTCGCCGGCCTCGGGGTTGTCGGCGTCCTCGTCGAACTCGTCGTCGATCGCCACGTCGCCTTCCTCGCTGCCGGTCCAACGGATGTCGAGCTCGCCAAGTGCCTCGGCCTGCTCGAAGGCGATGGCCGCCTCCTTGAACAGCTCGAGGAGAGCGAGGAACCGCGCCACGATGACGAGGGTGCTGTCCGCGTCCGCCACGAGGCTGCGGAAGGAGACCTGACCCCGCGTCCGCAACCGCGACACGATGAGCGCGGCCTGCTCGCGCACGCTGACCTGCGGCGCGTGGAGGTGGTCGAGCCCCACGGTCGGTGGCTGCTTCGGGATCATCGCCCGCGCGGCGATCATCGCCAGCTGGTCCGGGGTGATCGTGATGACGAGCTCGGGAAGCAGGCTGGCGAAGTGCGGCTCGAGGCCGGCCTGCCGCGCCGTGATGCGGCCCGCCGTCGCCATCCGTTCGCGGACGGTCTGGGCGATCTGCTTGTAGGCGCGGTACTGAAGCAGGCGCGCGAAGAGCAGGTCGCGGGCCTCGATGAGGGCCAGGTCCTCGTCGTCCTGCGGACCGGACTGCGGCAGCAGGCGGGCGGCCTTGAGGTCGAGCAGGGTCGCCGCGATGAGCAGGAACTCCGATGCCTGACTGAGGTCCCAGTCGTTGTCCACGGCCTGGGCCGCCTTGATGTGCGCGACGAACTCGTCGGTCACGCTGGCGAGCGAGACCTCGGTGATGTCGAGCTTGTGCTTGCTGATCAGGCCGAGGAGCAGCTCGAAAGGTCCGGAGAAGACGTCGAGATGCACCTCGAAGGGTGCCACGGAGCGTCGCGTGATGACGCCTCCGGGAACGGCTGGTTCCTCGACCGGGTGGCGGTCGAGCGGGTCGGGATCGGACATCGTCCCTGCCGGCTCAGGCAGCGCCGCCCCGGGCGATGAGCTCCCGGGCGAGCTGCCGGTAGGCGGCTGCCCCGGAGTGGTCAGAGGAGTACGAGGTGATCGGCTCGGCCGCCAGCGTGGCGTCGGGGAACTTCACGGTGCGGCTGATCACGGTGTGGAAGACCTGCTCGCCGAAGTGGTTGACCACGGACGAGACGACCTCGCGGCTGTGCAGGGTGCGGGCGTCGTACATCGTCGCCAGAATCCCGTCGACCTGCAGCCGCGGGTTGAGCCGGTCGGTGATCTTGTCGATCGTGTCGATGAGCAGCGCGACGCCACGCATCGCGAAGTACTCGCACTCGAGCGGGATGATGACGCCGTGGGAAGCCGTCAGGGCGTTGACCGTGAGCAGGCCGAGCGACGGCTGGCAGTCGATGAGGACGACGTCGTAGTCGTCGAGCACCGGACGCAGCACCCGGGCCAGGACCTGCTCGCGCGCCACCTCGCCGACGAGCTGGACCTCGGCCGCGGACAGGTCGATGTTGGCCGGCACGAGATCGAGGTTGGGCGTCTGGGTCGGGCGGATGACGTCTCGGACGTCGTGTCCGTGCTCGACGAGCAGGTTGTAGATCGTGACGTCGAGCTCCTGGGCGTTGATCCCGAGCCCGACGGACAGGGCCCCCTGCGGGTCGAAGTCGACGGCGAGGACCCGACGCCCCAGCTCGGCGAGGGCTGCGCCGAGGTTGATCGTCGTCGTGGTCTTGCCCACGCCGCCCTTCTGGTTGCACATCGCGATGATGCGGGCCGGACCGTGGCTCGTCAGGGCAGGCGGCTCGGGGTAGTCGGGCAGCGGCCGACCCGTCGGCCCGATGTCCTCACCTGCGTGGGCGGACACGCCGGGCAGATGATTGGCGGAGCCGGTCTCGCCGTTGAGCGAGCCCACTGCGCCACCCGCCGACCCCGCACGGTCGACCCGCTCGTCCTGCATGGTCTCGTGTGACTCGTCGTTCACCGGGTGTTCCACTCCGCTCGGTTGTGCCCTCGGCCGCGCGCTCGGTCAGCATCTCGCTGATCACTTGCGACCTTATCAGCGTGCACGCGGGTGAGCCCCGGCATAGACCTCTCGCAGTCGGCGTGGCGAAACAAGGGTGTAGATCTGGGTGGCCGTCACGCTCGCGTGGCCGAGCAGCTCCTGCACGACTCGCACGTCCGCCCCGCCGTCGAGCAGGTGGGTGGCGAAGGAGTGGCGCAGGGTGTGCGGCGACACGCGCTCGGTGAGCCCGGCGCGGTCGGCGGCGCGCTGGACCACCGACCAGGCACTCTGCCGGGACAGCCGCCGCCCCCGTTGGTTGAGAAACAGCGCCGGCCCGCCGACACCGCGCTGCGCCAGCGCCGGACGCCCCCGCACCAGGTAGGCGTCGACTGCGTCCACGGCGAAGCGGCCCACGGGCACGATCCGCTCCTTGGTGCCCTTGCCGAGGAGGCGCACGACCCCCACCTCGTCCGGCCCTCCGGTCTCGATGTCGTCCACGTCGAGGCCGACGGCCTCGCTGATGCGGGCGCCGACGCCGTAGAGCACCTCGAGGAGTGCGCGGTCCCGGAGCGACTCGGGCGTGTCGCCGACCGAGGCAGCCGCAAGCAGACGCTCGACCGCCTCGACCGGGATCGCCTTGGGCAGCCGACTCGGCGGGGTGGGTGGGGGGACGTTGCCGGCCGGGTCCGCGGCGACCTCCCCCTCGAGCGCCAGGAAGCGGTGGAAGCCCCGGACGGCGACGAGGGTCCGCGCCGCCGAGGAAGCGGCCAGGCCCCGCTCCCGCAGCGAGGCGAGGAAGTCGGTGACATCTGCCTCCGACACCGCTCCTGCAGCCTGGATACCGCGGCTGTGGAGGTACTCGCGGTACTTGCGCAGGTCCCGTTCATAGGACTTGAGGGTGTTCTCGGAGGCACCCTTCTCGATCCGGACGTGGTCGAGCCAGCCGCGGACCTCCCGGTCGAGCTGGGTGGTCCGCGGCTGGGACGGCAGGGTCCCCGCCGGGGTCGCTGTCGCGCCGGTCGAGGTCAGGACAACGCCTCGTCGAGGGTGATCGACGTCATGCCGTGGGCCTCGGCGACCGGGGCGTAGGTGACCGCTCCCCCGTGGGTGTTGAGCCCCAGGCCAAGGGCGTGGTCGGCGCGGAGGGCGTCGCGCCAGCCGCGGTTGGCCAGCTCGACCGCATAGGGCAGGGTCACGTTGGTCAGGGCGTACGTGCTCGTGTGGGGCACCGCGCCGGGCATGTTGGCGACGCAGTAGAACACCGAGTCGTGGACCATGTAGGTCGGGTCGGCGTGCGTCGTCGGCCGCGAGTCCTCGAAGCACCCGCCCTGGTCGATGGCGATGTCGACGAGGACCGACCCCGGCTTCATCCGGGACACCTGCTCGTTGCTGACGAGGCGCGGCGCGCGGGCCCCGGGCACGAGGACGGCGCCGATGACCATGTCGGCGTCGGCGATGGCCCGCTCGATCTCGTAGGCGTTGGAGGCGACCGTCTGGCAGTGGCCCTGGTAGACGAAGTCTGCGTGCCGCAGCTTGGTGATGTCGCGGTCGAGCAGGAGCACCTCGGCCTGCATGCCGAGGGCGATGGCTGCGGCGTTCATGCCGGAGACGCCGGCGCCGATGACGACGACCTTGGCCGCGTAGACGCCGGAGACGCCGCCCATGAGGATGCCGCGCCCGCCCTGGGCCCGCATCAGCGCGTGGGCGCCCACCTGCGGGGCGAGCCGGCCGGCGACCTCGGACATGGGGGCGAGCAGGGGCAGGCTGCGGTCCGGCAGCTCGACCGTCTCGTACGCGATCCCGGTCACCTTGCGGGCGACGAGCTCTTCGGTGAGCGCCTTGTCCGCGGCGAGGTGCAGGTAGGTGAAGAGGGCCTGGCCCTCCCGCATCCGGGGGTACTCCTCGGCGACGGGCTCCTTCACCTTGAGGATGAGGTCCGCGGTGCCCCAGACGTCGTCGGCGGTCTCGAGGATCGTCGCACCGGCAGCCTCGTAGTCCTCGTTGAGGATCGAGGAGCCGCGTCCGGCGTCGCGCTCGACGAAGACGTCGTGGCCGTTGCGGACGAGCTCGTGCACGCCGGAGGGGGTGATGGCCACGCGGTACTCGTGGTTCTTCACCTCGCGTGGAATGCCAACCTTCATGGGCGGTCTGATCCTTCCGATCACGGGGTGGCCGCGGCCTCCTTGCCGCGTGCCGGCCGGCGGGTCACGCCGGCGCGATCCCACTGTAGCCACGCCGAAGTCGGGTCGGTGCAGGACCTGTCCCTCCCGGGTACTGACCGAATGTGCCAAGGTGCAGCCATGAACCCGCCAGCCCCGTCGTCAGCCCAGCACTGGCGTCCCACCACCATCGGCGCCCTCGTCGCGGGCGCGATGGTCGTCGTGTCATTCCTCGTCGGGGCGGCGCTCGGGCACGGGGGGTTCCCGGCGCTCCTCTACGTCGGCCTCCCGAGCATCATCGGCGGGGCGGTCGCCTTCAGCCGGCCGCGGCTGCGGCCTTACGCCGCAGGGTTTCTCGTGGCGTGGTTCGCGACGCTGATCGTGGTCGTGGTTGCCTACGTCGTCCTGGTCGCGGCGCTCTCCGAGCCGGGCGCCTGACCCACCCCATGCCGTATGCCGCTGGGCTCGCTCGGGCGACCGAGCGCGGACCCGCTGTCGGCACCTTCGCAGGAGGTACCCGATGAAGCTCTACGCAGACACCACCGGGCGACGCACCGGACAGCTGGTCGCGGACGTACTCGTCCTCGTCTGGGTCGCCGGCTGGGTCTGGGCCGGTCGACAGGTCCACGACACGATCCTGCAGCTGCGCGCCCCCGCGGACTCCCTGACGACGGCCGGGGAGTCGGTGCACGGGGCCCTGACCGGGGCGGGCGACCAGGCCGGACGCCTGCCCCTGGTGGGCGGCGACCTCGAGACCTGGCTCGACCGGGCCGCCGGCTCGGGGACCACGCTGCGCAACGCTGGGGCCGAGATGGCCGCGACGGTCGAGAACGTCGCCAACTGGCTCGGTGTCATCACCGCGGTGCTGCCGATCCTCACGGTGGGCGCCCTGTGGCTGTGGCTGCGGGTGCGCTTCGTGCGCCGCGCCACGACAGCTCAGCGGTACATCGACTCCAGTGATGACCTGGACCTGTTCGCCCTCCGGGCACTGGCGCACCAGCCGATGACGGCCCTGGCCCGGATCAGCCCCGACCCTGCCGGAGCGTGGCGGCGCCGCGACCCCGAGGCGATTCGCGCGCTGGCCCTGCTCGAGCTGCGCGACGAGGGACTGCGCCCTCCGCGGGGCACCTGAGCCCGACCCGCCGTCCAACTCGAGTGGCCCGGGAATCCCCCCTCCCCAGCCAACTCGAGTGGCCCCAGAATCCACACCTCGACATGTGGACGGCGGGGCCACTCGAGTGTTGAGCCCGGGGGTGGCCTGTGGACTTCGGGGCCACTCGAGTGGGGTGGCGGGCCTTGGTCAGTCGGCGCGGGTGACGCTCGGGTGCAGGTCCTCCTGCGGCGGGACCCAGCTGTCGGCCGACGCAGGAACCTGTTCGCCGCTGCGGATGTCCTTCACCTCGTCGCCCGACTCTCCCGCCCCGGGGAACCACACGAACGGGATGCCCCGGCGCTCGGCGTAGCGGATCTGCTTGCCGAAGCGCGCTGCCGACGGAGCGACCTCGCACGGCACGCCGCGAGCCCGGAGCGCGGTGGCCACGGACACGGACCGGTCCCGCGAGTCGTCGTCGGTGAGCGCCACCAGCACGGCGGCCGGGGTGGAGCGGGAGGCCGTGACGAGCCCCTGCCCGACGAGCAGGCCGAGAATCCGTGAGACCCCGATCGAGATGCCCACACCGGGATACGTGGTGCGGCCGTCCGAGGCGAGGGCGTCATAGCGGCCACCCGAGCAGAACGAGCCCCACTCCTCGTGGCCGACGAACTGCGTCTCGTAGACGGTGCCGGTGTAGTAGTCGAGCCCGCGGGCGATCCGGAGGTCCGCGACCACCTTGCCGGGCGCGTGCGCCATGGCGGTGCGGATCACGGCGCTCAAGGACTCGAGTCCCTCCTCGAGCAGCGGGTGCGTCACGCCCAGCTCGCGCACGCGGTCGACGAAGCCGAGGTCCTCCGTGCGGATGCCGGCCAGGTCCAGACACAGGTCGGCCTGCTCTGGTGTGGCCCCCGACTCGACGAGGAGCTCGGTGACCCTGTCCGGTCCGATCTTGTCGAGCTTGTCCACGATGCGCAGGGTCGTCGTCACGTCCGTGAGGCCGATCCCCTGGTAGAAGCCGTTGGGGATCTTGCGGTTGTTGACCTGGATGACGAAGTCCCCGACCGGGAACCGGCTGAACACGTCGGCGATGACGAGGGGCATCTCGGCCTCGAAGTGCGGCGACAGCTCCCCCACGTCGACGACGTCGATGTCGGCCTGGGTGAACTCCCGGTAGCGGCCCTCCTGGGGGCGCTCGCCACGCCAGGCCTTCTGGATCTGGTAGCGGCGGAACGGGAAGGACAGCTTGCCGGCGTTCTCGAGCACGTAGCGGGCGAAGGGCACCGTCAGGTCGAAGTGCAGACCCCACTTGGCGCCGTCGGTGTCGTCACCGGCCAGGCGGGACACCCCGTAGATCTCCTTGTCGGTGTCGCCGCCCTTGCCGAGGAGCCGGTCCACCGTCTCGATGGCTCGCGTCTCGATGGAGGAGAACCCGTGGAGCTCGAACGTTTCGCGGATGACGTCGAGGAAGCGCTGCTCCACGATGCGCTCGGCAGGCAGGTACTCGGGGAAGCCACTGATCGGGGTGACCTTGGTCGTCGTCACCGGCGTCGAAGGGGCGGTCGGCTGCGGGTTGCTCACGCGGGCAAGTCTCTCAGGTAGGGGTTGGTCATGCGTTCGTGGGCCATCGTCGTGGCGTGGTAGTGGCCGGGCAGCACCAGGGTCGTGTCCGGCAACGGCAGGACGACGTCCCTGAGGCTGCGCGTCATCGCGGCAGGGTCACCGCCGGGCAGGTCCGTCCGGCCGATCGAGCCGGCGAAGAGCACGTCTCCGGTCAGCACGGTGCGGTCCACGTCGACCTGGTCGCCGATCCCTTCGGGCACGCTCGACGTGCCGAACATCACTGAGCCCTCGGTGTGCCCGGGCGCGTGCAGGACCTCGAAGTCGAGGCCGGCGAGCGTGAGCCGCGCCCGGTCCCGGATCTCGACGACGTTGGTGGGCTCCGTCCACGTCGCGCGGGAGCCGAACTGCTGCTCCAACATGGCCACCAGGCCGGCGTTGCTCTTGCCGAGCGGGTCGACGAGCCGGTAGCGGTCGTCGGTGTGGATGTAGGCAGCCGTGTCCGCGCCGCACACCGGTGTCACCGACCACACGTGGTCGACGTGACCGTGCGTCAGCAGGACCGCCGCCGGGCGGAGCCGGTGCGTGGTCAGCACCTCCCGAAGGGTCTCCTCGACACCGATGCCCGGGTCGACGATGACGCACTCCTCGCCGGCAGCCGGGGCCAGGACGTAACAGTTGGTGTCGAACGCGAGTGCAGGAAAGGCGATGGTCAGCACGCTGGGAGCCTAACCGCGGCGCGAAAGCCGGCCCAGCGGCATACGGCAGCGTGGCCCTGCTGTGAAAGGGTGGAGGTTGTCACGCAGTCGTGACCCGTTGAGCACGACCAACGCGACAACGGTCCCTAAAATGACCGAACGCCGGGGTGAGCCCGGCACACCCGCCCGAGGAGAGTTTGTGACGAAAGAGCAGGAACGCGCCCGCGCGCGCCGCCGCCACGAAGAAGTGCAGAAGACCCAGAAGCCGCCCGTGGGTGATGCCACGCGCGACAAGCAGGTCTTCGGCGTCATTCTCGCGGTCATCGTCATCCTCGCCGCGGTCCTCATCGTGCCCCAGTTCATCCCCGACCGGACTGACGCCAATCCCGCTGCGCAGCCCAGCAACGCCGCGACGACCCCGAGTGACAGCGCCACCGGCGGGCTGGCCGCCGGCCAGAAGCTCGCCGCCGGGTGCACCGAGCCCCCCGCGCTCCAGGCTGAGCCGAAGTCCTTCACCGAGGTGCCCGACAAGGCGACCGCGGCCGGCAAGACGTGGGTCGCGACCCTCGACACGACCTGCGGCGACATCACCCTAGAGCTCGACGGCGCGAAGGCCCCGCAGACCGTCGCGTCGTTCCTCAACCTCGCCAAGGAGGGCTACTGGGCGCCCAGCCCGTGCCACCGCCTGACCACGGAGGGCATCTTCGTCCTCCAGTGCGGCGACCCCACCGGCACCGGCTCCGGCGGCCCCGGCTACACGTTCGGCATCGAGAACGCGCCCGCCGACGGCACCTACCCCGCCGGCTCTCTCGCGATGGCGCGGACGCAGGACCCCAACAGCAACGGGGGCCAGTTCTTCATCACGTACAAGGAATCCCAGCTGCCGACCGACGGCGGCGGCTACTCGATCTTCGGGAAGGTCACCGAAGGTCTCGACATCGTTGAGAAGATCGCGGCGAACAAGGCGCTCGACCCGAGCCCGGCCGACGGCACCCCGGTGTCGCCGATCAGCATCCTCAGCGTGAAGGTCACGGAGAAGAAGTCATGACGGACAGCAACGAGTCCCAGCCGCAGCCCGAGGGCGTCGCCACCCCTGTCGCCCAGACGGAGCTGCCCGCCGAGCCGGTGTCCACGCAGCCTGCTGAGGAGACCGCTCCGGTGGCCACCGAGCAGCCCGAGCAGGCCGAGCAGACCGAGGGGGCTGCAGCGGAGAGCGAGCCGACGAGGCCCGTCTCGACCCAACCTGCTGAGGAGACGGCCCCCGCTGAGGACTCCACCCCAACGGAGGAGACGGCGGCGCCTGCCGAGGACACCACCGCGGCAGCGGACACGGCGACCGCCGACGTCCCCGAGCCTGCCGCCGAGGCAGACGAGGCGGCTGCCGAGCCAGCCGAGGACACCACCACGGCAGAGGCAGACGAGCCGGCGGCTGAGCCCGCCGAGGCGCCGCGCCCGAGCCCGGCGTCGATTCCCAAACCCAGTGCCATCCCGACCCCGGCCGCCCTGGCGAAGGCGGTGCCCCACCCGCCTGCTGCCCCCGCGGTTCCGGTGATCACCACCGACCATTCCGCCTCGGCGGCCTTCGGTCGGGTCGACGACAACGGCACCGTCTTCGTGCGCACCAAGGAGGGCGAGAAGGAGGTCGGCTCCTACCCCGGTGCCACCGCCGACGAGGCGTTGACCTACTTCGCCCGCAAGTACGACGAGCTCTATGCATCTGCAGTGCTACTCGAGCAGCGACTCAGCCAGCCCGAGGTGCCGTCCAAGGACGTCGCAGAGGCGCTCAAGGTCCTCACCGGTCAGGTGGCCGAGGCCGCCGTGGTCGGCGACCTCGAGGCCCTGGCGACGAAGCTCGACGAGATCCAGTCCGGCGTCGCCGCGAAGCGGACCGTCGAGCAGCAGCACCGTGCCGAGGCCCGGACGGCCGCCACCGCCGAGCGCGAGCGGATCGTCGCCGAGGCCGAGTCGATCGCCGAGCAGCCCGAGAGCCGGATCCAGTGGAAGCAGAGCGGCGCGCGGATGCGCGAGCTGCTCGACGAGTGGAAGGCGCATCAGCGTTCGGCCACGCGGCTCGATCGGGACACCGAGACCAAGCTGTGGCAGCGGTTCAGCGCCGCGCGCAACCGGTTCGACAAGGCCCGCCGCACGCACTTCGCCGGCCTGGACGCCTCGCACGCCGAGGCCAAGGGCGCCAAGGAGCGCCTCGTCGCCGAGGCGGAGAAGCTCTCGACGAGCACCGACTGGGCGGCCACCGCGGGCGCCTTCAAGCGCCTCATGGACGACTGGCGCCGGGCCGGACGCGCCAGCCGGACCGACGACGACCGACTGTGGGCTCGCTTCAAGGCCGCTCAGGATGCGTTCTTCGCCGCGAAGGATGCCGTCGTGGCGGCCGAGGAGGAGCAGTACCGCGGCAACCTCACCGTCAAGGAGGCCCTCCTCGTCGAGGCAGAGGCGCTGCTGCCGGTCACCGACCTCGAGCGGACCAAGGCCCAGCTGCGCGCCATTCAGGACAAGTGGGACGCCGCCGGCAAGGTGCCGCGCGCCGACATGGACCGGATCGAGAAGGCCATGCGCCGGGTCGAGCAGACCGTCCGGGACGCCGAGGACAAGAAGTGGCACTCCACGAACCCGGAGGCGGCAGCCCGCGCCCAGGGCATGGTCGAGCAGTTGGAGCGCGCCGTCGCCGACCTCAAGGACGACCTGGCCAAGGCTGAGGCCTCGGGCAACGCGAACAAGGTGAAGAAGGCCAAGGACGCCCTCGAGGCGCGGCAGGCCTGGCTCGACCAGGCGCGCGCCGGAGTGCGCGAGTTCGGCGGCTGACGCCAACCGAGGAGCAGCTCGTCCGCCTGCCTGGCCCGTGCGCTTAGTTCGGACCAGACGGGCGGACGAGCTGCTCTCTCGTTGAGGCTCAGGCGGTGGACTTGCCGCCGTTGACCCGGTAGACGTCGAAGACGCCGTCGATGCGGCGGACCGCCTTGATGACGTGCTCGAGATGGGTCGGGTCGCCCATCTCGAAGGTGAAGCGGGAGATGGCGACCCGGTCACGCGAGGTCTGGACCGACGCCGAGAGGATGTTGACGTGCTGGTCCGACAGGACCCGGGTCACGTCGCTGAGCAGGCGATTGCGATCGAGCGCCTCCACCTGGAGCTGGACGAGGAAGACGCTCGCGGAGGACGGGGCCCACTCGACGTCGATGAGCCGCTCCGGGTTGGCCGTCAGCTGTGAGGCATTGGTGCAGTCGACGCGGTGGACCGACACTCCACTCCCCCGCGTGACGAAGCCGAGGATCGGGTCGCCCGGGACCGGTGTGCAGCACTTGGCGAGCTTGACCCACACGTCGGCCGTGCCGACGACCACCACACCGGGGTCTCCCCCACGGCTGCGTCTGGCCATGGCGCGATTCGGGACCGTGGCCTCGGCCAGATCCTCGGTGGCGCCCTCGACGCCGCCCATCGATGCGACGACCTTGCCCACGACGTGCTGGGCCGAGACATGTCCCTCGCCGACCGCGGCGTAGAGCGCCTCGATGTCCTGGTAGCGCAGGTCGGTCGCGACCGCCGTCATCGACTCGTGGCTCATCAGGCGCTGCAGCGGGAGGTTCTGCTTGCGCAGGGCCTTGGCGATGCTCTCCTTCCCCGCGTCGATGGCCTCCTCGCGACGCTCCTTGGAGAACCACGCCTTGATCTTGTTGCGCGCCCGGGCGCTCTTGACGAAGCCCAGCCAGTCGCGGCTCGGTCCGGCCCCGTCGGCCTTGGACGTGAGGACCTCCACGACGTCGCCGTTCTCGAGCGTCGACTCGAGCGGTACGAGGCGGCCGTTGACGCGCGCACCGATGCAGTGGTGCCCCACCTCGGTGTGGACGGCGTAGGCGAAGTCCACCGGGGTGCCACCCACCGGCAGCGCCACGACCGAACCCTTGGGCGTGAAGACGTAGACCTCGCTCGAGCCCATCTCGAACCGCAGCGCGTCGAGGAACTCGCCGGGGTCCTCGGTCTCTCGCTGCCAGTCGAGCAGCTGGCGCAGCCAGGCCATGTCGTTCTGCGGCGCACCCTCGCCGGGTCGGGCGCCGCCCCCGACCGTCTGGTCCTTGTACTTCCAGTGCGCCGCCACGCCGTACTCGGCCCGCCGGTGCATGGTGTGGGTCCGGATCTGGATCTCGACCGGCTTCCCCTGCGGACCGATGACCGTCGTGTGCAGCGACTGGTACATGTTGAACTTCGGCATCGCGATGTAGTCCTTGAACCGGCCGGGGACCGGGTTCCACCTCGCGTGCAGGGCGCCGAGGGCCGCGTAGCAGTCGCGCACCGTGTCGACGAGGACGCGGACCGCGACGAGGTCGTAGATGTCCTCGAAGTCGCGGCCGCGGACGATCATCTTCTGGTAGACGGAGTAGTAGTGCTTGGGGCGGCCGGTGACGACCGCCTTGATCTTCGCCGCCGTGAGGTCCTCGGTGACCTGGGCCCGCACCCCCGCGAGGTACTCCTCACGGGCGGGAGCCCGCTCGGCGACGAGGCGCACGATCTCGTCGTAGACCTTGGGGTAGAGCGTCGCGAAGGAGAGGTCCTCGAGCTCCCACTTGATGGTGTTCATGCCGAGCCGGTGCGCGAGCGGCGCGTAGATCTCGAGCGTCTCGTTGGCCTTGCGTTTGGCCGACTCGGCGCTGACGTAGCGCCAGGTCCGAGCGTTGTGCAGGCGATCGGCAAGCTTGATGACGAGGACGCGGATGTCCCTCGCCATGGCGATGACCATCTTGCGCACGGTCTCGGCCTGCGCGGCCTCGCCGTAGGTGACCTTGTCGAGCTTCGTCACGCCGTCGACGAGCATCGCGATCTCGTCGCCGAAGTCCTTGCGCAGATCCTCGAGGCGGTACGACGTGTCCTCGACGGTGTCGTGCAGGAGCGCGGCTGCCAGCGTCGGTGGCGTCATCCCGAGCTCGGCGAGGATGGTCGTGACGGCCAGTGGATGCGTGATGTAGGCGTCGCCGCTCTTGCGCATCTGGCCCTCGTGGGCGCGCTCGGCGACCGCGTAGGCCCGCTCGATGACCGAGAGATCAGCCTTGGGGTGGTTCTGCCGGACGGCCGTCATGAGCGGCTCGAGGACGGGGTTGCCGGACGGTCGGCTCGCCCCGAACCGGGCAAAGCGAGCCCGCACCCGCGACGGGGCGCTCAGCTCGCTCCGGACCTCCTCGCTCATGAACTGAGTCTAGGGGGCCGTGGCAAATCAGACCGTGAGGATGGCGTTGACGTCCCGGTCGCCGAGACGCTCCCGGCCACCGAGGAAGGACAGCTCGAGCACGACCTCGATGGCCGTGACCTCGGCGCCGGCCCGCTCGACGAGTGCGGCGGTCGCCTCTGCCGTCCCGCCGGTCGCCAGGACGTCGTCGATGACGAGGACCCGCTGGCCCGGCTCGAAGGCGTCGGTGTGCACCTCGATCTCGGCGTGGCCGTACTCGAGGGCGTAGGACTCCTTGAGCGTCTGGCCGGGCAGCTTGCCGGCCTTGCGGATCGGGACCATACCGAGGCCGAGCTCATAGGCGACCGCGGCCCCGAGGATGAAGCCGCGGGCCTCGATCCCGACGACGACGTCGACCCGACCGGCGTAGCGCCGCGCGATGTCGAGGACGAGCGTCCGCATGGCAGGGCCATCGGCGATGAGCGGCGTGAAGTCCTTGAACACCACGCCCGGCTTGGGGAAGTCCGGGATGTCGCGCAGGTGGGTTCGGACGATCTCCGCGACGTCCGCCTGCGCGCCGTCCGCCGGGCTCCCTACCGCCGTCATCTCTTCGACTTCGGCGCGCGGCGGGGCTGGTTGCGGGGCCCGGACTGGGCGTACTTGTGCACGGGCCGCGCGGCTCCGACACCGGCCACATCGGCGCCGTTGCCCGGCTCCCCCGTCAGGTCGGCACCGACTCCGACCGGCTCGCCTGTCGCGCCGGCTGCTGCAGGAGTGCGCTCGTCCCAGCTCGGCTGCTTCGCTCCGTGACGGGCGACGTAGCGGTCCAGGTCGACGACGGCCTGCTCCTTGCGGCGCAGGTGCACGAGCAGCGGGGTGGCGATGAAGATCGACGAGTAGGCGCCGACGGCGATGCCGATGAAGAGCGCCAGGGACAGGTCGAGCAGGGTGCCCGGGCCGAGCATGGTGAAGCCGACGAAGAGGATCGCCGCGATCGGCAGGAGCGCCACGACCGTCGTGTTGATCGACCGGACGAGGGTCTGGTTGACGGCGAGGTTGGCGGCCTGGGCGTAGGTCATCCGCTTCGTGCGGAACGCCTCCGCGGTGTTCTCGCGCACCTTGTCGAAGACGACCACCGTGTCGTAGAGCGAGTACCCGAGGATGGTCAGGAAGCCGATCATCGACGACGGGGTGATCTCGAAGCCGAAGAGCGAGTAGATGCCGACGGTGATGATCAGGTCGTGCAGCAGGGCCGCGAGTCCCGCGACGGCCATCTTCCACGTGCGGAAGTAGAGCGCCATGACGATGGTGACCAGGACCAGGAAGACGATGAGTCCGCGGATGGCCTGCTCGCTGACGGCGGCGCCCCAGCTCGGACCGATGAGCGTCGAGCTGATGCTGTCGCGGCTCACGCCGAAGCGCTCGGCCAACGACGTGCGGGCGGCGTCGGTCTTGTCCTGGGCGGTCTCGGTCTGCACCCGGACGGTGTTGCCGCCGACCACGGTCGTGGTGACCGTGCCGGGGATGCCGGCCTCGCTGACCGCCTCCTGCGCCTTGGCCTCATAGTCCTGGGTGCTGGAGACGCCGAGCACCCGGAACTCCATGCCGCCACGGAACTCGATGCCGAAGTTGAGCCCCTTGAGGGCGATCCCGGACAGCGCGATGGCAATGAGGACCGCGGAGAAGGCGTACCAGACCTTGCGGCGCTGGACGAAGCCGATGGAACGGCGGCCGGTGTAGAGGTCGTTGCCAAACTGGGCGAAGTTGATCATGCCTGGGCCTTCCCCTCGGCGAGACGGGTGGCGGTGCGAGTCGCAGGTGTCGCCCCGGCCGGCCGGAACTGGCCGCGACCGCGGTAGCGCGGCGCCTCCTTGGCCCCGAGCCGCTCCGGGTCGAGTCCGGACCACTTGTGGCCGTTGCCGAAGAACTCCGTCCGGGCGAGCAGCTGGACCATCGGGTGCGTGAAGAGCATGACGACCGCGAGGTCGATGAGCGTCGTCAGACCCAAGGTGAAGGCGAAGCCGCGGACGTTCGCAGAGGCGAGCAGGTAGAGCACGACCGCTGCGAGCAGGTTGACCGTGTCCGCGGCGATGATCGTGCGGCGCGCCCGCTTCCAGCCGGTCTCGACGGCGGCGACGAGCGGTCGTCCTTCGCGGACCTCGTCGCGGATCCGTTCGAAGTAGACGATGAAGCTGTCGGCCGTGATGCCGATGGCCACGATGACGCCGGTGACGCCCGCCATGGTGAGGCGGAAACCGTGCGTCGTGCCGAGGACGACGAGTGCGAGGTAGGTCAGCACCGCCGCGACGACGAGCGAGAAGACGGTGACCATGCCGAGTGCGCGGTACTGGAACATCGAGTAGACGACGACGAGGATGAGGCCGATCAGGCCGGCGAGCAGGCCGAGGCGCAGCTGCTCCTCGCCGAGCTGCGGCGTGATGGTGTCGTTGGTCTGGAGCGCGAACGACATCGGTAGGGCACCGAACTTCAGCTGCTCGGCGAGCCGCTGGGCGGAGTCGAGCGTGAACGACCCCGTGATCGAGGCGCGACCGTCGGTGATGACGGCCTTGGCCTGCGGGGCCGTGATCACCCGCTTGTCGAGCACCACGGCGAACTGGTCGAGCGGAGGCTGGCTCTGCAGCCCGACGAGGCGCTTGGTCACCTCGGCGAACTTCGTGCGACCCGCGTCCTTGAAGGAGAGGCGGACCTCGACGATGGAGGTCGGCTGGCCGGTCGGCCCGGGCTGGTAGCCGCTCGTCGCGTCGCCGATCTCGCTGCCGTCGATCTCGACCGGGCCGAGGACGTACTTGGTGACGCCGTCCTCGCCACAGGTGGCCATCGGCGCGTCCTTGAGGTCCGAGGCCTTGTCGACGGCACCCGGCGCCAGGCAGTTGAGCGCCATGTACTCCTTGGCCACGGTGGCAGCGGCCTTGTCGGCCTTGTCCTGCTCCCAGCCCAGGGTGAGGAGCCCCTGGACGGTCTGCGCGGCAACGGCGGCCTCGAGCTCGGCGTCGGTCGGCGCGGCGGGCGTCTCGGTGGCCGGAGCGTTGGTCGTCGCCGTCCCGGACGGGGTCGCCGACGTCGTGGGCGCCGTGGTCGCGGCGACCAGGGCCTCGGGGACGATCCCGCTGGCGGCCGTCGTGCTGGCGGAGGGGGCGGGCGTGCCCGTGGTCGTGCCCGTCACGGCGCCCGTCGTGGTCGCGGTCCCGGACGGCGTTGCCTCAGGGGTGGCCTGCGGCGTGCCCCGCTCGAAGTCCTGGAGGAAGACGGGGCGGAAGCGCAGCTGCGACGGCTTGCGGATCGCGTCGAGCTGCTCCTCGGACGGGGTGCCGGGGATGGCGACGACGATGTTCTTGCCGCCCTGCGTGGAGATCTCGCTCTCGGCGACGCCGTTGGCGTCGATGCGCTGGCGGATGATCTCGACGGCGCGGTCGAGCTGGCCGGGGTTGACGGCGGAGCCGTCCTCGATGACGGGAGCGAGCACCATCTCGGTGCCGCCCTCGAGGTCGAGGCCGAGACGCGGCGTCAGCTGTCCGCCGCCCCACTGGAACAGCCCGCCGGCGAGTGCCGCGAGGCCGATCGTCAGCGCGAGCAGGACGCCGAGGCTCCTGAGGGCCGCCTTCTTCGTGGTGATGCTACGAGCCACTGGGCGGCCTCACTGACCGGACTGGGGCGCGTCGTCCGACGGCGTCCGGTTGGGGGGCGGTGCCGTCACGTCGGCCTGCTTCATCGCCACGGCCCTGCGGTCGAAGCGGATGATCAGGCCCTCGGCCACCTCGAGGTGGGCGCTGATGTCGTCGAGGTGTCGGATCGTCCCGAAGATGCCCGACGAGGTGACGACCTGGTCACCGACGTTGAGGGAGGAGTTGAACTGGCGCATCTGCTTGGTGCGCCGGTTGGCACTCCAGAACATCCAGCCGAGCAGCATCAGCGGCAGGGCCAGGATGATCAGCGAGGAGGCCCCGTTGCCGGTATCCATATCAGGCTCAATCCTTCGAATTCTCGTTCCGGGCGTCACGCAGCCCAGCGGGTGGTGGGCTCCACGTCGAACGTCCGGGGGCACCGGATGGTGCCGCGGCGACGGCGGAGGCGCCCGCTGGAGTCTACGTCCGGCGTGCGGGTTTGTCAGACCGAGAGGAGGCCGTATGCCGCTGGGCTCGGTCACGTTTTGGCCGCGGTCGCGCGGTGGTCACGTCTCGAACCGTCCCCCGGCCCCTTCCTCCAGCGGGAGGGTGGCCGCCCAGAGTCCCTGGGCGTCGAGCGGCGGCGTCAGTCCGAGGTGCTCCCAGGCCAGTGCCGAGGCGGCCCGGCCGCGCGGCGTGCGCACCATGAAGCCCTCGCGGACGAGGAACGGCTCGGCGACCGTCTCGACGGTGTCGGGCTCCTCCCCCACGGCGACGGCGAGCGTCGACAGCCCGACGGGGCCGCCGCTGAACCGCCGGCAGAGGGCGTCGAGGACGGCGCGGTCGAGCCGGTCGAGACCGCGCTCGTCGACGTCGAAGAGCTCCAGCGCCTGCCGGGCAGCGCTCTGGGTGACGCGGTCCTCGCCGTGCACCTGGGCCCAGTCGCGCACGCGGCGCAGGAGCCGGTTGGCGATCCGAGGTGTCCCCCGGGACCGCACCGAGATCTCGACGATGCCGTCCTCGTCGGCCTCCAGGCCGAGGAGGCGGGCCGAGCGGTGCAGGATCGTCACGAGGTCGCTCGGGTCGTAGAAGTCGAGGTGGCCGGTGAACCCGAACCGGTCCCGCAGCGGCGCCGGCAGCAGTCCCGCACGCGTCGTGGCGCCCACGACGGTGAACGGGGGCAGCTCCAGGGGGATCGCCGTGGCGCCGGGTCCCTTGCCGATGATGACGTCGACCCGGAAGTCCTCCATCGCCAGGTAGAGCATCTCCTCGGCCGCGCGCGACATGCGGTGGATCTCGTCGAGGAAGAGCACTTCCCCCTCGGCCAGCGAGGACAGGATCGAGGCGAGGTCGCCGGCGTGCTGGATCGCTGGTCCGGACGTGATCCGGATCGGCTGCTCCAGCTCGCTCGCCACGATCATCGCGAGCGTCGTCTTGCCCAGGCCCGGGGGTCCGGACAGCAGCACGTGGTCGGGGGGCGTGCCGCGGCGCCGGGCCGCCTTGAGAACGAGGCCGAGCTGGTCGCGCACCCGGGTCTGCCCGGGGAAGTCGTCGAGCCGCCGCGGCCGCAGCGCGGCCTCCACCTGCCGGTCGTCGGCGTCGCTGCGAGCGTCCACGATGCGCGCGGTGGCGTCGTAGGACTGGTCCCACTCCTGCTCGTCGATGCTCATCGGCCGAGCTCTCGCAGGGCAGCCCGGAGCATCGCTGAGACGCTGGCGCCGTCGGCGGCCTGGGGTGCGACGCGGTCGATCGCGTCATCGGCCTGCCGGGCCGTCCAACCGAGGCCGACGAGGGCCTCGCGGACCTGCTCGCGCCAGTCGTCGCTCCCGCTCCGCTGCGGCGTGACGCCCGCCGACTCCCCCGACCCACCGAGGACGCCGAGCTTGTCGCGCAGCTCGAGGACGAGCCGCTCAGCGCCCTTCTTGCCGATGCCGGGCACCTTGGTCAAGGCCGCGATGTCCCCCGACCCGAGCGCGCGGCGCACGGACGTCGGGTCGTGCACGGCCAGCAGAGCCAGGGCGAGCCGCGGCCCGACGCCGGACACCGTCTGCACCGTCTCGAAGACGTGCTTCTCGTCCTCCGTGGCGAAGCCGTAGAGGGTCAGGGAGTCCTCGCGCACGACGAGGCTCGTCGCGAGGTCGGTGGGCTGCCCGGCGCGGACCGACGCCGCGGTGGCAGGGGTGGTGTGGACGAGCATGCCGACCCCGCCCACCGCGAGGACGACGGAGTCGAGGCCGGCCTTGAGGACGGTTCCGGACAGGGAGGCGATCATCGGCGGGCTGCTCCAGCGGTCGTGGGTCGGCGATGGCGAGTGGGCGTGGTCCGGGCCTGGGCCGCTGCGGCCTCGGCGAACCTGCTCTGGGTGCCGCCCCGCCACACGTGACAGATGGCGAGGGCCAGGGCGTCGGCGGCGTCGGCGGGCTTGGGCGCCTGGTCGAGGCCGAGCAGCCGGGTCACCATCGCGGTGACCTGCCGCTTGTCGGCCCGCCCGCTGCCGCTGACCGCGGCCTTGACCTCCGTCGGCGTGTGCAGGGCGACCGGCAGGCTCCGTCGCTCGGCGAGCATCATGACGATCCCGGTGCACTGCGCCGTGCCCATCACGGTGGAGACGTTGGTGTCGGCGAAGACCCGCTCGATGGCGACGGCCTCGGGCCGGGTCCGCTCGAACCACTCGCGCAGCTCGTCCTCCAGGGCGACCAGCCGCCGCGGTGTGGGATCGGTCGACGGCGTCCGGATCACCCCGACCTCGACGAGCGAGAGCCGCCGGCCGGGCAGCCCGTCAACGACGCCGACACCGCACCGGGTGAGGCCGGGGTCCACCGCGAGGACGCGCACGACCCACCTCCAGACCTGTTTCTGCTGACCGAACACGTGTTCGGCTCCACCGTAACGGCCCCCTCCCCCGGAACGGCGGAAGGCACGCCGCGCGCGACGTGCCTTCCGGCTGGGAGCGAGCCAAGCGGCATACGGCATCAGTGCTGCCGCGCCACGGGCGAGCCGGTCACTCCTCGTTGTCGAGCTGCTCGAGCACGTCGTCGGGGATGTCGCCGTTGGCGTAGACGTTCTGGACGTCGTCGCTGTCCTCGAGGGCGTCGATGACGCGGATCATCTTCTTCGCCCCGTCGAGGTCGAGCGGGACCTGCAGGTTGGGCACGAACGACGCCTCGGCGGAGTCGTAGTCGATCCCGGCGTCCTGCAGCGCCGTGCGCACCGCGACGAAGTCGGTCGCCTCGGAGACGATCTCCCACGTGTCGCCGTTGTCGTTGACCTCCTCGGCGCCGGCGTCGAGGACGACCTCGAGGATGTCATCCTCGGACTTCTCGCCCTTGGGGACGATGACGACGCCCTTGCGGTTGAAGACGTAGGCCACGGAGCCCGGGTCGGCGAGCTGGCCGCCGTTGCGGGTCAGCGCGGTGCGGACCTCGGCGGCCGCGCGGTTGCGGTTGTCGGTGAGGCACTCGATGAGCAGCGCGACGCCGTTCGGGGCGTAGCCCTCGTACATGATCGTCTGGTAGTCAGACCCGCCGGCCTCAGCACCCGAGCCGCGCTTGAGGGCACGGTCGATGTTGTCGTTGGGGACCGAGGTCTTCTTGGCCTTCTGGATCGCGTCATAGAGCGTCGGGTTGCCGGCGGGGTCGCTCCCGCCCTGGCGAGCCGCCACCTCGATGTTCTTGATGAGCTTGGCGAAGAGCTTGCCGCGCTTGGCGTCCTTCGCCGCCTTCTGGTGCTTGGTGGTGGCCCATTTGGAGTGGCCGCTCATGCGTTCCCTCGCGTTCCGTTGCTGATGCGTTCGCCCGCTGGCCGGTCAGCGGCTCTGCTCGACGATCCTGACGAACTCGGCGTGGATCCGGCGATCTTCACCGACTTCCGGGTGGAAGGACGTCGCCATGAGATTTCCCTGCCGAACCGCCACGATCCTACCGGCGGCTGCTCCGTGCCTCACCCGGGCGAGGACCTCGACCCCTTCGCCGACCTCCTCGACCCATGGTGCGCGGATGAAGACGGCGTGCACGGAGCCATCGAAACCGGCGTAGTCGAGCTCGGTCTCGAAGGAGTCGACCTGCCGGCCGAAGGCGTTGCGGCGCACGGTCATGTCGATGCCGCCCAGGGTCTCCTGGTCGGCACGCGCGTCGGCGATCCGGTCGGCGAGCATGATCATCCCCGCGCACGACCCGTAGGCCGGCATCCCGTCGGCGAGCCGCTTGCGCAGCGGCTCCTGCAGGTCGAAGGCCCGCACGAGCTTGTCCATCACCGTCGACTCGCCGCCGGGGATGACGAGGGCGTCGATCGCCTCGACCTCGTGCGGTCGGCGCACGGTGATGACGTGCGCGCCGAGGTCGGTCAGGGCGGCGACGTGCTCGCGCACGTCGCCCTGGACGGCGAGGACGCCGATGGTGACTGTCACAAACCCCAGATCGTATGCCGCTGGGCCGGGTGAGCGTGAATCCGCCCTTCCCTGCCCCGAGTGCGACGGACACCACGCATCGTCTTGGTCACGTCGCGCGCGGGCGCGGCGGTCGGGGTTGGCACGATGGGAGCAGTCGACCAGAGGAGTACCGATGACCTTGGAGACCGCGCTGCGGGAGTCCCAGACCGACATCCTCGATGAGGCGTTCCGAGCCCTCGAGCGCTCGCACGTCTCCCATTACGAGAAGGCCGGTGAAGCGTTCACCCGGGAGCGACTGGGCCGGCTGTTCGACCTGGTGGTCGGGGCCATCGAGACGCGCAGCCTCGGGCCGTTGGCCGGCTACGCGGACCGCATCGCCGCGGAGCGGTTCGCGGCCGGGTTCGACATCTCCGAGGTGCAGCTGGCGTTCAACTCGCTCGAGGAGGCGATGTGGCGGCGGGTCGTCACGGCACAGCCGGCGGAGCAGCTGGCTGACGCGATCGGGCTGCTGAGCACCGTCCTCGGCTTCGGCAAGGACGTGCTGGCCCGGAAGTACGTCTCCCTCGCCTCGCACCGGCACGTCCCGTCGCTCGACTACAAGGCCCTCTTCTCCGGGGTCGACGAGGGCTCCCCCACCAGCTGACCCTCCCCGGGGGTCGAGCCGGCCGCAGACAGACGTATGCCGCCGGGCTGACTCAGCCCAGCGGCATACGGCCTGCTCGTGGTGGCGGCCAGGTCACCAACCGCGCTCGGCGAGCCGGTGCGGCTGCGGGATCTCGTCGACGTTGATGCCGACCATGGCCTCACCCAGGCCGCGGGAGACCTTGGCGATGACGTCGGGGTCGTCGTAGAAGGTCGTCGCCTTGACGATGGCCTCGGCGCGCTGCGCCGGGTTGCCGGACTTGAAGATGCCGGAGCCGACGAAGACGCCCTCGGCGCCGAGCTGCATCATCATCGCCGCGTCGGCGGGCGTCGCGATGCCGCCGGCCGTGAAGAGCACGACCGGGAGCTTGCCCTCGCGCGCCACCTCGGCGACGAGCGCGTAGGGCGCCTGCAGCTCCTTGGCCGCGACGTAGAGCTCGTCCTCCGGCAGGCTGCGCAGGCGGGCGATCTCGGCGCGGATCTGACGCATGTGCATCGTCGCGTTGGAGACATCGCCCGTGCCGGCCTCGCCCTTGGAGCGGATCATCGCCGCGCCCTCGGTGATCCGGCGCAGCGCCTCGCCGAGGTTCGTCGCCCCGCAGACGAAGGGGACGGTGAACTTCCACTTGTCGATGTGGTTGGCGTAGTCGGCCGGGGTGAGGACCTCGGACTCGTCGATGTAGTCGACCCCGAGGCTCTGGAGGACCTGCGCCTCGACGAAGTGGCCGATCCGGGCCTTGGCCATGACGGGGATCGAGACGGCCTCGATGATGCCGTCGATCATGTCGGGGTCGCTCATCCGGGACACGCCACCCTGGGCGCGGATGTCGGCCGGGACCCGCTCGAGGGCCATGACGGCGACGGCGCCGGCGTCCTCGGCGATCTTGGCCTGCTCCGGCGTGACGACGTCCATGATGACGCCGCCCTTGAGCATCTCGGCCATGCCCCGCTTGACGGGGGACGTGCCGGTGGCGCTGTCGGGCTGGGAGTGAGACTGGGTCTCGGTTGTGCTCACGCTCGTCCTGCTTTCGTGCTCGGTTGTTCCCCAAATCGTAGGCCCATGCGCTGGGTCCTCTCGACCGCCTCTGGTCAGGCGTGGGTCAGGCCCGCGTCAGGCCCTCGCCAGGCCCCCGTCAGGCCCCCGTCAGGCCCCCGTCAGGCGACGAGCCCGGGTGGCATCTCGTCGTCGAACTCGACCGTGCGCGGCATCGGCGTGTGTCCGGCGAGGCGGAAGAGCCGCACCACCCACTTGCGCCGCACTCGCCGCACGTCGGTCACGGCGTCGTTGTGGAAGCGGCGGGCGAGCTGGACCCGCATGCACGCCGAGCGCAGCCGGGCGAGGTGGTCGACTCCGAGCGGGCCGTCCTCGTGCAGCGTCTCGCCCACCTCCTCGGTCACGGACACGTGGAGGGCCTCGGTCAGGTCGTTCTCGACGGCCTCTCGGATCTCGCCGTGCTCACCTGGGTTCTCGAGGGACTCCGCCGCCGCCGTCGCGAGGATCAGCGACGTCGCGCCGTCCAGCAGGCCGCTGTGCGCCAGCTCCAGGGAGGCCTCGGCCCGACGGACCAGCTGGGCGTCGAGTGCCGCGAGCGTCCCGGTGAGCCGCACGTGGAGGCGGTCGAGACGGGCGGCGGTGTAGGTGAGGTACCAGGCGATGACGACGAGGACGAAGAGGACGGCGAACACCCACGACAGCACGTCGCTCATCGGGCACCCCCACGCAGGAAGCGGTTCCACCGTGTCGACGGCTCGGTCTGGGCCGCCAGCCGCCCCTCGACCACCGTCTCGTAGACGGCCCGGATCTGGTCGGCGACCACCGACCAGTCGAACAGGTGCGCCCGGGCCTGGCCGCTCGTCGCCAGCTCCCGGCGCCGCTCCGGGTCCTTGAGCAGACCGATGAGCTGCTCCGCGAGATGGGCCGGGTCCTCGTTGCGGAACATCGCACCGACGGCTCCTCCGTCGAGCACCCGGGAGAAGGCCGGGAGGTCGCTCGCGAGCACGCACGCCCCCGCCGACATGGCCTCGATGAGGATGATCCCGAAGCTCTCGCCGCCGGTGTTGGGGGCGATGTAGACGTCGGCCGACGCCAGCAGGGACGCCTTGTCCTCGTCGGACACGGAGCCGAGGAACTCAGCGGCCTGCCGGACTCGTTCCGGCCAGCCATCGGTGACCTCGACCGGGTCGCCCGGACCGGCCACCAGGAGACGCAGCCCGGGCACCTCGTCGAGGACGGCCGGGAGCGCCGCCGCGAGGACCGGCAGGCCCTTGCGTGGCTCGTGCATCCGGCCGAGGAAGGCGATCGTGGGTCGCTCGGGAGTGCTCGTCCACTCGGGACGGTGCGGGGCCGCGGCGAAGCGGTCGACATAGACACCATTGGGGATGACGATGGCATCTCCCCCGATGTGCGTCGTCACGGTGCGGCGGGCGTCCTCGCTGACCGCAATGCGAGCTGCCACCTTCTCCAGGGCGGGCCGAATGATCGGGTAGGCGGTCTGCATGGTGCGCGAGCGGATCATCGAGGTGTGGAAGGTGGCGACGATGGGCCCGTCCGCCGCCATCAGGGCGAGGACGCTGACGCTCGGCGCCATCGGCTCGTGGATGTGCAGGACGTCGAAGCGGCCGTGGTCGAGCCAGCGGCTGACCTTCGCCGCGGTGACGGGTCCGAAGTTGAGTCTGGCGACCGAGCCGTTGTAGCGCACCGGGGTGGCGCCTCCCGACGAGACGACGTAGCCGGGCAGGGTCGTCTCGCTGTCGGCGGGGGCGAGGACGGAGACCTCCTCCCCCTCCCCGATGAAGTGCTCGGCGAGGTCGCGGACGTGGAACTGCACGCCGCCCGGCACGTCGAACGAGTAGGGGCAGACGATGCCGATCCTCATCGCGCCCCCCGGGGAGGGCTTGCCTCGAGGTCGTCGACGAACACCCGCTGGAGCATGTGCCAGCTCGACGTGTGCTCGCGAATCGTCGCGGAGAGGTGATCGGCACACTGCTGGACGAGGTCCTGGGCCTTGGCGGCGGTCGGTCCGGTGACGCGAGGCTCGAGGCGGTGGCTGAACTGGATCACGGTGCGATAGCCGCCCAGGCCGGTGCCCCGTGGGGCGGGCTCGTAGTGGATCGAGGCGCAGAAGAGGGGCGCCCCGGTCAGGAGCGAGAGGACTGCCGGGCCCTTGGCCATGCGAGCGCGGTGGCCGACGAGGTCGACCTCGACGCCGTTGCTCGTCAGGTCCCGGTCGCTCGCCAGCGCGATGACCCGGCCGCCGGCACGGGCCGTCTCGACGAGGGCGGCGAAGGGGTCGCCCCCACCCGTCAGGGGGATGATGTCCATCCCGATGGCGTTGCGGAAGGCCACGAACTCCTCGAAGACCTCCTCCGGCTCGAGGCGCTCGGCCACCGTGGTCACCGGGCCGAGCTGCCCCGCGGCCCAGGCGGCCGCGAGGTCGAAGTTGCCCAGGTGGCCGACGAAGACGACGACGGTCTCGCCCTTCTCGGTGAAGCGCCGGATCGCGTCGTCGCCGTGGCAGACGACGGCGCCCTCGATCTGGTCGCGGGTCAGCGAGGGCAGCCGGAAGGCTTCGCAGTAGTAGCGCATGTAGGACCGCATCCCGGCCCGGACGAGCGCCTCCAGCGCAGCGTCATCGAGCTCGGGGCGGGCGCGCCGGTAGTTGGAGCGCAGCCGGTCGAGCCGTTTGCCGCCGCGACGGACGCTGACCTCGGCGATGCGGTCGAAGAGGCCGTAGGCGAGCGGCTCGGGCAGTCCACGGAGCACCCGCCAGCCGAGCTTGAAGCCTGTCGCGGTCGCACGGTCGGTCAGCCGCTTGGCCATGGAGTGGCGCCGGCCAGCGCTCGCTGACTCGACGGTCGGCCGCGTCAATGGTTGACCTCTCCTGTGGCCATCGCCTGCGACCGGACCGTGAGGATGCGCTGCAGGACGGTGATGAGGCTGGCGACGGCGAGCAGGGCCAGGACGCCGCCGAGCAGGAGGGTCGAGTCGAGGAGGTCGGCGAAGAAGGCGGCGACCAGCACGGCGAGGAGCCGGTCGGCACGCTCGGCGATCCCGACGGACGCGGTGAAGCCGAGCCCCTCGGCGCGCGCCCGGGCATACGACACGACGCTGCCGAGGATGAGGCAGGCCAGCGCGAGGCCGGCCATGAGGCTGTTGTCCCCCACCGATGCGTAGTAGAGGACGAGCCCGCCGAAGATCGCCGCGTCGCCGACCCGGTCCAGGGTCGAGTCCAGGTAGGCGCCCCACTTGGTCGACCGGCCGGACTGGCGGGCCATGATCCCGTCAATGGTGTCGGAGAAGACGAACGCCGTGATGACGAGGACGCCGATCCACAGGTCGCCGCGGGGGAAGAAGACGAGCGCTCCGGCGCTGACTCCGACGGTGCCGACGATGGTCACGACGTCAGGGCTGATGCCCAGCCGCAGGAACAGGTGGGCGATCGGACCGAGGATCTTGGTGACCGTCGCGCGCAGGAGTGTGTTGAGCATGGTGGGCCCAGCCTACTGACCGGGCGGAGGGCCGGCCGCTCGACGGGCCGACGCGGCGGTGACGGTCAGGTGTCAGTCGGTCGGCCAGGCGTCGACGACTCGCTGTCGGGTGTCCTCCAGGAGGACGGGCAGGGCCTTGGTCTGCCCGACGATGGGCAGGAAGTTGGAGTCGCCGCCCCACCGCGGCACGACGTGCTGGTGCAGGTGCGCGGCAACGCCCGCGCCGGCGACGGCGCCCTGGTTCATGCCGAGGTTGAACCCGTGCGGTCCGGACGCGGCCTCGAGGGCTCGGATGGCGGACTTGGTCAGCTGCGTGAACTCCGCCGTCTCGTCGTCGGTGAGGTCGACGTAGAGCGAGACGTGCCGGTAGGGGCAGACGAGCAGGTGCCCCGGGTTGTAGGGGAAGAGGTTCATGACGACGTAGCAGTGGGTGCCGCGGTGGACGATGAGGCCCTCGGCGTCGGGCTTGTCCGGCGCGGCGCAGAACGGGCAGCCGGCGCCGGCCTCGTCGGTGGGCTTGTCGCCGACGATGTAGGCCATCCGGTGGGGGGTCCACAGCCGCTCGAACCCGTCGTCGACGTGGGCGAAGCCGGCGTGGTCCTCGAGCCGGGGACCGCTGCCCCGCGCGGCTGCCCCGACCGTCCTGTCGCTGGCCTGATCGGTCATGGGCCGCATCCTATGTCGAGCGCGTCGGGGCACGGCGGGCGTGTCGATTTGGGGCGGTCGGGCATGTGCCGGTTCAATGGAGACGGCCCTGCGGTGTGTGAGACCGCAGGGCCGCTTCACGTCCAGACCCAGGTGGCCGTATGCCGCTGGGCCGGCTCCCGCGGGTACCGCGCGGCCCCGTGGGTGTGAGAGCCACGGGGCCGGAGATCGCGGTGCCGGCGCGGCGCGAGAGCGCATCGTCCGGGAAGGTGAAGGCCCGGGAAGTATGAGTTCCCGGGCCTTCGATCTTCGCTCACCGAAGTGAGGAAGAATCCGATCCGCCGAAGCGGTTCGGTAGTTCCTTTGTAGCCCCGCCACCTGTCATTGGCAAGGGGTTCCACAAAAGTTTTCCTGGCGGTTCGCCAGTCTCCCGGCGTGTCGCGTCGACACGCCGGGAGAGCCGCGGTCAGCGGTAGATCAGGACGTGGCCGGAGGCTGCAGAGCCGGCTTCGTCGTCGTCTCCGGCTCGATCCCGACCAGGGCGAGCTGGCCGAGTCGCGAGGCGTCGGTCGCGTCGTTGAGGACGCGCAGCGAGTACTGCGGGGCGTGGAAGCCGCGCGAGTTCTCGGACACGACGTAGTCCAGGAAGAACTGCGCCTTGCGCTGGTACGCCCGCGCCTTCTCGAGCCGGTCCTGGGCCACGCCGGTGGCCTGGGCCTTCTCGATGTCCTTGATCAGGGCGGTGAGAGCGTCGAACGTGACGTCCTTGGCGGCCTCGTAGCGGTCGTGGATCGTATCGACCCGCTCGCGCATCTCGACCTCGGTCGTCTTGTGGCAGGTGAGGCACGACTGGTTGATCGTCGCCTCGGTCATCATCGGGCTGCGGACCTGGTGGTCGGTGACCTTCATCGCGCCCTCGCGCTTGTAGGACATGTGGCAGTCCGCACAGCTGACTCCGGCCTTGGCGTGCACACCCTGCTCGTACGTCTCGTAGTCGGGGTGCTGCGCCTTGAGCACCCGGCCCCCGGTCAGCTTGTGCGTGAAGTCGGTGAAGCCGACCTCGTCGTAGTACTCGAGCGCGTTGTCGACGGTCAGGCCCCGGTCCCACGGGAAGGTCAGGGTCTTCTCCTCGCCCTTGAAGTAGTACTCGACATGGCACTGGGCGCAGGTGAAGCTGCGCATCTCCTGGAAGGTGGCCTGCTTGTTGACGTCGTAGTTCGGGACGCCCTGTGAGGCCTTGAGCTCCTTGATCCCCTCGATGAACGCCGGGCGCGTGATGCGCAGCGCCATCGTCTTGGGGTCGTGGCAGTCGATGCAGCCGACGGGGTGCTTGGCCAGCTTGGTGGCTTCCTTGTACGGCATCTTGTTCATCGCGGCCCAGCCGGCGGCGTCGTCACCCTTGCCGAGGGCGTTGGTGATCTCCGGGAGGGAGGCGTGACAGTTGAGGCAGGCTCCCGGCTGCTCCTTCTCCAGGACACGCCTGGTGTGGCGCTGGTCGAGCAGCATGTAGGCGTGCCCCCGGGGCTCGCGGTAGTCGATGGCGAAGGCGTAGCCCTGCCACATCGTGACCAGGCGGGGGTCCTTCAGGAGCTTCTGCTGCGCCACCTCGGTGCGGGGGTCCTCGGGCGTGGCCTGACGCGCCTCGACGTCCTTGGGGTCCATCTCGGCGGTGTTCTTCCAGCCCTCGTACTCGGCCGGGAAGTTCTGCCCCCACACAGCTGAGTCGTAGGTGGTGTCGGTCAGCTCGGTGACCTTGACGAACGTCGCCTTGTCCTCGGCCCGGCGCTCGATGATGTTGACGAGCAGCGCGGCGACCGCGAACGTGACGACCGCGCCCGCGACGAGGAACGCGACGAGGAGGAACCGCCTCCGGCGGCGGGGAGCGGGTCGCTCTCCGGTCTGACTGGGTGTGTTGTCGCTCATGGCGCCCTTATCTCTCGTGACCGACTTCGCTGTGACACTGCAGGCAGGAGACGCCCTCGCTGTGGTCGCGGGTCATCTCGGTCTTGTCGACGACGTCCTTGTGGCAGTACAGGCAGGCCTCCTGGACGACCTTGCGGTTCTTGTCCCGGATCTTGATGTTCTGCGGGTAGGCGTCGAAGGTGAACTTCAGGGAGTGCCAGAACCCGTTGTCCGCCTCGTCCAGCGCCCACGCCACGGGGTCGTCCTGCGGCGCATGGCAGTCCTGGCAGGTGGCGACGTGGCGGTGCCCGCCGTTGGACCAGGCGGTGAACTGGTCGTTCATGGCGTGGCACTGGGCGCACGCCTGCGGGTCCTTGCCGAAGTACGCCGATCCGTTGGCGTATCCGAAGGTGAAGAACGACAGCCCGACCAGGACGCCCACCAGGACTCCGACGATCGGGAGGAACCATCGTCTGACCCGCCTGGCCAGCGTGGCTCGAGTGCTCTCTTTAACGGCCATGTCCCCTTCTTCCGGCTCCTCGTTTCCCTCTGATCGTCTCCGAGAAACTGCCCGACCCACAATGATCACAATCCCGCTTAAGGTGTGAATCAGACCACCCCGCAATCAAATTCGCTCAAGATGAGCAAACCGCTCATCTTTCACGTAGCGAGAGATGAGCGGTTCGGGTCGGGCGTGCTCCCGCCTCAGCCCGGGCTGACGGCCGCAGCCGGCGCCGCGGCGTGAGCGTCCACGAGCGCCACGATGAGCCGGTCCACTCCGTCGTTGGCCCGGGCCAGCAGACGGGTCGCCCGGGGCGTGTCCAGGCCGGCGAGGCAGGCTCGCGCGGCGAGGTCATCCACGAGGGCCCCACGGACGCGGTGGAAGGTCTCCAGCGTCTCGCCGAGGTCCCCGTGGTGGCGCGCCGCGATCCGGCCCTGCATGGCCGCTGCCTCGATCGCCGGCCGGATCGCGGACTCGCACTCGTGGTCGTTGCGGCCGTCGACGTAGCCCAGCAGCCCCTGCACCATCGAGCGCCCCGCAAGGCCGAGGATCTGCCGTTCCTCCGGAGTGGCCCGTGGGACCCAGGAGAGGCTGCCGCACACGGGCGCGAGCTGCTCGTGCAGCGCCCAGGCGGCACGGTCGACCGACTCCCCCAGCGCCGAGACGGACGAGTCGAGGCCCGCTGCGCGCCCGAGGAGCTGGCGGATGGTCGACTCGGCGTAGCGGCGATGCCCTCCTGGCGTCGTGAAGGCCCGGACCTTGCCGGCCGCGCTCCACCGGCGCAGCGTGGCCGGCGAGACCCCGAGCATGTCGCTCGCCTCCTGCACGCCGAGCCACACCTCGGCGTCCTCGACCGCATGGTGTCGTGGAGTGCTCATGGCTACCCGCTTCCCTTGCTCAGCTTGGCGTTGGTCTGCACGAGGACGGGGTCCTTGTGGCACTGCGAGCAGTACGCCGGCTGGTGGCACACCGCACACGCGTTCTTGTTGCCTGCGTCGACCACCGACTGGGCGTGGTTGTAGAGCATCCCGTAGTGGTCCACCTTGACGGCACCGCTGTCGTGACAGTCCTCGCAGTAGGTCGTCTCATGGCAGGAGCCGCAGGTCTCGGCAGCCGGCTTGACGCCTCCGGCCACGTTCCGGTGGCTGAAGACGAAGAGCGGGTCGACGTGGTCCGCCGGCTTCTTGCCGATCGGCACGCTCGCCGGGGTCGTCGTGCCCTGCGGGAAGGTGTGGCAGGTGTTGCAGGTCGACGGGATCGTCTCCTTGGTGATCTGTCCCTCGACGACCTTGTAGTGGGCGCCGTCGTGGCACCGGAAGCACCCCGGCGAGCTCTGGTGGCCGAGGTTGTCCGCATAGGTGCCGCCGCGAGTGTTCATCTCCGAGGTGACGACGAGCCCGTAGATGCCGGCGATGGCCCGGCTTGCCGCCGCGATCTCGTCGGCCTTCTCCTTGGCCACGGCCGGATAGTCCTTGGCGTAGAACTCACCCAGCCTCGCGATCGCCGCCTGGCCATCCGCGTCCGTGTCGTACTTGCGGTTGAGCAGGGCCACGGCGTTGCGCTTGATGTAGGGCAGGGACGGGCTGATCGCGCCGGCCGCCATGGCCTGGTCGACCGACTTGTCCACGGACGGGATGTCGTGGCCGACGCGGTTGTGGCACGCGAGGCAGTCCATGGCCCGGGTCGACCCGGCTGCCTTGAGCCGCGCGATGTCCGCATCCACGTTGGAGGACTGGCGAACCGCGGCCTCCGAGATGTACTGGACGAGCGTGCCGGTCTTGCTGTCTCGGAACTCGACCGTGTCGATCGTCTGCTGGTGCTCGTCCGTGGAGGTGTAGGTCACCTCCTGGAGCACGTGCCAGTGCATCGACACCTCCTCCGTGGTGCCGGCCTTCGCGGGCCGGATCAGCACGGCCAGGTCGTTGCGGGTGTTCTTCTCGTTGCTGGAGAAGCTGGCCCGGGTGATCAGCTTGGTCGGCTGCCCGTCCTTGGCGATCTGGGAGAGGGGGTGGCACTGCTCGCAGGTCTGCTTCGTCGTCGGCAGGGCGTCGTGCTCGATGGCCGGGATCGGCGTCGGATACGTGTTGGTGACGAGGGCGTAGAGCTCCCTCGTGCCGGCCAGCTTGGCCTTGACGAACCCCAGCACCCCGGGCTCGACGTGGCACTCACCGCAAGCCACGTCCTGGTGCACACCGGACTCGTAGGCCTTCTTCTGCGGATCCATGGTGTGGCAGGTCGTGCAGAAGCTCGCACCCTCGGAGTAGTGCACGACCTCGACCCCGCCCATGGTGCCGAGGGCCCCGATGACGAGGACCCCTCCGACCAGCGCGAGCACGCCGAGGGGAGTCTTCGGGACGGGCACGAGGCGGAGGAGCCGCCGCCGCCACCGACCCCAGAAGCCCAGACGGGGTGGTGAACCGGCCTCGGCCGAGGCCGCGTCAGCGGCCCCGGCGGGGGACATCGTCTGGTTCGGGGGCGTTCCCTGGGCGGCGGGGCCGTCCGGGTCCGCCGAGCGCGGGGGGTCGCCCCGCTGCGGGCCGTCGGAGGTTCCGGTCATGGCGTCACGAGTCCCTTCATCGACGCCTCGATGCTCGTCTCGGAGACGCTGCCCTGCCAGATCTGCTTGAGCACGCCGTCCTTGTCGATGAAGAAGTGCGCCGGGATGGCGGACACCCGGTAGGCATCCGCGACGGCCGACTCCGGGTCAGCCGCCACCGGGAAGGTGATGTTGACCCGCTCGACGTACTCACGCACGGTCGGCGTGTCCTCGGTGATGTTGATGCCGAGGATCTCCAGGCCCTGCGGGCCGTACTTCTGATAGGCCGCCTCGATGTCCGGGACCTCGGCCTGGCACGGGGCGCACCAGCTCGCGCCGAAGACGACCCAGACGGCCTTGCCCTTGTACTGGCTGAGCGAGACCTGCTTGCCGTCGATCGTCGTGACCGTGAAGTCCTGGGCCGGCGAGCCCACCTTCGGCGGCGGCACCGTCGACTTGCCCGGGATGCTGACCGCGGTGGCGCCGTTGGGCAGCGTCTCACCGCCGGGGCTCCGGCCGTCGACGAGCCACATCCCGGCGGCGACGAGCCCGGCGGTGACGAGGAGGACGACGAGGGTGCCGTAGCGGCTCGACCGGATCCGCTCACGAAGGTCACGCCGTCCACCGGAAGCCGGCCCAGCGGCATCCGGCTTCGTCTCCGGCTCGGCGAGGCCGTCGACAGCGCCCGACGAGGGCACGGGACGGGAAGCCGGCGTGGCCACCACACTCGACGCCGGTTCCCCGTCCGCGCGGTCCTCCTCCCCGTTCAGCTCGGCCTCGAGCAGATCCTCCACGTCGAAGTCGTCGTCGAGGATCGGGTCCTCGAGGGCTTCCGTGAGGGACGCGTCCCGGGGAGAACGGTCGGACATCTCGATCGCTTCCTTTCAGTGTTCGCTGGCTGCCGGGCCGGTGCTGCGGATCAGGAGTAGCTGTGCAGGCCGCCGAAGAAGGCGTTGCCGACGAAGGTGAGCACGACGCTGGCGAAGCCGAGGACGAGCAGCCAGGAGGCGCGCTTGCCGGTCCAGCCACGGGCCACGCGGGCGTGCAGGTAGCCGCCGTAGATGAGCCATGTGACGAGGGAGGCGGTCTCCTTCGGGTCCCAGCTCCAGTAGGTGCCCCAGGCGATCTCGGCCCAGATGGCTCCGAGGACGAGGACCATGGTGTCGAGCGGGAAGCCGATGACGACGGCGCGGTAGCCGAGCCGGTCGAGGACCTCCGGCTTGGGGATGAGGTGGCGCCACTTCTGCGGGGTCCACAGGTCGAGGGCAGCTGCGGCGAAGCTCACCGCGAAGGCACCGTAGGCGAAGATCGCGACGATGATGTGCAGCGTGAGGAGCAGGCTGTTCTGCAGCGCCGGGACGAGCGGGTCGACCTGGGTGGGCTGGGTGCCGGCGTAGGCGAGGGCGATCACGGTGAGCGGCATGACGAACAGTGCCAGCGTCCGCGCCCGGTACTTCCACTCGAAGTAGGCGTAGGACACGAGGATCCCCCAGGCCATCGACGTCGCGAACTCGTACTGGGAGACGAAGGGGCCGTTGCCGGTGACCGCCATCCGCAGGCCGAGGCACACCGTGAGGAAGGCGATCGCGAGCCAGGTCAGCCGGGTCGCGAATCGGGCGAGGGTCGCCGCGGACATCGACGAGTAGCGCGGGGCCTCCGGTGCGTCGGGGACCGCAATGTCTGCGAGGTCGTCGTCGAGGAGGTCGTCGCTGGCGTCACCGACGCGCACCCGTTGGCGCTGTGGTGCCTGCTGCTTGAGGGCGCGGTGGCCGGCCGACATCGCCCAGAAGTAGGCGATGGTGGCCAGGACTGACGTGATGAGCGCTGCGACGAACGCGAACTGTGAGTAGGTGAGCATCTCCGTGGCTCCTTGTGGTGTGCCGACTCAGCTGTCGGACGTCTTGATGGAGGAGACGATGTTCTTGAACACCGGCTCGAAGGCGGGGTCCCGCTTGAGTGGCGCGCCGATCATGACGCGGCTGGTGCCGTCACCGTTGGACCGCACGCGGGCCCAGATGCGGCGGTGGGGCAGGAAGAAGACGAGGTAGCTGCCGATGATGAGCAGCGCCGAGCCCACCCAGACGATCCAGGAGCCCTTGTCCTGCTTGATGGTCAGGCCGGTGTAGGGACGGTTGCGCTCGAAGGTGTAGGTCAGGCCGTCGACGTCGATCGAGTCGCCCTGGTCGATGACGGGCCAGCCGAGGGGGTTCTCGACGCCGTCCTTGTGCACCTCGAACTGCGCCGTCCCGGCCGGCAGCTCCTTGAGGACCTGGCCGGACGCGGCCTGGATGACGTAGACGCTGATGCCCTTCTCGGGGATCTCGAACTGGCCGATGCTCTGCTGGCCGTCGTTCGACTGCCACTTGAGCGGCACCATCTCGCGGAAGAGCTCCTTGCCGTTCTCGCTGACCTTGACGTCGACGCCGATGCCGAAGAACGCCTGGTGGAACCACACACCTTCGTAGATGAGGGGCGTGTTGACCCGGACCTCCTGACGGGCCACCTGCCGGCCGTCCTTGGTCAGGACGAGGTCGGACACGTAGTCCTTCGGCTGCCCGTTCTCGTAGTAGGTGTCGGTGAAGGAGAGCGCCTTTGCGGTCAGGCCGGTGTTGTGGCCTACCGGGACGTCGACCCCGACCGGGGCGATGAAGTCGGTGTCCTTGAAGCCCGTCGTGGCCGAGACGACGAAGCCGAGCATGATGACGATGATGCTGAGGTGGGCCACCACCGTGCCGAAGGGACCCCAGCGGAACCGGTCGCCGTAGACGTCCGCGCCGGTCTTGGCCGTGCCGTCCAGGACCCGGAAGTGCTTGCCGCGCAGCGCATCCCGCACCTGTTGGGCGGCGCTGTCCACGTCGCCAGGGAGGTCGATCGTCGCGCGGAGCGGGGCGTGGGTGAAGAACACCTCGCGCATCGACGTCCGCGGGTGGGTGGCGACGCGCCACAGCTTGGGTGCCCGGTTGATCGAGCAGGCCAGGATGCTCATGCTCAGCACGACGAACAGGCCCTGGAAGTACCACGTCGAGTACACGTGGAAGAGGCCGAGCCGGTCGAGGATCCCGACCCAGCCGCCGTAGCGCTCGGACGGTGTGCCGGCCAGCCACTGCGCGTAGGCCTGCTCGTCGGCACGTGCCTCCGGAGTCGCCTGAATCAGCAGCGTGCCGGCGAGGGTCAGCAGGCCGAGCAGCAGGATGATCCAGAGTCCCGTGCGCATCGAGATGAGGAAGAGCCAGACCCGCTTGAGTGGGTGCTGGTTGCGGTGGTGCGGGTGGCCCTTGTCGGGCTGGTGGAGGCCGTCGAGGACGTCGACGCCGTGCTCGACGTGGGCGAGGTCGTCCAGACCGTCGACGCTGTCGACATGGCCAGGCACGTGGGCCGTGACGCGTGTCGCGACCCGCGATCTCGCCTCCTGGCGGTTCCTGACGCTGGTGCTCATCTCGGTGCCTCTTTCAGCTGGCGGTTGTGGTGGTGGTGGGTGGGCCAGACGGCTCAGATGGTGAAGCCGGGCACGTACTGGGACAGGCGGACGAAGAGGTTGGTCATCATCAGGAAGCCGACGATGACGAGCATCGAGCCGGTGACCATGGAGACGGCCGCCTCGTGGCGGACGAACCAGTTGAGCCGGCTGCCCAGGGCGCTGACCCCGAGCGCGACGAAGATGAACGGCAGACCGAGCCCGACGGCATACGCGACGAGGAGGACGGCCCCCTCGCCGACGCTCGAGCGGAGCGAGGCGAGGCCGATGATGCCGCTGAGGATCGGGCCGACGCAGGGCGTCCAGCCGGCGGCGAAGACGACGCCGAAGAGGACCGATCGCCCGACGTGCGGCTTCTGTTGCTCGACGGTCCCGTCCGGCCGGCGGCGCAGCAGGCTGCCCATGGACAGCCCGCTCTGCCGCGTGAGGAACGGCAGGGAGATGAGGCCGGCGACGTGCAGGCCCATGAGGATCAGGATCACTCCCCCGGCCTTGCGGAGGATGTCGACCTGGTCGCGCAGCAGGTAGCCGACGAGCCCGATCGAGGCCCACAGGGCGACGAAGACGACGGTGAAGCCGAGGACGAAGGCCAGAGCCTGGTGGAGCGTGGTGCGCCGGTTGGGGCGCACCTCGCTCCCGGTGCCGCCGACGATGTAGCTGACGTAGGCGGGCACCATCGGCAGGCAGCAGGGCGAGGCGAAGGAGACGATGCCTGCGAGGAACGCCACCGCGAGAGTGATGTTGCCGGTCATGTCGCTGTGCTCCCGTGCTCCGCGTCGATCCGCTGGCTGACTGGGTGGTTACTTGGTGGTCGTCGGCGTGGCGGCCGGAGTGGTGGCCGGAGCGGTGACGGCTCCGACCTGCGACTGCACGGTCTTGGCGAGCTCGCTGTTCGGGTCGATCTCGACGACCTTGGCCCACTCGGCCCGCATCAGGTCCATCCGCCCGGTGGTCATGTAGAGGAAGCCGAGGTCGTAGCGCAGCTCGGCGTTGTCCGGGTGGGCGGCGATGCCGTCCTTCCAGGTCTTCTCGGCCGTGGCGTTGTCACCGGAGTTGTAGGCCGCCGCGCCGAGGCTGATCAGGGCCTGGGCGTTCTTCGGGTCGACGTCGAGGACCTTCTGCGAGAAGGCCTTCGCGTTCGCCCAGTCGTTGGCCCCAAAGTAGAGATCGGCGATGGCCTGGAGGGAGGCGACGTCCTTGGGGTTGGCCTCGACCTTCTTGGTCAGCTCGGCGAGCCGGGCCGGGTCGACGGCTGCCGCCGTCTGGCTCTGGCTGGTGTCCTGCGCGGCGGTCATCTCGGGCACGTCCGGCTTGCCCATCCAGTAGACCCCGAGGACGACGCCGATGGTGACGAGGACGGCGATGACACCGACAAGAATCCGGTTGGTCCGGTTGGGGTCGGTCGTCTCGGCGGCGGCCGGCGTGGCGGGCCGCGCGAGCGCCTTGAGGTCCGACTCCGGTCCGGTGAGGAGGGCGAACACGCGGTCGACCTCCTGCTGCCGGCGGTCGGCCCACCCACGGATGTCGTCGGGTGCCCCTTCGAGGTACTCGACGATCTGCTCGTGGGTGCTCTCGACCGCCTGGTCGTCGGCCGAGCCGTCGAGGCCGAGCCGGGCCAGGAGGTCGGACTTGACGCGCGTGGTGCTCGTCGTGGTGGTGGCGCCCTTGGCTCGGGACATGGGTTTCACTCCTGCGTCAGGTGGCATTCGTTGGGTGGTGAAGCTTGGTGAATCCAGTGTGCTTTTGAGCGATTTGCTGAACTATCCGCCGCAAGGCACATGTCAGGTAGAGATCCGGTCCAGGCGCCCGTGCGGGGCACATGTGCCCCTCGTGGAGGCCATGGAAAAAGCGGATTCCGTATGCCGCTGAGTCGGCTTCGCGCTCCCACCGCGGTGGGCGGTGGGCGCGGCTGAGGGGCGTGGTCATGAGGTGCCGGACGTCAGTTGCTGTAGGTCGCGCCCTGGTGGTCCTTGCCGTGGCAGGTCAAGGTGCAGTTGCCGCCGGTGGCCGTCTTCTTGAAGGTCGGGACGCCGCCCATTGCCTTGCTCGGCAGGACGTTCGGCGAGAAGCCCACGAGCCGGTCCCCCGCCACCTTCTGGTCGCCGGGCAGCTGAGTCGTGCCATGGCTGCTGAAGTGGCACTCGGCACAGCGGGCGTTGCCCTGCCCGGCGCCCGGGGTGTCGATGTCGAGGCCGCCGCTGCCCTTCGTCGTGATGCCGGAGACGTGCAGGCCGTGGAAGACGAAGTTGGTTCCCTCCGCGGCCGCCGGGCGAAGCCGGTTGGCGAAGGGGGTCTCCATGTGGCAGGCGAGACACAGGGCGAAGCCCTTGGCGTCGTAGAACTGGCCGGCCTTGGACAGGACGCGGTTCTCGTAGGGGCGGATGAGGATGCCGCGGTTCGTCGAGGCGTGCACGGTGAGGGTGGCGTCCGGGCTGTTCTCGGCGGGGTCGCTCGAGGTGCCGGTCGTGTTGCTCGCGTGGCAGCTGACGCAACGCATCGTGTCGTTCGTCGTGAAGTTCCACAGCTTGTAGGGCGACGGGCCGGCGAGGCTGTCCGCGAGCTTCTGGGTCTGGTTGCGACCAGGGGCCTCGACCGGGTGGTAGGAGGCATTGTTGGGGTTGAAGTCGACGGCGAGGTCGGAGAAGTTCTGGGACGCCTTGCCGGGGACGTCCTCCGGGAGCGTCGTGAAGCCGGAGTGACACTTGAAGCACAACTGGTACTCGGCGGTGACCGGCTCGACCATGCCGTCGAGCCACGTATAGGTCGGTGCGGTGCCTGCGGCGCCGTTCGTCACGGCGACGCCGGACACCTTGGTGAAGCCGCCGGGGGCGGTCCAGCCGGTCGCCGTCATGGCCGCCTTGGCGGTGGACGCGCCGTGGGGGTCGTGGCAGTCGCTGCACTGGCTGTGCCGGTTGAGCACCGCCTTGAACTCATTGTTCGAGTCGAGGACGTGGTTGCTCGAGTCGGTGGTGTCGTGCGACCAGTAGGACCGCGTCGCCGGGTCGTTCGTTGGCTGGCCCAGGGCGTACTGCGCCTGGACGTCGGCGCCTCCCGTCCCGCCGGCGTGGCAGGTGTAGCACTGGGTGGTCTCGCTGTCCTTCTTGACGAGCGCCTTGGCCTTGGCCGAGTGGGTCTGGTGGCAGGCGCTGCACTGGCCGCTCGTGGTGGAGTTGCCCGGGTTGTGGATCGTGCCGGGGCCGTTCGGGCCGACGACGATGACGTCCTCGGCCGCTGCCGGCGCGGTCTCCGTGGACGCGAGTGCGCTGTAGAGGGGATAGCTCGTGGCGGTGGCCTTCGACTCCGGTGCCCCCACGAGGGCGTAGTCGGCCGCTGATGGATCCGGGAGGCCGGGGACGTCCGCACCAGCCCGTTGTCCGGGACTGGCGAGGGTCGCCGGCACGTCGCCCACCGTGACCGTGGCTGGGGCGAGCAGGGCAATCGCGGTTCCGTCGTCGGTCACCCGCAGCTCGTAGCTCGTCCCGTAGGCGGCGTCGATCGAGAGGGCGACGGTGAACTCCTGCACCGTGGCCGTGCCGGGGGCAAGGAAGTACGCGTTCACGGGGTTGGCTCCGCTGGACCGCTGGCCGACGGCCGCGGTCAGGCCGTCCGGGATGTCGAGCTGCAGCTGATCGACAGCGATCTGGGCGATTCTCGGCGCGGGGACGGAGCCGTCGTCGGTGGTCACCCACTCCTCGGCTGCGTGCAGGGGCGCCCCCGGCGTCGCGGCTTCCGGTACGACCTGGAACTCGCCGGTGCCGGCGACTCGGAACTCGAGCCGGGGGGTCACCGTGACGGGGTCGCTGCCGCCGTTGAAGAGTGGGGCGACGAGACGGAAGGTCTGGAACGGGACGACGTTCTCGGCGCGGGCGCCGGGGGGGAGGTAGGTGGGGTCTGTGCCGGGCGCGCCCAGGAGGGCCAGGACGCTGGGACCGCCGCTCAGACCGGGGACCGGGAGGGCGGGCAGGTCGCTCGTCGCGGCGACGGGCTCGGGAGACAGCCCAGTGGCCTCCGCCGGCACCGAAGTGGATGCAGTCGGCTCCGTGGTCGGCTCCGTGGTCGGCTCCGTGGTCGTAGGTGACGGTTCGGCCGTAACGGGGGCTGTAGGCGCCGGCTCGGTCGGCGTGTCCGTCGACGTCGCGGTCGGGTCTGGGGCGGGCGTAGTAGCGGTGGTGGTGGCTGTCGGTGTTGGCGTCGGATCCTCGGCGGCGAGACCGGCCGCTGGCGCGGCGCTCAGGGCCAGCGCGAGCAGTGGTGCCACGGCGACGGCAGCCGGCCACCCACCGTGCCGGATGTGGCGCGGCGGGCGGGTCCGGGTGCTCGTCATCAGTGGTGTCCTCCGGTGGTCGGAGTGGGTGGGTGGGAAGGTGTGGGGCTGCGGGCGACCTGGGTGAGAGGCCACCCGCAGCCTCACGGTGATCTGGTCAGGCTCGGCTGTTGTGTCTCAGCTGGGCCGGATCAGACGTTGTGGCACATCACGCAGACGCCCCGGTCGTCGACTCGCAGGAGCCGGCTGTCGGTGCTGAGCGCGGTGTCGCCAGGGTTCTCCACGGCCGAGTTCGGCATGGCTGCGTTCGAGCCGTGCGCGACGTGGCACTGGATGCAGTTCCGGTTGGACGCGGCGTCACCGTTGATGTTGTCGCCGGTGTGGCGGTAGGTGAAGACTGCGTCGCCGGAGTTCGTCTTCCACGAGCTCCGTGGCGCTAGGTAGCGCGTGTGGCAGGTGGTGCACCACGCGGCGACGTTTGCCTGGAAGGAGCTCACGGTCGTGGTCCCCGTCGTTGCCTTCGGGGTCGGATCCGTGATCGACGTGGCACCGAGCGTCGTAGTCGTTCCCGTGTCGGCGAGGGCCGCAGGGTCACCGGCGATCCAGTAGTTGGTCGTCGTGTAGACCTTGTTGGCCGTGTCCTTGATGAACACGCCGGGCTGGGTGTTCCCCGGGATCACCGTGGCGAACCCGGAGTCGCTCGGCACCGGCTTGAGGATCCGGTACTGCTTGTTCCCGTGCGGGTCGTGGCAGGACGAGCACTCGAGCTTGCCTGTCGTCGTCGTGGACATGTCCAGGCCGACGTTGACCGTGCCGGAGAGTGAGCCGTTGCCCCACATGATGCCGACGCCACCGAAGTGGCTCGACGTGGTTCCCTTGGGAGCCGCGGCAGGCGGGATCAGCTGGTTCTTCGAGCGGTAGGCAACCCGCCCGTCAGCGTAGGTGTAGAGATAGGTGTCCTTCGTCGCCGAGTCGGTGCCGAGCATGGCCTGCTCGAAGCCGCCACCGCGGAGGGCTCCCACCTGGGTCCCACGCTTGACCGTGAGCACGGTCTTCCCGTCGGGGTAGTAGGTGGTCGCCGAAGAGTCATAGCCGACGCCGTTCTGGACGTCCGTGGTGGCGCCGGTGCCGCTGCCGCCGTGGCAGGAGAGGCACAGGTCCTCCTCACTCGCCGCGTTGAGCAGATACGCCGACTTCGCCGTGTGGGCACGGTGACAGGAGGCGCAACGCCCTTGCCCGGCATCGCTGATCTTGATGCCGGACTTGACTTCATTCGTGGCGGTGGAGACGTGCGGACCGTTGTCGGCTTGCGCCGGCATGGCCCCGATGAACAGCGCCGCGGAGGCGGCCGCCAGTACGACGAGCCTCCGCACCACTTTTCGTTCTGTTCTCATGATCGCTGTTTCCAATCTGAGCTGTGAATTTGTGTATTCAGTTGTGCGGTGAACCAGTTCGTCCGCCTCGCCGTAGTGCCGGCGTGCCTCCGACAGGCCACTCCTAGGCGGTCCCGGCCGCGCCACGACGTGGCATCAGTAGCCCCAGACCTGGATTCGGTTGTTCTCCCGGTCGGCGACGTAGACGCGACCGCGGGTGTCCGTCGCGACGCCGTTCGGGAAGAGGAAGGTGGCGTCCTCGCGGCCCTGGTCACCGAACGAGCCGACGTAGGCCGGGTGGTCGGTCGGCATGGCGCCGGTCGTGAAGACGCGGACCTGCTGGTCGGTCGTGTCGACGACGAACAACCGGCCCTGGTCGTCGAGGGCCATGCCGCGTGGGAGGCCGAGGTCACCGTCGCCGATGCCTCGGGCGAGCAGGGTCGTCATGGCGCCCGTGGAGTCGAAGACGACGACCCGGCCGTTGTTGCTGTCGGTCACATAGATCGCGTCCTGCGCACCGGGGACGATGGCGTTCGGGTAGTTGAGCTCACCCTTGCCGAGCGTCTTGACGAGAGACCCATCGGGCGCGAAGACGAGGATGCGGTGGTTCTTGGGTTCCGCGCTGGAGGCGTCGGCCACGTAGACAGTGCCGTCAGCGCTGACGCCCAGGCCGAGCGGAGAGAAGGTGATCTTCTTGTCCTTCGGCGTGAACGTCGAGCGGTAGGTGCCGGCCCGGTCGTACACGTAGACCTTCCCTGCCGCCCGGTCGCCGACGTAGACGTCGCCGCTCGTGGGGTGCACCGCAACGTAGACCGGCACGTGGTAGCCCTTGTCCGCCGCCGGCGGCTTGAGCCGGCCCACGCTGTTGCCGTCCCGGTCGAGGATGAACGCGGCGGGCTTGGTGCCGGACTGGGTCACGTAGAGCAGTGAGCCGTCGAGGGACACGGCGACGCCGAGGGGCTTCTCCACCCCGTAGAGCGCGGTCTTGTAGGTCGGCACCTTGTCCACGTCGAGGCCAGGCAGCTCGCTCAGCGGCTTGCGGTTGAGCAGGTACCACGCCGCGACCGCGCCGAAGAGCACGAGTGCCACGACGAGCAGCCAGGCGATGATCCTGCGCCGCCGGCGCCCGCGCGGGTCCTCCACGACTGCGGGCGGCGTCGCGGGGGGACCTCCGAGGTCGTCGAGCTCCTGCAGGAGGTCCTCGCCGGCCTCTTGCGTTGCGGTGGTCTGGATGTCAGTCATGTCGGCTCCCCCTCACTTCTTCGCCGTGGGCTTCGCGTCCGGCGTCACGCCGAGCGATGAGAGCGACGACATGGCGGAGACGTTCTTCGGGTCCTCCTTGAGGGCCTTCTCGTACCAGCCGATGGCCGCCTTGCTGTCGCTCTCGGTCTCGGCGATCAGGCCCAGGCCGAGCATCGCCTCGGCCGCGGCCGGGCCCTCGGTGAGCGCAGTGAGCTGGGTCTTGGCCTCCTCGACTTCGTCACCGCAGAAGGCGACCATCGCCCCCGCATACGCGGCGAGCTCCGGCTTCTTCATCGTCGTGTAGGCGCCCTGCATCTGCTGGTAGGGCTCGCACCACCCGGTCGGGACGAAGCGGAGCGCGTTCTTGAAGGTGGCGATCGCCTTCTCGGGCTTGCCCTGCTGGAGCTGGGCCAGCCCGATCTGGTACATCGCGTCGGAGTCCGTCGGCGCGATGTTGAGCGAGTGGCTCAGCTGGTCGATGGCAACCTCGGGCTTCTGCTGCTTGATCGCGATGACCCCGAGGTAGTAGTAGGCAGCGCCGAGCAGGGAGTCGGAGTTGGCGAACTCGCCCTTGCGCGTCGCCTTGATGACCTTGGTCAACGGGGTGATCGCCCCTTCCAGGTCACCCTTCTCGAGGAGCGCGTAGCCCTTCGCGACCAACGCGTCCTTGCTGTCGGGGGCGACCTTGAGCACCTGCTCGAACTGGGCCACCGCGTCGTCGAAGCGCTGAGCCTGCTGGTAGACGAGGCCGAGGTGCAGTCGCGCATCCACACTGTTGGGGTTCTTGCGGACCTCGGCCTCCGTCAGGTTGATCTGCTGCTGGAGCATCGACGGAGCCGGGGTGACGTACTGGTCCTTGTAGTAGAGGAAGCCCACGGAGGCGAGCCCGGCGACGAGCACCACCACCCCGATCCGTAGGAACAAGCTCAACATCCGGTCAGAAGACCTGACCGCGAGCCGGTGCTCGCTTCGTGCCTGTGCCACTGGTACCTCACCCGTCCTTTGTGGCGGTGGTGCCGGCATGCCTGCCGCTCGGAGGCGAGATCCTCCGTGTCCATCGTGTTCGGGACGCGCTCCTGGGCCTATCCGCCGCAGGGTAGAGATCCGATAGAGGGCGGCGCTGCCTCGTCCCTATCCGCTCAAACTGATGGATCCCGTCACGTTTCCCCTCACGGGCGATTCAGGCTCCCCGGATCGCTCTACACTCTGCTTTGACGCATCAGTCAGCCGGCCCGGCGAAGGAGCACGTCGATCGCCACCAAGCACGCCACCAGCCAGAGTCACGCCGAGAGCACGAGTGCCGCGGCCTGGCACCCGGCCCCGGGCGAAGACGACCCCGCCTTCCCCCTGCCGCCCCAGCCGCGCGAGCGCCGTCTCGTGGGGCGCCGGCTCAAGGCTGTGGGCATCCTGCTGCCGGTGGCGTTCGCCATCGCCCTCGAGATCGTGCGCTACGTTCTCGAGCACCGCGGCTACTGGACGCCGAGCACACTCGGCAACTGGCACCTGGCGACCGTGCTGCTGGTCATCCTGGGCATCGTCGTCTTCAGCCTCACCATGTTCTGGTTGATCGACCGTGCCGAGCGACAGGTCATCCGGCAGAACCGCGATCTCGCGACTGCCAATGCGGTCGCCGCCGCCATCCAGGGCCAGTCGACCGTGTCGAGCATCGTCGACGGGTCGCTCGCAGCCCTCGTGGGCACCGGCGGTACCGCCCAGGCCCGGATTCGGCTCTTCCAGCCGGCTGACCTGCCCGAGGAGGATGCGACGGCCCACACCGTCGTGGCCCCCGGGTTGGCCGCCTCGACCGACAACCCCAGCGTGGATGTTCCCCTCACCCACGGGCCGACGACCGTGGGACGGTTGTCCGTCTGGTACGACGAGGAGACCTACCTCGGAGACCGGGTGGGGACGACCGCGTTGTCCAGCCTGACCACTCAGATCGCCTGCGCGATCCAGCTGGCGGAGGCTGTCGGCGACCTGAACCGCCGGAAGATCGAGGGCCACGCCCTCTACGACATCCTCCTTCGGGTCTCCAACCAGGAGCCGACTACCGCCGTCCTCGACACCGTGGCCCGGCACGCGGTCACGCTGTTGCGCGCTGACGGCGCCGCGATCACGGTCTTCCCCGACATCGCCCGGTCCGTCCGGTTCGAAGCCGGCCCGGACGCCCCGACCCTGGAGCCGAACGGTTCAGCCGTCGTCGCCCGGGGCGCTGCCAGGCAGACGTGGAGCCACACCGCAGCCCGCCAGGGGGACGGAGCCACCGGGCCGGTCTGCCAGATCGAGGTCGGACGGTCGGATGCAGGCCCCTTCACCGAACGGGACTGCGGCTTCCTGTCCACCCTCGCCAGCCTCATCGGCATCGCCCTCACCGGCGCGCAGATGCGGGAGCTGTCGCGCCAGCGGGCCATCCTCAGCGAGCGCACGCGCATCGCCCGGGAGATGCACGACAGTCTCGCCCAGGTGCTTGGCGCCGTGCACCTCCGACTCCGCGCGCTCGGGGCGACGTTCGCCAATCTGCCCAAGGACCAGGTCGGTGCCGAGGTCGACTCGCTGGCCGAGGTGTGCGCGGAGTCCTACCGGGACGTCCGGGAGACGATCCTCGGCCTGCGCGACTCGCAGCAGCATGCCGATCGCAGCCTCGAGGACAACCTGCGCGCCTACCTGATGAAGTACTCCTCGCAGTCGGGCATCGCAGCGACCCTCGTCAACGAGGTGGGGCACGAGGTCAGCCTGTCCCCGCGCGCAGAGGTGCACCTGATCCGGGTCGTTCAGGAGGCTCTGACCAACGTGCGCAAGCATGCAGCCGCGTCGTCAGTGACGGTGAGCGTCAGCGGCACGGACGCCTCGACGACCTTTGAGATCGAGGACGACGGCGTCGGCTTCGACCACACCAGCACGGTCGGCGCGCAGGATGGCTACGGCCTCTTCACGATGCGCGACCGGGCTGCCCTGCTCGGCGGGACGGTCGACATCGACTCGGTGCTCGGCCGCGGCACGCGCATCATGGTGACCGTCCCGGAGCGCCCGTTCGCCCCGCGGGTCCTTGGCGGTGTGCGGTGAGCGAGCCGACGCGGATCCTCCTCGTCGACGACCAGCCGCTCTTCCGGGGCGCGATCGCGGCCCTGCTCGCCGGCCAGCCGGACATGGAGGTCGTCGGGGAGGCCGAGAACGGCCTGCTCGGCGTCGAGGCGGCCCATGCGCTCCGGCCGGACCTCGTCATTCTCGACGTCGAGATGCCCGTCATGAACGGCGTCGAGGCCGTCCGGCTCATCCGCGAGCAGGTCATGGACGTCAAGGTCATCATGCTCACGGTCTCCGACGTCGAGGACCACGTCCTCGACGCGCTGCGCAACGGCGCCCACGGCTACCTCCTCAAGGACCTGCGCCCCGAGCAGCTGTACGACATGATCCGCTCGGTCATGCGCAACGAGACGCCGATCTCCCCCGGCGTGGCCGGTCGGCTGCTTCGGGAGATCCGGCAGGGCAGCAGCAAGCCCCGCGTCACCTCGCCTGCGGCCCAGCCCGAGCAGTCGGTGACCCGTCGAGAGCTCGAGATCCTCAGGCTGGTCGCGGAGGGACTGAGCAACAAGGAGATCGCCAAGCGGCTGGTCATCACCGAGGGCACGGTGAAGAACCATGTGCACAACGCCCTCGAGAAGCTCCACATGGACAACCGGATCCAGGCCGCCGCCTACGTCATCCGCCAGGGCCTCGGCGCCCCGAGCGGCGAGCCCACCGGTCGCTGACGGCTGCTCAGCTCAGCCGGGTCAGGTATAGGCGGACCCGTGCCATTCCTGTAACCAGAGCCGGATGGCTGCCGGTCGGTCTCGCAACTTAGCCTGAAGCGCGGGAACGGCCGGACTCGCGGAGGAGGGTGACAGAGTGGCGCATGAGACGTCGGTGCTCGTCATCTGCGAGCACGAGCTGCTCGGTGAGGGCCTCGCTGCCCGCCTCGCGTCGATGGGCATCCAGGTGCTGGTCACCACGGCACACAACGACCACTCCGTCGTCCTGGCCCTGCGTGGCCGGCCGGATGTCGTGATCATCGAGAGCACCGACCCGGCGTGCATCGAGCGGGTCAGGGCGCTCAGTCCGACGTCCCGCGTCGTCGACGCAACGAGGTCGATCGGTCGGGGCTACCCGACGGAGACGATGCGTTTCGAGGCGATCCTCGACGCCCTGCCGGTCAACCCGCAGCCGGAGGCTCTGGCTTGACGTAGGCCGCCCGCAGGTGGCGGGAGTTGAGCAGCGCTGCGACGACGACGAGGATCCCGGCGAGCGCGACCTGTTCGATGACCATCCAAGTTGGATACAAGCCGGGGATGAAGCAGCTGGCCACGGCCACCACGGGGAAGATGATGGTGAACAGCCGCATCCTCGAGTAGGCCCACCACCAGCCCCGTTGCGCCCGCCAGACGAAGTAGTAGAGCGACGCCGTGAGCAGCGAGATCATGACCAGCCGGGTCCAGACGATCCAGCTGAGCGAGTCCCCCATCTCGTTGCGCACCACGGCGAGCAGGACCGCTGCGACGTCGAGGGAGAAAGCGGCCGTGATGCCCGTCGCCACGTCGGCGAGGATGCGCCGGCTCTCGGGATGCTCGGTGTGCTCGGCCGGCACCCGCAGCCTGGCCTTGCGGCCGCCACCGATGCGGTCGAGCACCCGAGCCACGACCTCGACGTCCATCGCTCTCTCCCGTCGGGCCTAGACCTGGGCCCGCGACTCGATCGCCGCCAGCACCTCGGCAATGGCGTCGTCCACGGGCACGCCGTTCTTCTGCGACCCGTCCCGGAAACGGAACGACACGGCCCCCGCAGCCCGGTCGTCCTCCCCCGCGATGAGGACGAAGGGGACCTTCGACTTCGACGCGTTGCGGATCTTCTTCGGGAAGCGGTCGTCACTGGCGTCGAGCTCGACGCGAACTCCCTTGCGGCGCAGCTGGTCCAGCACGCCGCCGAGGTAGTCGGCATACTCGTCGGCGACCGGCACACCGAGCACCTGCACGGGCGAGAGCCAGACCGGGAAGGCCCCGGCGTAGTGCTCGACGAGCACCCCGAGGAACCGCTCGATCGACCCGAACTTCGCCGAGTGGATCATCACCGGCTGCTGCCGCGTGCCGTCGGCCGCCTGGTACTCCAGGCCGAAGCGCTCCGGCTGGTTGAAGTCGTACTGGATCGTCGACATCTGCCAGGTGCGGCCGATGGCGTCCCGGGCCTGCACGGAGATCTTCGGTCCGTAGAACGCGGCACCGCCCGGGTCGGCGACGAGCTCGAGGCCGGAGGCGGTCGCCACGTCCTCGAGGACCTTCGTCGCGACCTCCCACTGCTCGTCGGAGCCGATGAACTTCGCCGACTTCTCGCCCTCGGTGTCCCGGGTCGACAGCTCGAGGTAGAAGTCCTCCAGGCCGAAGTCCCGCAGCAGCGACAGGACGAAGTCGAGCAGGTGCTTGATCTCCGCGGGCGCCTGCTCGGGAGTCACGTACGAGTGCGAGTCGTCCTGCGTCATTCCCCGCACCCGGGTCAGCCCGTGGACGACGCCGGACTTCTCGTAGCGGTAGACGGAGCCGAACTCGAAGAACCGGAGCGGCAGCTCACGGTAGGAACGCCCGCGCGACTGGTAGATGAGGTTGTGCATCGGGCAGTTCATCGCCTTGAGCTGGTACTTCGCGCCCTCGAGCTCCATGGGCGGGAACATCGTGTCGGCGTAGTACGGCAGGTGCCCGGACGTGTGGAAGAGCCCGTCCTTGGTGATGTGCGGGGTCCCGACGTAGTCGAAGCCCTCCTCGATGTGCCGGCGGCGGACATAGTCCTCCATCTCCCGCTTGATGACCCCGCCCTTGGGGTGGAAGACGGGCAGTCCCGAGCCGAGCTCGTCCGGGAAGCTGAAGAGGTCGAGCTCCGCCCCGAGCTTGCGGTGATCGCGCCGCTCGGCCTCGGCGAGCCGGTCGAGGTAGGCCTTGAGCTCGTCCTTGGTCGGCCAGGCGGTGCCGTAGATGCGCTGCAGCTGAGGGTTCTTCTCGGAGCCGCGCCAGTAGGCGGCGGCCGAGCGCATCAGCTTGAAGGCGTTGCCGATGAGCTTGGTGCTCGGGATGTGCGGTCCGCGGCAGAGATCGCCCCACGCGCGGGTGCCGTCGCGGCGAATGTTGTCGTAGATCGTCAGCTCGCCCGCGCCGACCTCGACGCTGGCGCCTTCGGCGGCCTCGCCCGCGCCGCCCTTGAGCCCGACGAGCTCGCACTTGAACGGCTCGTGGGCGAGCTCGGTCAGTGCCTCCGCATCGGTGACGACGCGCCGTTCGAAGGTCTGGCCCTCGTTGATGATCTTCTGCATGGCCTTCTCGAGGGCCTTGAGGTCATCGGGGTTGAAGGGGGTCTCGACGTCGAAGTCGTAGTAGAAGCCGTCGCGGATGGGCGGGCCGATGCCGAGCTTCGCCTCGGCGTGCAGGGACTGCACGGCCTGGGCGAGCACGTGCGCCGTCGAGTGGCGGAGCACGGCGAGGCCGTCCTCGCTGTCGACGGTGACCGGCTCGACGTCGTCCCCGTCGGCGAGGATATGGAAGAGGTCGCGCAGCTCGCCGTTGACGCGTGCGACGACGACGTCCCGCCCGCCGATCCCAGCCTGCTCGAGGAGCTCTCCGGCCGTCGTCTGCGCGTCGACCGATCGCTCGCTCCCGGCGGCGGTGACGCTGATCTGTGCAGACACGGATGATGCTCCTTCGATGCGGGTTCCCGACCGCTGCGCGCGGTCGCCGCTCCAGCGTATCGACTGACCCGGCCGCACCGCGAAGTCGTTCCCGCCGCTGGCATACAGACTTCGAACTCGTCCTGTCCCGGCGCAACCTTTCCCTCGGGAAGCCGCGTCCTGTGTGCACTGGGCCACGGGGTCAGCCGACCCCCCTCCACCAGGCCCACGCGACCCACAGGGGGACCTGACATGAACGCTCTCAAGACCGGGACCGTGGCCGCCTCGGCGGCGCTGCTCGCGGGCGGCGCACTGGCAGCGGCACCCGCGGCTTCTGCGGCGCCAGCCTCGACCACGTCCGTCACCACATCGACCACCGCATGCCGGGCGACGTCCGTCCACCAGATCGGCACGAAGAAGGTCGTCTGGGACAAGGGCATGGCCGCCTTCACCGTGCGGCAGTACCTCGGCTACTGCCAGGACAGCCGCGGCTGGGCGTGGATGAACTTCGCCTCGGTCTACGTCTGGCAGCAGTACCACGCCCGCGCGTTCGGCTATCGGGCCCAGGTGGGTATCGCCGTCAAGGGCGAACAGGAGACGCGCGGCTATGTGATCGGCCCCAACCGACAGCGGCTGACCTTCTCCAAGCCCGTTCGCACCGTGAACGTGTGCACCCGAGGCTGGGGCAAGCTCTACCGCCTAGGGGCCGAGTCCGCGCAGGGCATGACCTCGTTGCGCTGTTGACCCCTCCCGGCGACCCAGCCCCGGACGACCGTTGCCCGCCAACGTCCCCGGCACCCCGCGCGCGGCGCACCTCCCACTCGCCTGGGCGCGGGCAACGGTCGTCCGGAACCACCGGGCCGTATGCCGCTGGGCCCGGTCCCGCTCAGGGGGCCGGGTCGAGCCCGAGGCTGAGGACCGCGACGCCGGCGAACCTGCCCGCGGCCAGGTCGTCCAGCGCCTGGTCCGCGTGGTCGAAGCCGTACGAGGTGACGGTCGAGTGCAGGTTCAGCCGCCCTGCGAGCGCCAGGAGCTCCTCGCCGTCCTGGCGCGTGTTGGCCGTCACGGAGGTGATGGTCCGCTCCCGGAAGAGGTGGGTGGCGTAGGTCAGGGTGGGGATGTCGGAGACGTGGATGCCGGCGAGCGCGAGGGTTCCACCCTGCCCGAGGCCCTCCAGGGCCACGGGAACCAGGTCGCCGGCGGGGGCGAAGAGGATCGCGGCGTCGAGCAGGACCGGCGGCCGGCCGTCGGCGGGACCGGCAGACGTCGCCCCGAGGTCGAGGGCCAGCCGTTGCGCGTCGGCGCCGCGGGTCAGCACGTGGACCTCGGCACCCTGGGCCAGCGCGAGCTGGGCCGTGAGGTGGGCGCTGGCGCCGAAGCCGTAGATCCCGAGGCGTCCGCCCACCGGCAGCGCGGCCCGGCGCAGCGCGCGGTAGCCGATGATGCCGGCGCAGAGGAGCGGGGCCGCCTGCTCGGCCGCAAGATGCTCGGGGATGCGGTAGGCGTAGGCCTCCGGCACGGTGGTGAACTGGGCGTAACCGCCGTCCTCGTCCCACCCGGTGAAGGTGGCTGCGAGGCAGAGGTTCTCGCGTCCGGACCGACACCAGCGACACGAGCCGCACGTCCTGCGCAGCCACGCGACACCGACCCGGTCCCCCACGACGAGCCGCGACGTCCCGGAGCCGCAGGAGACGACGCGACCGACGACCTCGTGTCCCGGGACGACGTGGGGTCGGTGCTCCGGCAGGTCGCCCTCGGTCACGTGCAGGTCGGTCCGGCACACGCCACACGCCTCGACCTCCACGAGGACCTCGTCGCTGCGCGGTCGTGGGACCGGGCGGTCAACCCTGCGGATCCGTTCGGGGCCGTCGGCCCCCACCGTCTCCCACACCCCCATCGTCTCGGGAAGGCTGCGCCCGTTGTCCATGGTCACCAGCCTCTCGCGGCTGCGGCGGCGGGGTCGCGCTTTCCTCCTCGACGAGACGCATCGCACCGCCGATGGCGCCACCGAGGGCGCCCAGGAGGACGAACAGGAGCAGGGTGCGATCCCCTGCGCTGGCGCTGGAGGAGCCCCACGCCCCGGGCGCCGTGGCGACGTTCCTCAGCGTGTCGTTGAGCGTGCTGGTGAAGATGACCCCGCTCCCGAGCCAGCTGAGCGACAGCCGGGTTCGCGTCAGCGCTCCACCTCGGATCAGGCCCACGCCGGCGACGGCCGCACCGAGAGCGGCGAGGGCCGACCCGGCGAAGAGCGAGCGCTGCGGGACGTCCGGCTCGCCGAAGGAGCCGCCCCCGACCGTCGCCCAACCGAGCTGCACGACGGCGAAGACGACTGCGGCGACGATGAAGACCATGCCGAGGACGTTCTGCAGCGCGTCCGTCCGACCTCCCCTGCCCTCGGTCCCACCGGCTGTCACGGTGGGCCAGCGATCCCGTGCGTAGAGGACGAAGGCGGGGAGCAGGAGGGCGGCCTGCAGCACGAAGCCGCCGTAGACGATCCCGAAGACCCACGGAGCCAGGACCTCGTCACCCAGGAACGGGTTGCTGCCGTCGATGAGCAGCTGCAACGGCGCACCGACCAGGAAGCCCATCATCACCGGGGCCAGCAACCCGGTGGCGATCCACACGGGAAACGCCACGAGGAACGCCGGGATGCGGCGAGCCCAGGGTGCGACGAAGCCGATGGCGAGCAGGATCGCGACGACGTCGAGGCCGGCGGTGACGCCGTTGGCCACCCTGGTCGTGTCGGTGAAGCCCCCGTCCGCGACGCCAACGGGCCACCCGCTCAGCCAGGCGACCTTGAGCAGCGTGTAGGGCAGGCACACGAGGACCGTGGCGATGCAGATGCGCCGCCGCAGCCGCGAGACCCGGCGCGCCGGGGCGGGGTCGGGACGGGATCGGGTGGAGGTGAGGACGGGGCTGGTCGAGCTCATGCAGCCAGCCTCGCGCGCGACCCGGGATCAGCGCGTCACTCCTTCGTCTCGCGCGGTTCCGTCCGGCGGATGAAGGTCGCTCATCCTCGCGGCTGAGCCCGGCACCCGCTGCACTGACAGCGGGGCCGGGCTCAGCGGCATACGGAATGGGTCGTCTACCAGCGGTGCTCGATGATGGCGTGCTGCACGTCGGCCTTGGCGGAGCTGAGGAGCGACAAGGCACGGTTCGCCTCGAACTCGCTGCGCAGCCGCACGGTGGACGGTAGCCGCAGGGGCTTGCGGAACCACACGTGGCTGGTCACCCCGGCATCCGGGATTCGCGGACCCAGCGCCGCGACGACCCGGGCGTAGCTGTACATGCCGTGGGCGATCGAGGTCGGGAAACCGAGCGGCCGAGCCGTCAGCGCGTGGACGTGGATCGGATTCCAGTCACCGGAGACCCTCGCGTAGCGGCGCCCCACGTCCTCCGCGAAGCGCCACGTCGGACCGGCCGCGACGGCCTGCAGCGGCTGGAGGTCCGGCGGCTCGGAGGTCGTGGCATCAGGGTGGTCCTCCCCCCGGGAAAGGTAGGTGCTCACCCCTCGCCACACCGTCTCCCCGGCCACGGTCGCCTCCGACACGAGGTCGACCTGACGCCCGCGCCGATGCGGCCGGAGGTTCTCGGCGTGCACGGTGAGGTCGAAGGCCTCGTCGAGCCCGATCGGCCGGGTGGCCGTGATGACGTTCTCGACGTGGAGCGAACCCATGAGGGCCAGCGGGAACTCGCGCTGGCTCATGATCGCCGTCTGCAGCGGGAAGGCGAGGACGTGCGGATAGGTGAGCGGCAAGGTCGAGCGGACCGGGAACCCGCACACGCGCGCATAGTCGGCCACGGTGTCCGCGTCGGCTCGGACCTCGAGGCGGACGGCCAGCACATCGGGCAGCGGCCCCGACGAAGCGCGGCCGGCCACGAGCGCCGAGGCGTAGATCCGGCGCAGGTCCGGGGCGGTGTCGAAGCGCAGCTCACGCCTGCCCTCCGCGGAGCCAGGCGCCCCGCTCATGCGCCGAGGAGGCTCTGGCCGCACACGCGCAGCACCTGCCCGTTGACGGCAGCCGCACCCGGCTGGGCGAGCCAGGCGATGGTCTCGGCCACGTCCTTGGGCAGACCGCCCTGCTGGAGCGAGTTGCTCCGGCGGCCCACCTCACGGGTGGCGAAGGGGACGGACTTGGTCATCTCCGTCTCGATGAAGCCGGGAGCCACGGCGTTGACGGTGATCCCGCGGTCGCGGACCTGCCCCTCCAGCGCCTCGACGATGCCGATGACGCCTGCCTTGCTGGCGGCGTAGTTCGTCTGGCCGCGGTTGCCCGCGATGCCGGCGATCGACGAGAGGCAGACGATGCGACCGCCCTCCCCCAGCCCGCCGCCGCCGAGGAAGGTCTCGTTCATGCGGATGATCGAGCGCAGGTTGACGTTGAGGACGGCGGCCCACTTGTCGTCGGACATGTTGACGAAGAGCTTGTCCCGGAGAATGCCGGCGTTGTGCACGACGATGTCGAGCGACCCGTGCCGGGAGGTCGCGTGCTCGAGGATCCGGCGGCCCGCGTCCTCGGTGGTGACGTCGAGCTGCAGGGCCGTGCCGCGCACGTCGTTGGCGACCTTGGCCAGGCTCTCACCGGCCTGTGGGACATCCACGGCGATCACCGTCGCGCCGTCGCGGGCGAGGACCGCGGCGATCTCGGCGCCGATTCCCCGGGCGGCGCCGGTCACGACCGCGACCTTGCCGGCCAGCGGCCGCAGGGGGTCGGCGGCGGAGGGCGACGCGGCGTCGCCGACCCGGACGACCTGACCGTCGACGTAGGCCGAGCGACCCGAGAGGAAGAACTCCACCGCCGACCAGACGCCGCTCTCCGCGAGGGCAGGGTCAGCAGCAGTGGCCAGCACCAGGTTGGCGGTCGCGCCGAAGCGCAGCTCCTTGCCGAGGGAGCGGGTGAACCCCTCGAGGGCCCGCTGCGCCGCGATGTGGCTCACGTCGGTGAGGGTCGCCGGGTCCGTGCCGAGCACGACCACTCGGGCGTTCTTGGCGAGTCGCTTGACCGCAGGGGCGCCGATGGCATGAAGGGCAACGAGGTCCGACGGGTCGGCCGCGGCGGACAGGTCGAGGACCAGGGCTCCCAGCCGCCCGTCCAGCTCCTCGAGCGCAGTGCCGACCTGGGCTCCGGCCTGCTCGAGCCGGTTGGCCAGGGACGTGTCGAAGTGACCGCCCCCGGCGACGAGCACCGGCCCCTCGACGAGGGGGTCCCCCGGCGTGTAGCGACGCAGCTTCGTCGGTTGCGGGACCCCGGCCTTCCTGGCGAGCGGGGACGTGATGATGGTGGTGAACAGGTCAGCCATGGATCACGCCTCCAGGATCGCGACGACGCCCAGGCCGCCGGCCGCGCAGATCGAGATGAGCCCGCGGACCGGCTGCCCGGTCTCGTCGGCCTTCTGGCGTAGCTGCTTGGCCAGTGACGCGAGGATCCGGCCGCCAGTGGCGGCGAACGGGTGACCCGCTGCCAGGGAGGAGCCGTTGACGTTCAGCTTGGTGCGGTCGATCGCACCCAACGGGGCGTCGAGGCCGAGTCGCTTGGTGCAGAACTCCTCGTCCTCCCACGCCTTGAGGTGCGTCAGGACGGTGGACGCGAACGCCTCATGGATCTCGTAGTAGTCGAAGTCCTGCAGGGTGAGGCCGTTGCGGGCCAGCAGCCGCGGGACCGCGTAGGCCGGGGCCATGAGCAGCCCCTCCTCGCCGTGCACGTAGTCGACCGCCGCCGTCTCGCCGTCCACGAACCAGGCGAGCGGGGTCAGGTGCTGGGCCTTCGCCCACTCCTCGCTGGCGAGCAGGACGGTCGAGGCGCCGTCGGTCAGGGGCGTCGAGTTGCCCGCGGTCATCGTCGCGTTCGGGCCCGTGCCGAAGACCGGCTTGAGCTTGGCGAGCGCCTCGACGCTGGAGTCGGGGCGCAGGTTGTTGTCGCGGGCCAGGCCGAGGAAGGGGGTGACGAGGTCGTCGAGGAAGCCACGGTCGTAGGCGGCCGCGAGGTTGCGGTGGCTGGCGACGGCGAGCTCGTCCTGGGCCTCGCGGGTGATCCCCCACTGCTCGGCGGTGACGGCCATGTGGTCGCCCATGGACATGCCCGTGCGCGGTTCGCCGTTCTGCGGGATCGAGGGCGCGAGGTGCTGGGGGCGGACCGCGGCGAGGGCCTTGAGCTTGTCCACCGGCTTCTTGGCCCGGTTGGCCGCCAGCAGGATCTTGCGCAGGTCCTCGCTGACGGCGATGGGGGCGTCGCTGGTCGTGTCGGCGCCGCCGGCGATGCCGGAGTCGATCTGGCCGAGGGCGATCTTGTTGGCGACGAGGATGGCGGCCTCGAGCCCGGTGCCGCAGGCCTGCTGGATGTCGTAGGCCGGGGTCGTTGGCGCGAGCCGCGAGCCGAGGACGGACTCCCGGGCGAGGTTGAAGTCGCGGGAGTGCTTGAGGACGGCGCCGGCCACGACCTCACCGACCTGCTGACCGGACAGGCCGTAGCGGGCCGCGAGGCCGTCGATGGCCGCCGTGAGCATGTCCTGGTTCGACGCCCGGGCGTACGCGCCGTGGGCTCGGGCGAACGGGATGCGGTTGCCGCCGAGGACGGCGACGCGGCGCGCCTGCCGCGTCGGCGGTGCTGGGGTCTTGCGTGCCATGTGGCTCTCCTACGTCTGGGGTGGGGCCCTGTGGCCCGCCTGCCGTCAGGCTAACCGAAACCGTCAGTAGTCGATACAGCGAGTACCTGTTAGTTTGCTCGGCATGACGAAGGTCTCCCGCCCGCCCGGCCCGGTCCGCGAGCAAGGCGCTGCCCCGGACGGCCGGTCCGTGCGGTGGGAGCGCCACCGGGAGGAGCGGCGGGCGAGCCTCGTGGACGCGACGATCCGAGCGATCCGCCGGCACGGAGCAACCGTCGGCATGGACGACATCGCCGCCGAGGCCGGAACGAGCAAGACCGTCATCTACCGGCACTTCGAGGACCGCGCCGGTCTCTACCGCGCCGTGGCCCAGCGCGTCGAGGCGCGTGTCGTCGGGGGCATCGCCCGGGCTCTCGAGCAGTCCACCGGCGTGGGCAAGGACCCCCGCGAGCTCATCTCCTCGACCGTGAACGCCTATCTCGAGCTCGTGGAGTCCGACTCCGAGCTCTACCGCTTCGTCGTGAACCGGCCGATCGTCGACCGTCCCCTCACCGACGACCCGGTCGGCGAGCTCGTCAGCCACGTGACGGACCAGCTGACCCACCTGCTCGAGGGCCGGCTGGGCGGGTCGGACGGGAGGCCCTTCGACCCCGCGACGACCCGGGTGTGGGCGGTGGCCCTCGTCGGCTCGGTGCAGGCGGTCGGGGACGACTGGCTGGCGGCACCGGCCCGTCCCGGCCGGCCGACCCGAGGCGAACTCGTCCAGTCGCTCACCGACCTCGCCTGGTCCGGGCTGGCCCCCAGCCTCTCCGACCGAGAGTCTCGCTCAACAGCCCGGTGAACGGCCGGTCAGAGGCGCACGTAGCGTCCCCGGCGATGCAAGAGCGGGTCCGGCTCCTCCCCCACCTCCGCGTGCTCGACGACGCCCTCGACGAGGACCGACCAGCCGACGTCCCGGCGCGACGCGGTGTCGACCCGCACACCGAGCCACGACGCTGCGGAAGCCAGTCGTGGCCCCCACTCCGTCTGTTGCCACGCGTCCATCCGGAACGGGCCACCGGGAGCCGGGAACTGGCCGGCGAACACCTCGGCGAGATCGCGGTGCCGCCAGGAGAGCAGGCTCACGACGGCCGTCGAGGTCTCCTCCAGCTGCTCGAGGAGGTCAGCGTCGGGATGCACCAGCACGAGGGTGCGGGCCGGGTCACCCGCGGCCACGAGGAACGACGTCACTGTCAGCCCGGCCCGGTCCCGCCCGGTCCCTGACGTCCACAACGACACCGTGCCGCCGATGCGGCCGCGGAAGCGCCGCACGGGATCCCGCTCCGCCTCGCCCTCCTCGAAGGGGTGGCTCGAGTGGATCGTCACTCGCGCTCCGCCGCGAGCAGGAGGTCGTCGACGGCCACCTCGCCGGGCTCCACCACCTCGGCGTAGACGCCGGGGCAGTGCGAGGGCCGCTTGGAGATGGTCAGCGTGCAGTCGCCGAGCCGGATCACCGACCCGACGAGCGAGAAGAGCGCCTCGGTCTCGATGTCGAGCACGATGTTGGCCTTGGGGTGGGTGCCGACGTACTCCTCCGCCGAGACGATGTGCACCGCGTGCTTCTTGGACCGGTTGCCCTTGGGGCCCGTCGGCGTCATGTCGACGGACTCGAGCTCCTGCGCCGGCTCGTCGGAGTCTGGATAGATGAAGAGACTGCTCACCTTTGCCGGCATGCCCACGTCCCACCTTTCCGCCGCCACCGCGGAGGCGCGCCAGCGCGCGGGACTCAGCTGAGCGGCATACGCCATGTCCCTGATCGGGGAATCGCTCCTGCCGGGAGTCTATGTCCGATGCGGCCCGGACCGGCTGATTCAACGGGTCGGCCCAGAGCCGGACCCGGACGAAACTGAGGGTGGACGTGAAGGGACTCGAACCCCTGACCTCTCGCGTGTGAAGCGAGCGCTCTAACCAGCTGAGCTACACGTCCTGGTGGTGCGGGAAAACAATAGCGGGTGGGCGTCTCCGGCCCTAATCGAGCCCGGGCAGGCGCGCGAGCTGCTGTGCGGCCCAGTCCGGGGTCCATCCCGGGATGCCGAAGAGGGCGAAGGTGAGCCACAGGAGCGCCCAGACGAGCAGCAGGGTGGCGAAACCGATGGCCCAGCGAAGCCACACCGGCTGGGCCATGACCCACCGGTTCCAGAGGTGGACGTAACGCTTGACGAAGTCGAGCCAGCGCTGCGCGAACTCGAACTCGCTCGCCAGGATGACGAGACCGAGGATGACCACGGCCCACCCCGGCCCGGGGGCCGGCACCATGACGAGCCCCGCCACCGTGACGACCCCGCCGACCACGCCCACCGCGCTCCGCCAGGCCAGGTGAGTCGCGGGGTGCCGGCGAAGCCTAGCCCGCCACGCCCACCGGTCCTCGTGCGCGTCCAGGCTGACGTTGGGATCCGAGTAGTCGATGCCCGTCGCGGCCGACTCATCTGCAGCCGCCTCGCCGGTCTGGACGGCGACGATCGTCTCGATGGCCTCGGCGCTCTTCGCTGCCTCGGTCATGGGTCCAGGTCCTGCTCCGTCCGGGACCGGAACAGGTCACGCAGCCGGGTGGCGACGGGCCCGACGGGCAGCTCGCGCCCGTCGACCGCGTGGACGGGCAGGACGTCCTTGGTCGAGCTGGTGATGAAGACCTCGTCGGCGGTGTCGAGCACGTCGAGCGGCAGCGGCGTCTCACGGATCGCGACACCCGCGTCGGCCGCCCACTCGAGGACGAGCTCGCGGGTGATGCCGGCCAGCAGCCCGGAGTCGGCCGGCGGCGTCAGCACCTGGCCGTCCACGACGACGAAGACGTTGCTGCCCGTGCACTCGCACAGGTCGCCGCGCGTGTTGCCGAAGACGGCCTCGATCGCGCCGGCCTCCTTGGCCCGGGCCAGCGCGACGACGTTCTCGGCGTAGGAGGTCGTCTTGAGGCCGGCGATGGCCGAGCGCTCGTTGCGCGTCCACGGCACGACGGTGAGCTTGCCCGAGGCCGGTGGGCGCGGCTGCGCCCCCGCCAGGACGATGTAGGTGAGGTCGGTGTCGCCGCGGTCGGACCCGAGGGGGCCCACACCGCCGGTCACGCTGTAGCGCAGCCGGCCGAAGTCGATCGGGTCACCCTCGAGGACCGCGTCGATGCCCTTGGCGACGAAGGCGAGGTCGACCGGCGGGAAGCCGAGCCCGGCGGCTGAGCGCTGCAGCCGCGCATGGTGCCGGGAGAGCGCGAACGGACGGCCCCGGTCGATCTTGGCGGTCTCGAAGATGCCGTCGCCGACGGTGACGGCATGGTCGAGCGCCGAGATGGAGGGCCCGCTGGGGTCGACGAGGTCGCCGTTCACCCAGACGCGCGGGAGGCTGCCGGTCATGCCGTCATGGTGTCACAGTGCCGGCCGCCAGGCCGACCAGCCGGGCTGCCTTGAGCTCGGTCTCGCGCCACTCCCCCTCCGGGTCCGAGTGCCAGGTGATCCCCGCGCCGGTCCCGAAGCGCAGCCAGCGCCGACCCGCGGCGTCCCGCTCTGCCCAGAAGGTCCGGATGCCGACGGCGAGCTCGGCCTCGCCCGCGTCCGCGTCGACCCAGCCGATCGCACCGCAGTACGGCCCGCGGGGGGCCGTCTCGAGGTCGGCGATGGCCCTCAGGGCGCTGGACTTCGGAGCGCCGGACACCGACCCCGGCGGGTACGTCGCGCCGAAGATGTCGCCCCAGGTGACGCCACGGCGCAGGCGCCCGCTGACGGTCGACACGAGATGGACGAGGCCGGGGTGCGCCTCGATCGCGCACAGCTCGTCCACGGCCACCGTGCCCGGCTCGCACACCGGCGACAGGTCGTTGCGCATGAGGTCGACGATCATGACGTTCTCGGCGTGGTCCTTCGGCAGCATCTGAGCGGCTGTCGGCGCGGTGCCCTTGATCGGCTTGGTCACGAGCCGCCCGGCCCGCCGGGCCAGAAACAGCTCCGGTGAGGCGCTGGCCACGTCGATCCCCGCCTCGGCGCATCGGATCCGGGCCGCGTGCGGGGCGGGGTTGCCCGCGCGGAGCAGGTCGTCGAGCCCGTCGAGGTCGGCCCGCTCGGCCAGGTCGTGGCTGAGGATGCGGCACACGTTCACCTGATAGACGGTGCCGGCGGCGATCCGCCGTCGCACCTCCTCCACCGCCTGGACGTATGCCGCTGAGCTGAGGGACGTCTGCCAGTGACGATCCAGCGGAGCCCAGTCCACCACTCGCGGGGCGGGCTCGCCGCGACGCACGTCCGCGAAGCGGACCGCAGTGACCTCGCCCTCGAAGGTGGCGAGGACCGCCCAGAAACCCGCCCGCGAGATGGCCTCGAGGGCGTCCTCACCCCGGCGGACGTCGACCACCTCACGCGCGTGGCGGTCCGGGAAGCGAGCGTGGTCCACCCGCAGATCCTAGGCCTGCGGGAGCCTCAGGCAGCCAGGGAGTCTCAGGCAGCCAGGGCCTTCTCGATGTCGCCGACCAGCGTGGCCGGCTCGGCCTGCGGGGCATAGCGACCGATCACGTGGCCGTCCCTGCCGACGAGGAACTTGGTGAAGTTCCACTTGATGCGATCTCCCAGGAGGCCGCCCTTCTCCGCCTTGAGCCACTCCCACACCGGGTGGGTGTCGGCGCCGTTGACGTCGACCTTGGCCATCATCGGGAAGGTGACGCCGTAGTTCTTCTGGCAGAAGGCGCCGATCTCGTCGTCCGTGCCGGGGTCCTGCTCACCGAACTGGTTGCACGGGAACCCGACCACCGTCAGGCCGCGGTCCCGATAGGTCTCCCAGAGCTCCTGGAGCCCGGCAAACTGCGGCGTGAAGCCGCACTCGCTCGCCGTGTTGACCACGAGCACCACCTGCCCGGCGAAGTCGGACAGCGGCTGCTCGACGCCGTCGATGGTCGTTGCGGTGAAGTCGCCGAGAACGGCCATGGATGCTCCTTGGGTGCGAAGGTCGGGGGCTGCTGGGGAAGCCTGCACGAGAAGCAAGCCCAGCGGCATACGGCTTATTCCTCGGGCTCCGGAGGGGTGTCCCTGCCCGCCTTCTCGTCTCGCTCCGCCCACTCGAGCAGCGGCGCGATGTCGAAGACGGCGTCGTCGATGCCGGCGTGGAGGTCACCGAGCCGCGCGAACCGCTCGGGCATCGTGGCGATGGTGAAGTCGTCGGGGAGCGCGTCGTCGATCTCGTCCCAGCCGAGCGGCGCGGACACCGTCCCGCGGCTGTTGCCCCGGACGCTGTAGGCCGCGGCGATCGTGTGGTCCCGGGCGTTCTGGTTGTAGTCGACGAACAGGTCGTCCGGCGCCCGGTCCCGGCGCCACCAGGCCGTGGTCACATCGTCGGGCAACCGGCGCTCGACCTCACGCGCAAAGGCCAGAGCCGCGCGCCGAACGTCCTGGAAGCCGTGCGTCGGCTCGATCCGCACGTAGATGTGCAGGCCCCGCCCCCCGGACGTCTTGGGCCAGCCGACCGCCCCCAGCTCGTCGAGGATCTCGTGAGCCGTGTGCGCAGCCCGCCGCACCTGGTCATAGCCACACTCGGGCATCGGGTCGAGGTCGATGCGCCACTCGTCCGGCTTCTCCGTGTCGGCGCGGCGGGAGTTCCACGGGTGGAACTCGACCGTCGACATCTGCACGGCCCAGATGACGTCTGCGAGTCGCTGGACGCACAGCTCGTCCGCGTGCAGGCCGTAGCGCGGGAAGTGCAGCCGCACGGTCTCGACCCACGGCGGCGCACCGGCCGGCAACCGCTTCTGGTGCACCTTGTCCCCGTCCACCCCCTTGGGGAACCGGTGCAGCATGCACGGCCGGTCGCGCAGGGCGTTGACGATGCCCGGGCCGACCGAGAGGTAGTAGTGGGCCAGGTCCAGCTTCGTCTCGCCGCGCTCCGAGAAGTAGACCCGGTCCGGGTTGGTGACCCGGACGTCGTAGCCCTCGACGTCGAGGACGACGGCGGGGGTCTTCTTCGACGCGGCGGCCATGATCGACACCTTATTCGGGACCGTGGACATTTCGGGCTGCCGATCCGGGGCGGACGTCGTACTGTCGTGACACCACTCCCTCTATCACACCAGCCCAGCAGAACTGACCCAGACACGAAGAACCACCACCCTGCAGGAGCTCTCCACCATGAAGTCCCTCCACCGCGTGATCCCCGCGTTCGTGGCCGTCCTCGTCGCCGCGCTGCTCACGGCGATCCTCCCCACCACGGCGAGCGCCGCGTCCGCTGCGACGCCGGCGCGCACGCCGGTCGCTCGGCCCGCAACCCAGCCGGCCGGCCAGCCGGCCCAGCCGGCAGCCGCGCCGGTCGAGGCGACCGCGGACAGCGCCAGCGTCAACTGCTCCAACGTCCGCGAGCTCGGCACGAGCAAGGTCGTGCGGGACAAGGGCATGAGCGCCTTCACCGTCCGGCAGTACATCGGCTGGTGCTGGGACTCCAGCGGCTCGGCCTGGATGAACTTCGCGTCCGTCTACGTGTGGGCGCAATATCACAACCTGGGCTTCGGCTACCGCCCGCAGGCGGGCATCGTCGTCGGCGGCAGCACCGACACCCGCGGCTACACCGTCGGCGACAACCGGCAGCGGCTGACCTACTCGACGCCCGTCCGCACGACCCAGTCCTGCACGCAGGGCTGGGGCAAGCTCCTCCGTGGCGGCTCGGAGAGCGACCAGGGACTCACCTCGCTGGTGTGCTGAGCGGGCCGGCACACGACGAAGGCCCCCGACCATGAGGTCGGGGGCCTTCTCGTGGAGCGGACGACCGGGCTCGAACCGGCGACCTCAACCTTGGCAAGGTTGCGCTCTACCAACTGAGCTACGTCCGCGGGTGCACCGAGAGGAACGGCGCTCGGCCCGCTCTCGCGGTCCGAACGCCGTGTCCCAGGTGGTGGGCGATACTGGGTTTGAACCAGTGACCTCTTCCGTGTCAAGGAAGCGCGCTACCACTGCGCCAATCGCCCTTGGGTGTTGCACCGAGGTGGAGACGGGATTTGAACCCGTGTACGCGGCTTTGCAGGCCGCTGCCTCGCCTCTCGGCCACTCCACCAATGAAGGCAAGTTGCCTTTTGCCTCCGAGCGGACGACCGGGCTCGAACCGGCGACCTCAACCTTGGCAAGGTTGCGCTCTACCAACTGAGCTACGTCCGCGGGAACACCAGCGGTGTAACTTCCCCGCTGCGTGCTTGGTAGACAGTAGCGGATCGCTCGGGCAGATACAAAACCGCCCTCAGCCCTTCGGCTCACCGCCCTGACGGGGCCGTGCGACCCCCTCGGAGAGCTCACGGTCGATGGCCTCGGCGAGGTGCGAACGCTCGCGCTTGGTGAACTGCTGGTCCCGGCTGCGGCGGTCCCCGGCAATCGGGTCGACCTGCGCCGGAGGGCGTGCTGCGAGACGGCGCGAAAAGAGGCCCCCAGCCCAGTTGGCCAGCTTCGTCCCTGCCCCGTCGCGCAGCTCGACCGGCCAGAGCACGCGGGTGGCGGCGTTGAGCCCGGCGCCGATGAGGATGGCGATGGCGAGGACGTAGAGCCAGATGAGGAGCACGATCGGGGTGCTGAGCGGCCCGTAGATCGACGAGCCGCCGAGCGATGCCTCGAGGGCGCTGCGCACGACGAGGGAGGCCAGCAGCCAGATCGCCAAAGCCAGCAGCGACCCCGGCACGTTGCGCCACCAGGACGCCCGGCGCGGCGTGGCGATGTGGAACAGCGTCGTCAACAGGGCAAGCGACAGCACCAGCACGAGGGGCCAGTAGGCGAGGGTGAGGACCTTGAGCCGCTCGGGCAGCCAGCCCTCGATGATGGCCGGCCCGAGGAGGACGAGCGGGAGCAGGACGACCGCGACGACGATGCCGAGCGTGTAGAGCCCGAAGGTGAGGAAGCGCTGGCGCAGGATGCCACGGCCGTCGCCCTGGCCGTACATGATCGAGATCGTGTCGACGAAGACGTTGAGGGCGCGGGACCCGGACCACAACGCGAAGAGGAAGCCGACCGAGATGAGATCGGGGCGTCCGTCCTGCAGGACGTCGCGGACGGTCGGCAGGAGCAGCTCCTCGATGCTGGCCTGGGTGAGGAAACCGGAGGCGTAGTCGGTGACGACCTCGAGCAGCTGTTGGACGACGTCCGGGCCGAGGATGTTGCCGAGGTAGCCGACCCCGCCGAAGAGGCCCAGGACGAACGGCGGGAGGGAGAGGAGGAGGAAGAAGCCGCCCTCCGCGGCGAGGCCGGTCACGCGGTAGCTCAGGCAGACGCGGATGGTCTCGAGGGTCAGCCTGGCGAGCGGCACCGCCCCCGGGATCCGCTCGAGGGTGCGCCGAACCAACGCCTTGACCGTCATCGCCCCCGAGGCTAGCCGCCCGATGGGGGCTGGCCGGGGTGACGCGCGCGACACGGGCCCGCAGCCGTGGCGCCCGGGAGCGGACCTAGTCTGCTGGGATGAGCACGCACGAGGTGACCAACCAGGTCGAGCCGTTCGTCGACCGGGACTTCCTCACTGAGGATCAAGCGCTGTCCGAGGCAGTCGCCCGGTGGGTGCCCGCCGAGCACGCCGCCGAACTGAGCGAGCTCGGCCGGCTCGCCGGCTCCCCCGAGGCCCAGGAGCACGGGCGCCTCGCCGACGCCAACGTTCCCGTGCTGCGCACCCACGACTCACGAGGCAACCGCATCGACGAGGTGGAGTTCCACCCGTCCTGGCACTGGCTCATGACGCAGGCGGTGGGGGCCGGCCTCACCGCGGAGCCGTGGACGACGCCGCCCGGGCAGGGCGCGCACGCCAGGCGGGCGGCCGGGTTCATGATCTGGTCGCGGGTCGAGGCTGGGCACGGCTGCCCCATCTCCATGTCGTATGCCGCTGGGCCGGCTCTGCGACATGACGCTGAGCTCGCGTCGCGCTGGCTCCCGAAGCTGGCGAGCCGCCGCTATGACTTCGGCATCCGGCCGCTCGCCGAGAAGGCCGGCGTCATCGCCGGGATGGGGATGACCGAGAAGCAGGGCGGCTCGGACGTGCGGGCCAACGCGACGGTCGCGACGCCGACAGCCGGCGGTCCCCTGCCTGGCGAGACGTACCGGCTCACCGGCCACAAGTGGTTCCTGTCGGCACCGATGAGCGACGTCTTCCTCGTCCTGGCCCAGGCGCCCGGGGGGCTGACCTGCCTCGTCGTGCCCCGGGCCCTGGACGACGGAGCCCGGAACCCGTTTGCGCTCCAGCGGCTCAAGGACAAGCTGGGCAACCACTCGAACGCCTCGAGCGAGGTCGAGTTCGACGGGTCGTGGGGCTCGCGCCTCGGCGACGAGGGGCGCGGGGTCCGCACCATCATCGAGATGGTCGGCGCGACCCGGCTGGACACCGTCCTCGGGTCGACGGCGACGATGCGGGACGCCGTGACTCGGGCCGTCCACCACGCCCGTGGGCGGACGGTGTTCGGCCGGCTGCTCGTCGACCAGCCGCTGATGCGCAACGTGCTGGCCGATCTCGTCCTCGAGGCCGAGGCTGCCACGGCTCTCGCGATGCGGTTGGCGCACGCCTTCGACACCGGGGAGACGGAACTCGCGAGGCTCGGAGTCGCCGTGGGCAAGTACTGGGTGTGCAAGCGCACCGCCCCGATGGTGGCCGAAGCGCTCGAGTGCCTCGGCGGCAACGGCTACGTCGAGGAGAACGGGTTGGCCCGGCTCTACCGCGAGGCTCCGCTGAACTCGATCTGGGAGGGGTCGGGCAACGTCAACGCGCTGGACGTGATCCGGGCCGTCAGCCGGGAGCCGGCGAGCCTGGAGGCCCTCACCAAGGAGCTCCACCGGGTCCGGGGCGTGAGCCGCGTCCTCGACGACCACATGGACGACGCGGTGCGGCAGGCCCACTCACTGCGCCCGGACTCCCCAGAGGCGGCCTTCACCGCCCGCGCCGCGGTCGAGGGCCTCGCCGTCGCGCTCCAGGCGGCGCTGCTGGTGGAGCACTCCCCCACGGTGGCGGAGGCCTTCATCGCGAGTCGCATCGGGGGCGGCCACGGCCACACCTTCGGCACGCTCCCCGTCGACCTCGCCGGCTCGACCGGCGCCATCCTCGACCGCATCGGCTGAGACCCATCGAAAGAGCAGTTCGCGACACCTGACCCATCGAAAGAGCAGTTCGCGACGTGTCGCGAACTGCTCTTTCGATTCGGTTAGCTGGCGGAGAGGCGCTTCTTCTGCTCCTCCACGTCGAAGTCCGCCTCCGGCCACTGCAGGTCCATCTCCCGCAACGCCTCGAGGAGGAGCTGCTGGACCGCGAGCCGGGCATACCACTTGCGGTCCGCGGGCACGACGTGCCACGGCGCGCCGGTCGTCGACGTGCGATCGAGCACCGCTTGGTAGGCCTCCATGTACTCGAGCCAGTGGCTGCGCTCGTCGACGTCGCCGGGGTTGAACTTGTAGTGCTTGTCCGGACGCTCGAGGCGGCGCATGAGGCGCGACTTCTGCTCGTCCTTGCTGATGTGGGTCATCACCTTGACGATCTTCGTGCCGGCCGCGGCCACTTGGCGCTCGAAGGCGTTGATCTGGGCGTACCGCTTGGACCAGACGTCCTCGGGGACGAGGTCGTGGACCCGCACGATGAGGACGTCCTCGTAGTGGGATCGGTCGAAGACGCCCAGCTGGCCCGCCCCGGGCAGCGCCTTCTCGATCCTCCACAGGAAGTCATGGGAGAGCTCCTCCTCGGTCGGCGCCTTGAAGGCCGTCGCGCGCACCCCTTGGGGGTTGACCGAGATGACGTGGCGCATGATGCCGCCCTTGCCCGACGTGTCCATCCCCTGCACCACGAGCAGCAAGGCACGTTTCGACCCGGTCGTCGACTCTGCCCACAACCGTTCGAGAAGGTCGGTCAGCTCCTCCTCGGCCGACGCGAGCGCCGCCTTGCCGGCGAGCTTGTCACCGTCGAACGCCGGGGTCGAGGACGTGTCGACGTCGGCCAGGACGAAGTCCTTCTCCACCCGCAGTGCGTCGGAGAAGCCGCCCATGGGATGGAGCCCGTCGGCGACGAACTTCTCGGCCAGGTCGGCGACGGCCCGCTCCTCGTCGGCCTTCTGCTTCGACTCGAGCGCCTCGGCGTCGGTCTGCGCGCCGCTCTTGTTGGCCTTGTCCGCCTTCTTCTTGCCCTTGCCTTTGCCCATTGCGCCATCCTGCCGGACACGACGACCGCCCCAGTGGAAGCGTGGCCGCCTAGGGTTGTTCCATGCGCCTGCTCCTACCCGCTCCCGGCGGCCTCATGCCCGGCACGGAGCTCGACCTGGACCACCTCGCGCAGGCCTATACCGCACCCCGGGAGCCCTGGCTGCGCTGCAACATGGTGACCACGGTCGATGGTGCCGCCACCGGCCCGGACGGCCGGTCGGGGTCCATCAACACCGAGGCCGACCACGTCGTCTTCGAGCTGCTCCGCGGCCTGAGCCACGCCGTCCTCGTCGGCGCGGGCACGATCCGGGCCGAGGGCTACACCGGCCTGGCCGTGACGCCCGATGTCCTGCCGCTCCGCCGCGCCGCAGGCCTCGACGACCCGTTGCCCCTGGTCGTGGTGAGCCGCGCCGGCCGGCTCCCGGAGAGCGTGCGGGACGGCAGCCGCGGACCGGTCCTGCTGGCCACCTGCGCCACCGCGCAGGGTCTGGCCGAGGCCCGATCGGTGCTCGGTGACGAGCAGGTCATCCTCTGCGGTGACGACGACGTGGACCTCCGCGTCCTCGTGACCGCGCTGCACGACCGCGGCTGGTCGCGTCCCCTCTGCGAGGGCGGCCCGGCGCTGACCGCATCCTTGCTGGCCGCGGGCCTGGTCGACGAGCTGTGCTTCACGATCGCCCCGAGGATCGTCGGCGGCGAGCACCCCCGGCCGGTCGCCGCTGCCGCCGCACCGTGTGAACTCGAGCTGGCCGGGCTCGTCGAGGAGGACGGCACCCTGATGGGCCGCTGGTTCACCACGGTCCGCGAGCAGGGCGACGCACCGGCGCCATGAGCGAGGACGCGCTCCAGGAGACGCTCCTGGCGGCCTGGCGGGACCTGGCGGGACCTGACCCAGGGCGGGCCCGCGCTTCAGCTCCTCGGCGTGCGCATCTTCCCCGTGTCAGCCAATGTCGTGCCGTGCTGTCAGCCCGCCGGCTGGGGCCCCGGCGATGGCCGGCGACCGCCCGTGGCGCTGCAGCATGTCCGGACGCTCGGGGAGGCCCCCCACGAAGGACGAGACGGCCAGCTCCCAACGCTGGGAGTCGTAGTTCCACTCCCGGCAGTGCCGGGCTCGATGCCAGGGCTCGAACCTCACGATGTCGGGCCGCCGCTCGGCGAGCGCCGCAGCCGGGGCGAACGGCACCACCGTGTCCCCGGTGGAATGGATGAGCAGGATCGGCACGTCGAGCTCGTCGGCGCGGGCGACCCAGTCCGTGTGAGCGAGGTCGATCGGCTCGATGAGCCCGACGAGCGACCGTCCGCGAGGCGAGCCCATCAGGCTGCGCGCGACCCGGACCAACGGGCTCGGCAGGTGGTTGAGCCGTCCGTGGTGCCGCAACACCGCGTCCCAGTCGATCACAGCGGAGTCGAGACACACGCCGACGATCCGGTCGGCGTGACGCGAGCGGTGCAGCGTCTGCAGCACGATGGCCCCGCCCATCGACCAGCCGAAGAGGACGATTCGCTGCGCCCCGCGGGCGACGGCGGCGGCGATGGCTGCCTCGACGTCCCGCCACTCCGACAGGCCGAGGTTGTAGCGCCCGTCGGGACCGCGCGGCGCGTCCCGGTCGTTGCGGTACGCAGCCACCAGACATGTCCAGCCCGCCCTTCGCAGCACCGGCACCGCCCGGAGGGTCTCCTCCTTGCGGGCACCCCGCCCGTGCACGAGGATCGCCCAGTCTCCGCTGCGGCTGGTCTCGGCAGGGCGCACCACCCAGCCGGGCAGGGCACCCACGTCGGAGCTCACCACGAGGTCCTCGTCGGGCAGGCCGAGGCTGATGCTCGGCCGATCCCAGTAGTAGTACTGGTTCCAGCGGGCCGGACCCACCTGCAAGGTTCCACGGTCGACGGCGATCAGCTCGCGCCGGACCGTTCCCGCCAGCTCGTCGTGCTCGAGGATCCGCCCGACCCGGGCATGGCCCGCTCCCCCGTCCAGCCACACGCCGTAACGTCCCCGGACGTCAGGGTCCGGACCGGAGGCAAAGGTCACCGACTCCGCGTCGTGCGCGACGATCGCGACGTCGTCGGGCTGCAGCTCGTCCGGGGTCAGCACCCGGCGCGCGAACCAGGCGGCAGCGGCGACCGAGCCCGCGGCCGCGCCGACCGCGGAGCCTCCACCCGCGGCACCGGCGATGAGGACCGGGCGGGTCACCAGCTGACGAAGCTTCACGCGGCCATCGTGCCAAAGCGAGCAGGCGCCCGGGCGACGGTCCCGTGAACGCCGACCGGCGCGTCGTGGGCGGGCTTTGCTGCCTCGGGCACAAACGGGAGGTCGGGGACGTTCGAGGGGACATGAGCAGCGACCACACCTATCCCGTCCAGCGCAGTGACGACGAGTGGCGGGCCACGCTGACGCCCGCCGAGTTCCACGTCCTGCGGCAGGCCGGCACCGAGGCGCCGTTCCGGGGCGAGTACACCGACACGAAGACCCAGGGCGTCTACTCGTGCCGGGCGTGCGGAGCGGAGCTCTTCCGCAGCGACACGAAGTTCGAGTCCCACTGCGGTTGGCCGTCGTTCTACGCGCCGCTCGCCGGGGAGCGGGTGGAGTACGTCGAGGACAGCAGCCACGGCATGCGACGCGTCGAGGTGCGGTGTGCGACGTGTGGCTCCCATCTCGGGCACGTCTTCGAAGGCGAGGGCTACGGCACGCCCACGGACCAGCGCTACTGCATCAACTCGATCAGCCTCCGGCTGACCCCCGACGACGAGTGAGCCGTATGCCGCTGGGCTCGACGGGTGCCCGACGCGGAGTCTCGCTGCGGTCGGCCTGAGGTGCCCTTGGGGGCCACCCACGAGTCACCTATCCTCGCGACATGGGGTCGGACGAGCTGCGCATCGGGGACGCCGAGCGGCGTGCCGCGATGGAGCTGCTCGCCGAGCACCACGAGGCGGGACGGCTCGACTCTCACGAGTTCGAGGACCGCCGTGGTCGCGCTGCGGACGCGGTGACGCGGCACGACCTGGACGTGCTCTTCAGCGACCTGCCGGCCCTGGGACGGGACCGGCGCCCGCTGCCGGTGGCCGGCCGCACGGAGATCGAGCGCGCCCGGAGTGGTTGGGCGCGGGTGCGCACCGTCGTGCTCGCGCTGACGCCCTTCCTCGCCCTCGCGCTCTTCCTGCGCACCGGGTCGCTGCTGTGGTTCGTGCTCGTGCCGGTCGTCGCCGTGATCAGTTCGGCGATCACGGAGGACTGAGCCGGGACCGACCCGGCAAGCGGGGCGTCAGCGGAGGTTCGCGACGAGCTGTCGTGCGTCCACCTTCGGGCCGGTGAAGAACGGGATCTCTTCTCGCACGTGGTTGCGCGCGCGTGAGGCGCGCAGCTCCCGCATCAGGTCGACGATCCGGAAGAGCTCGTCGGCCTCGAAGGCGAGCAGCCACTCGTAGTCGCCCAGCGCGAACGAGGCGATGGTGTTGGCGCGCACGTCCGGGTAGTCGCGCGCCATTTGGCCGTGCTCCCGCAGCAGGTCGCGGCGCTCCGCGTCGTCGAGCAGGTACCAGTCGTAGGAACGGACGAACGGGTAGACACAGACGTACTTGCGGGCCACCTCGTCGGCCATGAAGGCCGGGATGTGGCTCTTGTTGAACTCAGCGGGCCGATGCAGTGCGGCGGAGGACCACACGGGCTCGAGGTGCGCCCCGAGCTCGCTGCGCAGCAGCCGGTGGTAGGCGGACTGGAGCTGCTCGATGGTCGAGGCGTGCCACCAGATCATGAAGTCCGCGTCGCCGCGCAGCCCGGCCACGTCGTAGATGCCGCGCACGACGACGCCTTCGCCGGCGATGGTCGCCAGGAACGACTCGAGCTCGTCGGCCAGCGCCTCGCGGTCGTCGCCGAGCGGGGTGACGCTGCTGAACACCGACCACATCGAGTAGCGGATGGTCTCGTTGATCTCGCGCATCTGGGCCGGGGTCAGCTTGTCAGTCATGCCGCTCATCATCCCAAGCCGCGACGATCCGCTCGCACGCGGGTCAGCACCGCCTCCGCCGCCCGGCGGCCCGAGGCGATGCAGGCCGGCACGCCGACCCCACTGAGGGCGGCGCCGGCGAGGGCGATCCCCGGGGCGGGCTCCTCGAGCCCCTCGACGAGGGCACGGTGACCCACGGCGTACTGCGGCAGCCCGCCTCCCCAGCGCTGGACGTGCACCGCGGCCGGGGCCGGCAGGGACGGCCCGAGAACTGCGGCCAGGTCGGCGAGGGACACCTCGACGAGCTCCTCGTCGGACCTCTGGAGGGTGGCCTCCTCACGGTGCCGACCGAGTGAGGTGCGAAGGACGGTGTGGTCTGGATATGCGGCGGCCAGCCACGGCCACTTCACCGTGCTGAAGGTGGAGGCCTTGATGGTCGTCTGCTCGGTGGGTGGGACGAGGAACCCGCTGCCGTCGAGGACCTCGGGCGGAGGTCCATCGAGGACGAGGGTGACGATCGCCATGGACGCCGACTCGATGCGCGCGAGACGGGACGCCGCCTCGGGAGCCAGGCCGCGCAGGAGGCGGGCGGTGGGTGCAGCCGGCGTGGCGAGGATCACGTCGTCGAAGAGGTCCTCACGCACGTCGGTCGTCGGGCCGCTCGAGACGACGAACCGTCCGTCCCGACGCGCGAGCCCGCGCACCATGGCGCCCGTGCGCACCGTGACTCCGAGGTCGCGCAGACGCAGCGCGAGGATCTCCGGGACGAGGCCGAGCCCGCCGGCGATCGTGGCGAAGACGGGCCGACGCGCACCCTCCGATCCCGGCGACGCAGGGGGGACGAGGGAGCGACTCAGCTCCAGCAGCGAGGTGCCCTCACGAGCGGCCTTGGCGAGCTGGGGCACCGCCATCTCGAGCGACAGGTTGCGGGAGTCACCCGCGTAGACCCCGGCGAGCAACGGCTCGATGAGCTTGTCGGTGACGGCAGGGCCCAGCCGCGCGTCGACGAAGGTGCCGACCGCGATGTCGCCGTGGACGGGCGGCGTGAGCACTTCGCTCCTGAGCCGGTCGACCTCGGCATCGGTCAGCAGCCCGCGCACGGCCTCGGGGTCGGCGGGAACCCCCATGAGCGTGCCCTTGGGCATGGGTCGCCGGGCTCCGTCGATGACAATCGAGGCGGGGACCGGAGCAGGGTGGGCGACGCGGTCAGCGACACCGAGCTCGTCGAAGAGCTGCATCGCCTCCGGCCGGAAGGTCAGCACCGCCTCTGCCCCTACGTCGACGGTCAGGCCGCCCACCTGCTCGACGCGCAGCTTCCCACCCACGCGCGAGGCCCCCTCGAGGACGGTGACCTCGAGCTCGGGGGCGGCCCGGACGAGGTGCCAGGCCGCCACGAGTCCTGCGATTCCGCCGCCGACCACTCCCACGCGAGCATTCATGACGCCACTCTCCCATCCCGGACTCAACGTTTCGGCCCGCCCAGGTGTCTTCACGGACACAGGGACGGCGCACACCGGATCAAGACGCTCCGGGGCCACCTGGTGGAGGAGGACCCCATGGTCACGTTCGATCGACTCCGACCCGATACGCCGCGGCGACGGCACCTGTGGCTCGTCGTCGGACTGACGCTCCTCGTGGTGGCGCTCTCCGTCCCAGTCGGCCTTTCCGTGCTCAACGGGACCTGGGGCAGCCGCTCTGACGTGCCCGCGCCGGCGAGCGGGATCATCACCGAGTCGCAGCGCGACGGCAGCGTGGGGGCGCCCGTCCTCCCGGACGCCGCGGGCGGCTACGCGCCGGAGGAGCAGGGCTCAGCTCCGCAGGCGGGTGGCGCGGTGACATCGGTCGGGACCAAGCTGGCCCGCACCGCCTGGCTCGGCATCAAGGTGGGAGACATCGCCGGCGCCAGCAGCCGGGTGCGAGCCATCGCGGAGGCCGCCGGCGGACAGGTGATCTCCGAGAGCATCGTCACCGCCCCGGACCCGACCGGGTCCGTTGAGAACCGCAAGGGGCCCGAAGGTGTCTCCGAGGAGGGCTTCCTTCCGCCCGTGGGCGTCAACGAAGCACGCCTGACCCTCCGCGTTCCTGCGGACGCGCTCGACAAGGTCCTGACCGACCTCTCTTCGGCAAGCCTGGGCACGCTCTCGTACCGGTCATCGCAGTCCGAGGACGTGACCGAGACGTACGTCGACACCCGCGCCCGGATCCAGCCTGCGAAGGACTCCATCGCCCGCGTCCGCGCCCTCATGGTCAAGGCGACGAGTCTCGACCAGATCGTCCTGCTCGAGAGCGAGCTCGCCCGTCGCCAGGCGGACCTCGACTCCCTCGAGCAACGACTGGCCGAGCTCGAGCTGCGGACGTCCACGTCGACCGTGTCGGTGACCCTGTGGACGGATGAGACGGCGCCACCCGAGCCGGACGACAACGCCTTCCTCACGAGCCTGCAGAAGGCCTGGGACGCCTTCCTCGCCTCGATCATGGTGGTGGTGACTGGACTGGCCGTCCTGCTGCCCTGGCTTCTCCTCGCCCTCGTCGTCGCCTGGTTCGTGCGCCGGTGGCTACGGCGCCGCAACGCCGGCGCGCCGGCGTCGTCGGACTGAGCACGGGCCGCTCTCGGGACCCACGCCTCTCTTCAGGCCGTGCCTCAGGAGACGCGTCGGCGCACCATGTCGGCGACGTCGCGTACCTCGCGGACGTGCATCGCATGGGCCAGCGCGAGATAGACGATGACGAAGAGCATCCCGGTGAAGGCGAGGACGATCCCGCTGCTGAAGAGACGGTCGACGACGCTCGAGGGAGCGGTCGGGTCTCCGAGGATGGGTGACAGGACCGTCATCGTGCCCCAGGCGAGCAGCCCGGCCCCGGCAGCGGCGACACCGATGCGAGCGGTGGAGTTGACGATCTCGGCGAGCCCGAGCAGGCCGAAGCGTCGCTTGAGCAGCATGACGCCCGTGGCCGAGCTGGCGGCATTGCCGATCGTCTGCCCCGCCGCCACGATGGCGATGGCCCACTTCGGCTCCACGAAGAGCGTGATGATGCCACCCGTGAGGGAGATGACCGTGAGCACCACCTGCATGAGAAGGGGCGAACGGCCGTCCTCGAGGGCGAAGAACACCCGGTAGCAGAGCAGGTCGACCCCGAACGGGACGATGCCCAGGATCATCACCACGAGCACGATCGAGGCGAGCTCGATGGACGGGCCGTCGATGCCCGGTGCGAGCAGCGCCACGATGGGAGTGGCCGCCACCATGACGAAGACCATGACGGGCACGTTGGCGACGAGCGGCAGCAGCAGGCCCCGGCGGAAGTCCGACTTGAGAGCCGGCACGTCGTCGTCCGCCGCCGCCTTGGACAGCCGCGGGAACAGCGCGGTGATGATGGACACCGCGATGAAGGCGTGAGGCAGCATGAAGATCGTGAAGGCGACCGCGTAGACCGAGGTGGCCCGCAGCGGGTCGTCAGGCGGTCGTCCCGACCGGGCCGCCGCGGTGTTGAGCACCCACTGCGTGATGAAGAACCCGACCTGTGAGACCGCCAGGCCCACGAAGGCCCAGACCGCCAGGCGGCTGACGCCGCCCAGGCCGACGCCGCGCAGCCCCCACCGCGGCCGGTAGCGGAAGCCCGTCCGGTAGAGGGCCGGCAACAGCCAGGCAGCCTGGGCGATGACCGACACCGTCGCGGAGCCCGCGAAGAGCCAGATCATCGGCGCCGTCCAGTCCTCGGGCCCGCGCGGGATCGGCTGGCCCTGCGCCGTGACGACCTGAGGGGCCGGGTAGAGCGCGATGAAGATGAGCAGGCCGATGACCGCGAAGACGTTGGCGATGAACGGCGCCCAGGCGAAGGCGCCGAAGCGGTTCTTCGCGTTGAGGATCTGCCCGAAGAGCGCGAACGCTCCGTAGAAGAAGATCTGCGGCAGGCAGATGAAGGAGAAGGCGAGGGCCAGCCGCTCGAAGTCGGCCCCCCGGTCACCGGAGAGGAGCGAGACGAAGAGCCCGGCTCCCAGCACGACGAGGAGCGTGATCGCGGCCATGGCGACGAGGGCGACCGTGACGACTCGGTCGGTGAACTCCCGGCCGCCGTCCTCGAGCTTCATGGCGCGGGTCAGCGCGGGGATGAGCACCGCGTTGAGGATGCCGCCGGCAGCGAGCAGGTAGAAGACGTTGGGCAGCGTGTTGGCGAGGTTGAAGGCGTCACCGGCAGCAAGCGTGCCGATGATCGCCGTGAGCAGGGCCGCGCGCACCACGCCGAGGGCGCGGGACGCGAACGACCCGCCCACCATGACGAGGCTCGACCGGGCGAGCGACCCCTGGGCCATCAGCGCGCCGACACCTCGTGGACCAGGGCGGTGACCCTGGTCAGCACGTCGGGGTCGACGCTCGGCAGCACTCCGTGGCCGAGGTTGAAGATGTGGCCGGGCGCCTGCTTGCCCTCCTCGACGATCTCGCGCACCCGGCGCTCGAGGGCGTCCCAGGGGGCGAAGAGGAGAGCCGGGTCGAGGTTGCCCTGGACGGCGTAGTCGGGCCCGAGACGCTCCACCGCGTCGGTCAGGCTCACCCGGTAGTCGACGCCGACGACGTCCGCCCCGGCCTCTCCCATGAGTCGGAGCAGCTCGCCCGTGCCCACCCCGAAGTGGATCCGGGGCACGTCGAGGTCCTTGACGGCGGCGAGGGCCGTCGCCGAGTGCCGCTGGACGTGGCGGGTGTAGTCCGCCCGCGACAGAGCCCCCACCCAGGAGTCGAAGAGCTGGACCGCGCTCGCGCCGGCCTCGGCCTGGACTCGCAGGAAGGCACCGGAGATCTGGGCCAGCCGGGCGCACAGGGCGTCCCACAGCTGCGGGTCGCCGTGCATGAGTGCCTTGGTGTGCTCGTGGTTCTTGGACGGCCCACCCTCGACCAGGTAGGAGGCGAGCGTGAACGGAGCGCCGGCGAAGCCGATCAGCGGCGTCGGACCGAGCTCGGTGACGAGCTGCCGGACCGCCTCGGTGATGTAGGGCACGTGCTCCGGCGTCAGGTCGATGAGCTGGTCGAGGTCCTTGGCCGCACGGACCGGGCGGGCGACCACGGGCCCCACGCCGGGGACGATGTCGAGGTCGACGCCGATCGCCTTGAGCGGCACGACGATGTCACTGAAGAAGATCGCCGCGTCCACGTCATGGCGCCGCACCGGCTGGAGCGTGATCTCGGTGATCAGGTCCGGACGCATGCACGACTCGAGCATGGGAATGCCCTCGCGGACGGCGCGGTACTCCGGCAGCGAGCGCCCCGCCTGGCGCATGAACCAGACTGGTGTGCGCGAGACGGGCTGGCGGCGGGCGGCGCGGACGAGGTCGCTGTCTCCTGGCGCATGCGGCTCGGCGGGTCCGGAGGAGGCAGCGGGAGCAGCCGAGGAGGCTGGGGACGTGGCTGGGGTCGGCACTGCTCAATCCTGCCACGCGAGCACCGATGACCCCGCCACGCGCCTCGGCGTGCCCTGCGGACAAAACGACCCCGGCGGCATACCCTCGTCGGGTGCACACGAGAACGTTGCCGGGCAACCACGGCGCGGACTTCGCGAAGGTGCTCGCAGCCCTCCGCGACGTTCGGGTGCGCTCCGAAGTGCGCCTCACCGAGGTGCCGGCGCCCACCCGGATCGCCCCGTTCGCCGCGGCGCTCACTGCCGATGTCCTGGACCCCGCAGACCCGGACGCAGAGCTGGCCACGGGACGCTTCGTCGTCCTGCACGATCCCGAGGGCCCGGAGACGTGGGACGGGACGTGGCGGATCGTCACCTTCGCCCGCGCGGAGCTCGAGCCGGAGCTCGCCAGCGACCCGATGCTCGGGGCCGTCGGCTGGTCGTGGCTGACCGACTCGCTGCGCGGCCGAGGCGTCCGTTGGACGGCCCAGGCCGGCACGGTGACCCGAGTGCTGAGCGAGAGCTTCGGCGGGCTGTCCGACCGAGCGCCGAGCGTCGAGATGGAGATCCGCGCCTCGTGGACGCCCATGAACGGTGGGGACGTGACCGAGCACCTGCGTGCGTGGGCCGACCTGCTGTGCACCATCGCCGGGATCCCGCCCCTGCCGGACGGCGTGGTGCCGCTGCCCGGGCAACGGCGATGACCGCCGTGCCGAGCTCGTCCGCGACAGGGACCGACGAGGCGGCCGCCCCGACCGAGACCCCGACCGAGATCCCGACCGAGATCCCGACCGAGACCCCGATCCAGGCCGCCGACGGGGCCACGCACGCCCGACCACTCACTCCCCTCGTCGTGCCGCGCGACGGCGTGCCCGAGGTGCTCACCGACGAACGCAGTCTCGCGCAGGCCGCCGAGGCCATCGCCGCGGGTTCGGGCCCGATCGGGATGGACGCCGAGCGGGCATCCGGCTACCGCTACGGGCAGCGGGCCTACCTCGTACAGGTCCGCCGCGCGGGCGCCGGCACCTTCCTCGTGGACCCCGTCGCCCTGCCCGACCTCAGCCCGCTCGAGGACGCCATTGGCGACGCCGAGTGGATCGTGCACGCGGCGACCCAGGACCTCGTGTGCCTGGCCGAGGTGGGCCTGCGCCCCCGGGTGCTCTTCGACACCGAGCTGGGCGGTCGGCTGGCCGGTCTGCCTCGGGTCGGGCTGGGCGCCATGGTCGAGCACTATCTCGGGCTCCAGCTGGCCAAGGAGCACTCCGCGGTGGACTGGTCCGTCCGCCCGCTCCCGGAGCCGTGGCTGCGCTACGCCGCCCTCGACGTGGAGGTCCTCGTCGACCTGCGCGACGCCGTGGGCGCGGACCTCGAACGCCAGGGCAAGGCCGGCTGGGCGGCCGAGGAGTTCCAGTCCCTGCTGACCTTCACCGGCCCGGAACGCCGGGTCGACCCGTGGCGGCGCACCTCCGGCATTCACCGCATCCGGGCCCGCCGGGGCACGGCGATCGTCCGTGAGCTCTGGCTCTGGCGCGACGAGCTGGCCCAGCAGCGCGATGTCTCCCCCGGCCGGATCGTCCCCGACGCCGCCATCGCGGAGATCGCCATCGCACACCAGCGTGCCGAGCGCGCACCCCGGTCGCTGACCTCGTCGGACCCGCGGCTGGCTCGCTCCATCCGCCGGCACCAGGAGGCGCTGCTCGAGGTTCTCTCGGAGGCGCTCGCCCTCCCGGAGGCGGACCTGCCGCCGCTCGCCCTGCCCTCGACCGGTCCGCCCCCACCCCGCACGTGGGCCGACAAGGACCCCGTGGCGGCCGCCCGGCTGGCTCGCGCGCGTGAGCTGCTCGCGGGACTGTCGCAGGAGCTGGCGATCCCCGTCGAGAACGTCCTCACGCCAGACCTTCTGCGTCGCTACCTCTGGGACGGCCCGCCTGCCCCGACCACTGCGGACGTGGCGGAGGCCCTGGCGAGGATGGGCGCTCGGCGGTGGCAGACGAGTCTCGCCGCTCCCCTCATCGCGCGGGCGTGCTCCGAGCACCCCACCACCTCCTGACGGGACCCTTCCAACGGGAGCCGGCCCAGCGGCATACGGACCGGTGGTGCGCGCGTGAGTACCGTCACGGGTCCACCCGTTGGCGACGAAGTTACTCAGAAGTAGGATCTGCGGGAACGTCCCCCTCTCCCTAGGAGGCACCGTGCCCCGCCAGCTCAGTGAGGTCGTCTTCGTCGACGGCGTCCGCACCCCGTTCGGCAAGGCGGGTGAGAAGGGCATCTACGCCCAGACCCGTGCCGACGACCTCGTCATCCGTTGCATCCGCGAACTGCTCACCCGCAACCCCGACCTGCCCACCGACCGGGTCGGCGAGGTTGCCATCGCCGCGACGACCCAGATCGGCGACCAGGGCCTGACCATCGGACGCACGGCCGCCCTCCTCGCCGGACTGCCGAAGTCGACGCCCGGATACTCCATCGACCGGATGTGCGCCGGCGCCATGACCGCAGTGACGACCACCGCGAGCTCGATCGCCTTCGGCGCCTACGACATCGCCATCGCCGGCGGGGTCGAGCACATGGGCCGCCACCCCATGGGAGAGGGCGTCGACCCCAACCCGCGCATCCTGGCCGAGAAGCTCGTCGACCCCGACGCCCTCGTCATGGGCAAGACGGCCGAGAACCTTCACGACCGCTTCCCCCAGCTGACCAAGGAGCGCGCCGACGCCTTCGCCGTCGGCAGCCAGGACAAGCTCGCCAAGGCGTACGCCAACGGCAAGATCCAGCCCGACCTGGTGCCCGTCGCCGTCCGCCACGGCGAGCTGGGCTGGGGCCTGGCGACCGAGGACGAGCCGCCCCGGCCGGGCACCACGCTCGAGGACCTCGCCGCCCTCAAGACGCCCTTCCGCGCCCACGGCAACGTCACCGCCGGCAACGCCGCGGGCCTCAACGACGGCGCGACCGCCTGCCTGCTCGCCTCCGAGGCCGCCGCCACCGAGCTGGGCCTGCCCATCCGGATGCGCCTCGTCTCCTACGCCTTCGTCGGCGTCGAGCCGGAGGTGATGGGCGTCGGACCGGTGCCCGCCACCGAGCAGGCCCTCGCCAAGGCCGGACTGTCCATCGACGACATCGGCCTCTTCGAGCTCAACGAGGCCTTCGCCGTCCAGGTCCTCGCCTTCCTCGACCACTTCGGCATCGCTGACGACGACCCGCGCGTCAACGAGTACGGCGGCGCCATCGCCGTCGGACACCCGCTCGCCAGCTCCGGCGTCCGCCTCATGACCCAGCTCGCCCGCCAGTTCGAGGAGCACCCCGAGGTCCGCTACGGCCTCACCTCGATGTGCATCGGCCTCGGCATGGGCGGCACGGTCATCTGGGAGAACCCGCACCACCCCGACTACCAGCGCGACGCCGTCGCCCCGGCCACCACGGAGGACGCCAAGTGACCGCCACCTCGACGACCACGACCGCCCAGCCGAGCCTGGAGTTCGGCGACGAGGTCGTGACCCACGCGCTCGTCCGCGACATCACCCTGCCCGGCGACGCGGGGACGCTCGCCCTCATCACGATCGACAACGGTCTCGACCACACCCGGCCGACGACGTTCGGCCCCCGGTCCATCGCCGAGCTGCACGCCGCGGTGGACGCGCTCGGGGTGCGGGCGGAGGCCGGCGAGATCGCGGCCGTCGCCGTCACCGGCAAGCCGTTCATCTTCGCCGTCGGCGCCGACCTCACGGGGATTCCCCTCGTCACCGAGCGCGAGCAGGCGCTGGCCGTCGCCCGGTCCGGGCACGCAGCCTTCGCCGCGCTGGCCGACCTGCCCGTGCCGACCTTCGCATTCGTCAACGGGGCCGCGATGGGCGGCGGCGTCGAGCTCGCCCTGTCAGCCACCTACCGGACCATCAGCGCCGGCGTCCCGGCGGTGGCTCTGCCCGAGGTCTTCCTCGGCATCATCCCGGGCTGGGGCGGCTGCTGGATGCTGCCCAACCTCGTCGGCGTCGAGAACGCCCTCAAGGTCATCATCGACAACCCGCTGTCCCAGAACCGCATGCTCCGTGGGCCCGAGGCCTTCCGGCTGGGGATCGCCGACGCGATCTTCGAGCCGGCCGACTTCCTCGAGCGTTCCATCGGGTGGGCCGCCGGAGTGCTCACGGGAGCAGTGACGGTCGAGCGCGCCGAGATCGACCGCGACGAGGCCACCTGGACGGCCGCGATCGCGAAGGCCAAGGCGTTCGCCGACGTCAAGACGGGCCGCCAGGCAAAGTCCCCCTATGCCGCGCTCGACCTCGTCGCGGCTGCCCGCACGGCCACGCGTGACGAGGGTTTCGCCGCCGAGGACGAGGTGCTCGCTGACCTGATCATGAGCGACGAGCTGCGGGCCGGCCTCTACGCCTTCGAGCTCGTCCAGAAGCGGGCCAAGCGGCCCGCCGGGGCTCCCGACAAGAGCCTCGCCCGCAGGGTCACCAAGGTCGGGATCGTCGGCGCCGGCCTCATGGCGAGCCAGCTGGCGCTCCTGTTCGTCCAACGCCTCAACGTGCCGGTCATCCTGACCGACATCGATGACGAGCGGGTGGCCAAGGGGGTCGGCTACGTCCACGCCGAGCTCGACAAGCTGGCCGGCAAGGGGCGCCTCAGCCCGGACCGCCTCAACCGCTACAAGGCGCTCGTGAGCGGGTCGACGAGCAAGGCCGGCTTCGCGGACGCCGACTTCGTCATCGAGGCGGTCTTCGAGGAGATGTCGGTCAAGAAGCAGGTGTTCGCCGAGCTCGAGCGGGTCACCGGTCCCGAGTGCGTCTTCGCCACGAACACGTCCAGCCTCTCGATCACGGAGATGGCGGCCGAGCTCGAACACCCGGAGCGCGTCGTCGGCTTCCACTTCTTCAACCCGGTCGCCGTCATGCCGCTCCTCGAGATCATCCCCGGGGCACAGACCGACGACGCGACCCTGGCCACCGCCTTCGCCGTGGGCAAGGAGCTGAAGAAGACCTGCATCCGGGCGGCGGACCGGCCCTCGTTCATCGTCAACCGGCTGCTCGGCCGCTTCATGGGAGAGGCCGCGCGCATCCTCGACGAGGGCACGCCGATCGAGGTCGTCGACCGGGCGTTCGCGGGCCTGGCCCCCATGCCGCCGTTCGTCCTCATCGGACTCGTCGGACCGGCGATCGCGCTGCACAACGGTGAGACGCTGGTCCGCGCCTTCCCGGACCGGTTCTACGCGTCGCCGACCCTCCAGCGGCTCGTCGCCGCGAAGCTGCCGGGCTTCTACGACCTCAGCTCGGGTCGCCCGGTGCTGCTGCCGGAAGCCGCTGAGCTCATCGAGCGGCCCACGGAGCCCGTCGTCCTGGGCGTCCCGGAGGTCCGCGAGCGGGTCCTGACCGTGCTCGCCGACGAGGCCCGCCGGATGCTCGACGAGGAGGTCGCGCAGTCCCCCATGGACATCGACCTCGCGATGATCACCGGGGCCGGTTTCCAG
>NZ_JAPFQL010000010.1 GCF_028446585.1 Intrasporangium calvum
AGGGTATGCCGCTGAGCCGGCTCAGCGGCATACCCTCATTTCCAGCCCTACCGCCCTCCCAAGGAGACGTTCATGCGTACGGCGACCAAGCTGCGTGACTGGCTGCCCGGCTTCCTGCTCGTCCTGCCGTCGATCATCCTCGTCGGGATCTTCGTCTACTGGCTCATCTTCCGGAACGTCGCGACCTCGCTCGAGCGCACCGTGACCAAGGCGAGCAAGCGGGTGACAAACCCCGGCGGGGTCGAGAACTACTCGAACCTGCTCGGCAGCGAGGGCTACCAGCACGCCCTGTTCAACCTGCTCGTCCTCACCGTCGTCTTCGTCGCCGGGACGATGTTCTTCGGCCTGCTCTGGGCGGTGCTGCTCGAGAAGGGCGTCAACGCCGAGGGCATCTTCCGCTCGGTCTACCTGCTGCCGATGGCGATCTCGTTCATCGCCGCCGGCATCGTGTGGCGCTGGCTGCTCTCCCCCGGCAAGGGCGACCAGGCCGTCGGCCTCAACCAGCTGCTCGCGATGATCGGGCTGGAACGCTTCCAGAGCTCGTGGTGGCAGTCGCCCAACATGTTCTCGATGGCCGCGATGGCGATCCCGGCGATCTGGCAGCTGTCCGGCTACGTCATGGCGCTCTTCCTCGCCGGCTTCCGCGGCATCTCCGACGACCAGCGCGAGGCCGCGCGGATCGACGGCGCCACGGAGCGGCAGATCTACCGGCACGTCCTCTTCCCGCAGCTGTCGCCGATCGCACTCTCGGCGCTCATCATCATCGGCCACATGTCGATGAAGATGTTCGACCTCATCTACGCGATCGCCGGCCAGAGCTCCTACAAGGCGTCGGTGCCGGCCACCTTGATGTGGACGCAGATGTTCCAGCAGAACAACCCGACGGCCGCGGCTGCCAACGCGACGATCCTGCTCATCCTCGTCGCCGTCGTCGTCGTGCCCTACCTGATCTACACCAACAAGACCGAGAAGGAGAGCCGCGGATGACCGCCACGACCAACACGGCCCCCCCGGCCGGCGCAGCGGGACCTGACGTCATCCCCCCGCGCGTCTCGACGGGGCACGCCCCGGGCACTGAGGGGACGGTCGCCGGGCGGACGCTCCGCTACGGGCTGCTCATCCTCTTCGTGATCGTCATCATCATCCCCCTCTACGTCCTCTTCGTCACGAGCTTCAAGCGGAGCGCGGACGTCAACGCGAGCCAGGCCTGGACGTTCCCGAGCGCATGGTCGGTCGGCGGCTGGCGGGCCGCCTGGGACGCGCTCTCGCCGGCGCTGTTCCGCTCGGTCATCCTCGCGACGTCGGTGGCCGTGCTGTCGGCGGCCCTGGGGTCGCTCAACGGCTTCGTCTTCGCCAAGTGGCGCTTCCCGGGGGCGACGACGATCTTCACGCTCTTCCTCTTCGGCATGTTCATCCCCTACCAGGCCGTGATGATCCCGCTGCAGGGGATGCTGCTCGACGTCCAGGCGACGCCAGGGTTCTCGTGGTTCGACGGCATCGCCAAGCTCGTCGCGGTCCACGTGATCTTCGGCATCCCGATCTGCACCCTGATCTTCCGCAACTACTACGCCACGGCGGTGCCCAACGAGATGCTCGAGGCCGCCAAGGTCGACGGTGCCGGGATGCTGCGGACCTTCCGGTCGATCGTCCTGCCGCTCTCGGCGCCCGGCTTCGTCGTGACGATGATCTGGCAGTTCACCTCGGCGTGGAACGACTTCCTCTTCGCACTGTTCCTGACGAACCGGAACACCGGCCCGGTCACGTATGCGCTGAACGAGCTCGCCGGTGGGCAGAACCCGGACTACCCGTCGATCATGGCCGGCGTGCTGCTCGCGTCGCTGCCGACCCTGCTCGTCTACATCCTCCTGGGCCGGTACTTCATCGGCGGCCTGATGAGCGGCTCCGTCAAGTAGCTCGAGTGGCCCCGGTGTCCACAGCCTCCCGGTGGAAGGCGGGGCCACTCGAGGGGGGAGGGTCGCCTGCTGGAGCGTTTCGGGCCATGCTGGGTGGATGGGTGACAGTCGCACCACCGCCGGCCTGGCCACCGAGCTGCTCATCGACGGGTTCGGTCGCATCGCGGAAGGCGTGCCGGACGTCGTCGAAGGCCTCAGCGTCGAGCAACTGCTCTGGCGACCAGACGCCGACGCCAACCACATCGCCTGGCTGGTCTGGCACCTGAGTCGCCAGCAGGACGAACAGCTCGCCCAGCTGGGCCACGTCCGCTCGGCCTGGCGCTCCGGTGCCTGGGCCGAGCGGTTCGCCCTGCCCTACCCCGAGGACGCCCACGGCTACGGCATGTCGTCGGCCGACGTGGGTGCGTTCACCGCGCCGGACCCCGCGGACCTCGTCGGCTATCACGAGGCCGTGCACGACCTGACGCTTCAGGTCCTGCGTGGGCTCGACGCCGACGACTTCGCCCGCGTCATCGACCGCAACTGGGACCCGCCCGTCACGGTCGCCGTCCGGGTCGTCTCCGTCCTCGACGACTCGGCCAAGCATCTTGGCCAGGCGCAGTATGTGCGTGGACTGGCTCAACGTCGAGCCTGAGAGACTGACGTGACCTGAGGGGCGGATGAGGCGGATCAGGCGGATCAGGCGCGATGGGGTGCCCACGAGACGGATGCGGCTGGGTAATTGACAGGTATGCATGCGACCCTCGGGGCGATGACTGCCACAGCCACCGTCCCCCACCCAGAGCAGCGGACCGCGCCGGCCCGGCGCCGCCCGGGTCTCTGGGCGACGGTCGTCGTGGTCCTGGCCCTGGTCGGCCTCAACCTGGCCAACCACGTCTTCGGCTGGGGGTCCCTCTGGCTGGGACCGGTGGGCGCCGTCGCGCTCATGGCGTTCGCCCGGTTCTCCGGCCTGACGTGGCGCCAGCTCGGCTTGAGCCGGCGCACCCACGCTGCCGGAGTGCGCTGGGGCCTCGGGGTCATCGGGGTCGTCGCCCTGGTCTATCTCGCCGGCGTGCTCATCCCCCAGACGCGGACCGCCTTCCTGGACGCGCGCTACCACCTGCCGCCCGCGAGCGCCTTGCTCACGGCCTTCGTCATCATCCCCGTCGGCACCGTCCTCCTCGAGGAGGTGGCCTTCCGCTCGGTGCTCTGGGGCTTCCTGTCCCGGCACGCCCGGGTCTGGCAGGTGGCTCTCGGGTCGTCCCTGCTCTTCGGGCTCTGGCACGTGCTGCCCGCGTCGGCCGCCGTCACCGCGAACCCCGCCCTGGGGGCGGTCATGGTCGGGCTCGGTGCCTGGCAGCAGGTCGTCAGCGTGGCGGGCACCGTGCTCTTCACGGCCGCAGGTGGCCTCATCGCCGGTGAGCTGCGGCGTCGCAGCGGCAGCATCCTGGCCAGCGTCGGCATGCACTGGGCGACCAACGCCTTGGGCGTCCTCTTCGGCGTGGTGGCCTGGCGCCTCACCTGACCTGGCGCCTCACCTGACCTGGTCGGACCTGGTCGGACCTGTCCCCTGTGGAAAGTGGGGCCACTCGAGTTGGGGGGCTGGGGTCAGACGGGTCTGATGCCTTGCGACCGCAGCAGCGCACGCGCCCGGCCGAAGGCCCGGTCGTCCGAGAACACCTGCCACTCGCCCCACAGGTCGAGCTCGTCCACTGTCCGCCGGAACCGCGCGAAGGCACCCTTGCCGCGGATCGCCACGCTGAGGATTCCGGCGACCCGGTCGGAGACGGCCTGGGCGAAGGCCTCCATGTCCGCGTAGGCGGCGGTGGTGTCGTGGTCGACGTAGATCCAGAGGTTGTCCACCTCGTCACCGGGCTCCTCCTCCGGCTCGAGGCTGTCGAGGTCCTCGAAGCTGTGGTGGAGGAAGGCGTGGACCACCTCGCCGGTGTCGAGGTGCAGGTAGCCGCCGGGGTCGTCGCCGCCGTTGGCCATGACCTCCGAGAGCTCCTCGATGTCGACGGTCAGCGTCCGGCCGCGCCGCTCGGAGCCGCTGAGCAGGACGTCGATCTCCTCGGCCAGGACGTCGTCGCCGTCCCAGCCCCGGTGGCCGAGCAGGGTCTCGACCTCCCGCAGCGCGGGCTCGAGGCGCGCGTGGTCGGCACCGTCGGCGGACCGGTAGGTGCGCAGGAGCGCGTCGCCCACCTGCTGGAGCGCGGGGCCGAGGTCGCGCCCGTCGAGGCCGGCGAGGAGCGCGCTGACATCACCGGTGCGTGAGGCGGCACGCACCGCGGTCAGGTCGAGGGGCTTGGCGCGGCCCCGGTGCCGGCGCCTGCCCTCGCGCGGGGCGGGCGGGCGCGAGCTGGAGGATGCCACGCCCGAGGGAGTGCTGGAACGGCCGCCGCGATCCGGCGCCGCATCAGGGTCGGGAGGTGACCCCGCGGCCGAGTCGTCCCCCAGCGCCGGCAGCCCGACCTCCTCGGGCACGGTGCGCCCGAACTGGTCGGGGACCGACCCCCAGCCGAGGAGCGGCACCGGGATCGGTGGCCGTCCCTCCGTCTCGCGGCGGGCGACGAACTCCTCGACCACGCACTCGTGGATCCACTTCTCGTCGTCGTCGAAGAGGTACTCGAAGCGGCTGCCCTTGGCGACCGAGCCGTGGAGGGTGCGGTCCGGCGCGAGGTCGCCGGTGCCGGCGCCGCGTCGCTCATGGCGTCCGTGCCAGCCGGTCCTGAAGGAGCGCGGCCGGGTCACCTCCCAGCGCCCGAGCGCGAGGTCGACCCCGAGACCGAAGTCGTCGAACGTGGCCGTGGGTGGCACGAGCATGACGCGCCCGGGGGCTGGTCGGAGGGTCTCTCCGCGTCCGGCCACCAGGTCGACGCGGATCCTCAGCCATCGCGGTGCCACTCGACCAACTCTGCCAGCAAAGAGGCGCACCGGCACATTCGGGGCCACCGGCACCTCATCGTGCGTGAGCCGGACCCTCGAAGCGACCCGGTGTCAGCGGACCTCCCGCACGTCCTGCACGTCGGCCCGTCGCGCGATGGTCGCCGTGGCCCGTCGGCAGGCCGTGACGGGAACCCGCGGGACGATGTCGTCGAGGAAGGCATACCGGCGCCGCAGCGACCGGTGGTAGGCGTCGTCGGTGGCGTCGGAGCACAGGCCGGTCCACCAGTCCGCGATGTCGCCCCAGCCGGGGGCGGCGAGGGAGCCGCCGTACTGCTGGAGTGCGAGGGCCGCCGCGAGGCTGGCGAACGACATCCGGTCGGCGAGCCGCCACTCGGCAAGCGTGCCGACGAGCATGGCCGCGGCGAACACGTCGCCGACGCCGGTGGCGTCGACCTCACGCACGCGCAGCGACGGCACCTGGGCCTCCTCACCGGTCCTCGTGTCGATCCCCAGCGCGCCGTCCGCGCCGGCGGTCACCACAGCGATGGGCACGCGGTCAGCGATCGCGAAGAGCGCGTCGCGGGCCGAGCTCGTGCCGGTGTAGGCCATGGCCTCGACGGCGTTGGGTAGGAAGGCGTCACACCGGCTCAGCCGGTCGAGGACCGAGCGGTCCCACCGCTCCTCCGGGTCCCACCCGACATCGGCGAAGACGAGCGCCCCGTGCCGGCGGGCCGCGTCGACCCAGCTCTCACCAGCTGATCCCGGCGGGCCGGCGGCCTCGAAGAGGCCCTGCTCCGCGAGGTCGACCATGACGGCCCGCGAGCGCGGAGGGTCACCGATGAGGTCGACCGACGGGACGGGTGGCGGGTGCCCGTGGGAGACCATGCTGCGGTCGCCGGCGAAGGCCATCGAGACGGTGACCGGGCTGTGCCAGTCGGGGAACTGCCGGCTGCGGCCGAGGTCGATGCCCTCCTGCTCGGCGAGGATCCGCCAGCAGAAGTCGCCGTAGTCGTCGTCGCTGAAGGCCGCGGCCAGGGAGGTGCGCAGGCCCAGGCGGCGGGTCGCCACGGCGAGGTTGGCGATCCCGCCGGGGCAGGACGCCAGCCCTTCCGACCAGACCTCGGTCCCGGGCTTGGGTGCCGTCGGCAGGCCGGCGAAGATGATGTCGAGGAAGACGGTCCCCCACACGAAGACGTCCACGTCCGGCGCGTCGGGTGCCCGTCGCGCAGCCAGCGGGTCGAACGTGTTCTCCGGCATTCCCCTCATGATCCTCCATCGCGCCGGCCCGGTCGCGGGGTTTGTGGATGCGGAGAAAACCCGTGGCGCTCTGCCTGAATTGAAGTTAGCCTGATTAACATGAAAATCGAGACGACGCCTCCCAGGGCGTACGTCATGCGTGAGCGGGCCCGCGCTGCGGAGCGGACCGGTGAGCGCATCCTCGCTGCGGTGACGCAGCTGTTCGTCGAGATGCCGCTCTCGCAGCTCACTCTCGCGGCGGTCGCGCAGCGAGCCGGTGTGACCGTGCAGACGGTCATCCGGCGGTTCGGCGACCGGGACGGGCTCCTGGCCGCCGCAGCCGAGCAGGCCAGCGGCGAGATCGCCGCCCAACGTGGCGAGGCGCCGGTCGGTGACGTCCCGGCCATCGTGGCCAACCTCGTCGAGCACTACGAGATGGTCGGTGACCTCTCCCTGCGGCTGCTCGCCGAGGAGGAGGGCTCGCCGGTGATCGCCGAGATCACGACCGCGGCGCGCGGCTACCACCGAGCCTGGTGCCAGCGCGTCTTCGGCCCGTCCCTGGACGGGCTGACCGGCGTCGAGCGGGACCGACGGCTCGCCCAGCTCGTCGCAGTCTGTGACGTCTACCTGTGGAAGCTCCTGCGGCGCGACGCAGGCCTGAGCCGTCGCCAGGTGACCGTCGCGCTGACCGAGCTGCTCGAACCACTCACCTCCACCACCGCTCCGGGCGGGTCCCGCGGGCCCCGCTGAGCGCGCCACCGGCGCACTGACAGGGAAAGGCACCACCGATGTCCACCATCCTCGCTTACACGTCGCCCGCGATAGGGCACCTCTTCCCGCTGATGCCGCTCCTGCTCGAGCTGCGCGATCGGGGCCACGAGGTGCACCTGCGCACCCTCGGATCGCAGGTCGCTGCCGCGCGCCGCGCCGGGCTCGAGGTCGAGCCCATCGACCCCGCCATCGGCGAGATCGTCCATCCCGACTGGGAGGCGACCAACCCGATCGAGGGGCTCAAGCTGGCGGTGCTCACGTTCAGCCAGCGCGCCCGGCTCGACGGTCCGGACCTCAAGAAGGCACTCGACGAGGTCCGACCTGACGTCGTCATCGTCGACACGAACTCGTGGGGCGCCCAGCTGGCGGCTCAGGCCTGGGGCCGCCCGTGGGTGACCTTCAGCCCCTACACGCCGCCCCTCTCGTCATCGGGCACGCCGCCCTTCGGCCCCGGCTTCGCTCCGTTGCCAGGCCTGCTCGGGCGGCTGCGCGACGGCGTGGCGCGGCCGTTCGTCACGGGCGCAGCCGAGCGGGTCCTGCGGCCCAGGGTCAACCCGCTCCGAGCCGAGTGGGGCCTGCCACCGATCCGGACCGCCGACCAGTTCTACCGGCAGGCGCCGCTGATGCTCGTGACGACGTCGGAGCCCTTCGAGTACCCCCATCCGGACTGGGGGGACCGGATCCGGATGATCGGCGCGCTCAACTGGGAGCCGCCCCAGGACGCGCCGGCCTGGCTCGCCGAGATCGACGGTCCGCTGGTCCTCGTGACGACGTCCTCGGAGTACCAGGCCGACGAGGCGCTCGTCCGGGCGGCCGCCGAGGGGATGGCCGGCGAGCCCTACACCGTCATCGCGACCATGCCGGCCGGGGTGAGCGACGTCGGTGCGCTGCCGGCCAACGTCCGCGTCGTCGACTTCGTGCCGCACGGGCCGGTTCTTGACCGTGCTGTCGCGGCCGTGACCCACGGTGGCATGGGAGCGACGCAGAAGGCGCTCGCCCGTGGAGTGCCGGTGTGCGTCGTGCCGTTCGGGCGGGACCAGCTCGAGGTCGCGGCCCGGGTCGTCAACGCGGGCGCGGGCACGCGACTCGCTGCCAAGAAGCTCACTCCGGAGGCGCTGCGCGAGCAGGTCCGCACGGCCATCGGGTGCAAGGCGGGAGCCGAGCGGGTTGCGGCCGGCTACCGAGCCGCCGGGGGCGCTGCTGCGGGGGCGGCTGCCGTGGAGGAGCTCGTGGAACGCTCCGCCGCCCGTCGCGCTTGACCCCATGCCGTATGCCGCTGGGCTCGCTCCCGCAGCCCGCCGCCCTCAGCCGGTGGGCTGGGCTGGGAGCCGGCCCAGCGGCATACGAGCCATTCGGCCGTGAGCAGGCCCACCCCAACGTATGGTCGTGACGTGGGGAGCAGTTCGGGGAGCAGGTCGGGGAGCAGGAGGCAGGTGCGCCTCAGGGTCGGCAGCGTGATGACCGTCGTGTGCGCCGTGCTCGTGGCCGCCGCTGCTCCCGCCCGGGCGGAGCCGACCCCGATCCCGACCCCGATCCCGACCCCGATCCCGCGGAGCGGCCTCGCCCTGGGCTCCACTGCGGCTGAGCCGGTGCTGCGCCTGCACGACCTCGTCCGGGTGACGGCCGGATATGTCGCTGCCACCCGCCTTCAGCCTGGTGGTGGCTCCGCGGCCGCTCCGGACAGGGCGTGGACGCCTCCCGCCGACCTCCAGACCCCGCCCATCGCCACGGCCCCCGGCACGATCTCCGGCACGATCCCCGAGCGCCAGCGCACGAAGTACGACGTGCTCGGCGCCGCGTACCAGAAGGCGGCGGACGCGTTGAGCGACCGGTGCCACCTGCCGTCCGCCCTCCTCATGGCCCTCGGCGAGGTCGAGTCGAGCTCCCTGCGCGGGCGCCGCCTCGACAAGGATCACGACGTCGTGCCGCCGGTCGTCGGGCCGGCCCTCGCGGGAGGGCGGTTCGCCGCGATCCGGGACACCGACGGCGGGCGTCTCGACGGAGACCCCGTGTGGGACCGGGCGGTGGGGCCGATGCAGTTCATCCCCGGGACGTGGCGGCTGTGGGGTGCGGACGGGAACGGCGACGGGGTGGCCGACCCCCAGAACGTCGAGGACGCCGCCCTGGCAGCCGGCCGCTACCTGTGCGCGGGCGGGCGGGACCTGTCCCGGCCCGCCGACCTCGAGGCGGCGATCCTGTCCTACAACCACTCGAGGCAGTACCTCGCCGCGGTGCTCGACCTGCACGACTCGGTGATGGGTGGCGTCGTCGCCGGTCCCTGAGCATTCCCACCGGAGCAGTGGGATTGGCCCGGATCATGGACCGGCTTTGGGTATAGATAAGCGTCGGTTATACATTGCATTACATGACCGTCACCCAGAGCCCCGTCGAGGCCCCCGCGCCCCCGCGCCCCGCCACCAGGCCGCCGCGCGGGAACCGCTCCAACGGTCAGTGGAACGTCGACGGCACCGAGCCGCTCAACGCCAACGAGGTGTGGAAGCAGGCCGAGGGCGGCCTCGCCGTGCGCGAGCGCATCGAGACCGTCTATGCCAAGGAGGGTTTCGACGCGATTCCCGCCGAGGACCTCACGGGCCGCTTCCGCTGGTGGGGGCTCTACACCCAGCGCAAGCCCGGCATCGACGGCGGCCGCACCGCCCAGCTCAGCGACGACGAGCTGAGCGACAAGTACTTCATGCTCCGCGTCCGAACCGACGGGCAGGCCCTCTCGCCCGCGGCGCTGCGGGTGCTCGGGGGCATCTCCGCCGACTTCGCTCGGGGCAGCGCCGACATCACCGACCGCCAGAACCTCCAGTACCACTGGATCGCCGTGGAGGACGTCCCGGAGATCTGGCGGCGCCTCGAGTCGGTCGGCCTCGAGACGACGACCGCCTGCGGCGACACCCCCCGCGGGTTCCTCGGCAGCCCCGTCGCGGGGATCGCCGCCGACGAGATCATCGACCCCACGCCGGTCATTCTCGAGATCAAGCGCCGCTGGATCGGCGACCCCGAACTCGCCAACCTCCCACGCAAGTTCAAGACGGCCATCACCGGCCACCCGAGCCTCGACGTCGTGCACGAGATCAACGACGTCTCCCTCGTCGGGGTCGTCCACCCCGAGCTCGGCCCCGGCTACGACCTGTGGGTCGGCGGCGGACTGTCGACCGCGCCCCGGCTCGCCGAGCGGATCGGCGTCTTCGTCTCCGAGGAGCGCGCGGCCGAGGTCTGGCACGGCGTCATCCAGGTCTTCCGGGACTACGGCTTCCGGCGGCTGCGCAACAAGGCGCGCCTCAAGTTCCTCCTCGCCGACTGGGGTGTCGGCACGTTCCGCGCGGTCCTGGAGAACGAGTACCTCGGCTACCCACTGCCTGACGGCCCGGCGCCCGAGCCCGCCACGAGCCCCGGCGACCACGTCGGCGTCCACCTGCAGAAGGACGGCAACTACTACGTCGGCGCCGCCCCCGTCGTGGGCCGGGTTGGCGGGCCGGTCCTCACCGGCCTGGCGGACCTGATCGAGGAGGTGGGCGCCGGACGCGTCCGCCTCACCGCCCACCAGAAGCTCGTCATCCTCGATGTGCCCGAGGCGGGCGTGGAGCGGCTCGTCACCGGTCTCGAGGACCTCGGGCTCACCGCGCAGCCGAGCCCCTTCCGCCGCACGACGATGGCCTGCACCGGGATCGAGTACTGCAAGCTCGCCATCGTCGACACCAAGGACACCGCGGCAGCCGCGATCACCGAGCTCGAGCGGCGCCTCGCGGACGCCGTCGCGGACGGCAGCCTCGACACCCCGATCCTGCTCAACGTCAACGGCTGCCCCAACTCCTGCGCTCGGATCCAGACGGCGGACATCGGGCTCAAGGGCCAGATCATCACCGTCGACGGGCCCGACGGGCCGGTGCAGCAGCCCGGCTTCCAGGTCCACCTCGGGGGAGGGCTCGCCTCGTCCGACCGGGACGAGGCCGGCCTCGGCCGGACCGTCCGCGGGCTCAAGGTGACCGCGGGTGAGCTGCCCGACTACGTCGAGCGGGTCGTGCGGCGGTTCCTCGCCGACCGCGCGGCCGGCGAGACCTTCTCGTCGTGGGCCGCCCGCGCCGACGAGGGGGTGCTGCTGTGAGCGCCGTGGCGCTGGGCACGCCGGCGGTGCCACGCCGCCGCCGGTCCGACGACGAGCTCAAGGCGCTCGTCGCCGAGTTCAACGACCGGCTGGAGGCGCGTCTTGCGGCTGACCCGGCCGACGAGCCGACGGCCGACGAGGTCGCAGCCTGGGCGGCGGAGCACTTCGCCCGCTCCCTCGCCGTGGCGTGCTCCATGGCCGACGCCGTGCTGCCGCACGTCGTCGCCCAGCACGCGCCGGGCGTGGATGTCCTCTTCCTGGACACGGGGTATCACTTCTCGGACACGTTGGTGACGCGCGACATCGTCGCGCAGGACCTGCCGATCACCCTCGTCAACGTGACGCCGGCCCAGACCGTGGCCGAGCAGGACGCGCAGTACGGGCCCCGGCTCTGGGAGCGCGACCCGGCCCTCTGCTGCCAGCTACGGAAGGTGGAGCCGCTCGCCCGCACCCTGCCCCTCTACGAGGCGTGGGTCACCGGCGTGCGCCGCGACGAGGCGCCGACCCGGACGAACACGCCGCTCGTCACGTGGGACGACAAGAACGGGCTGGTGAAGATCAACCCGCTCGCCGCCTGGACCTTCGACGAGCTCCAGACCTATGCCGTCGACAACCAGGTCGAGGTCAACTCGCTCCTGTCCGACGGCTACCCCTCGATCGGCTGCGAGCCGTGCACGCGCCGGGTCGAGCCGGGCGAGGACCCCCGGGCCGGACGGTGGGCCGGTTTCACCAAGACCGAGTGCGGCCTGCACACCTGACATGAAGTCCGCCCTGCCCCTCGTCCTCGACCTGACCGGTCGACTCGTCGTCGCCGTCGGCGGCGGCCCGGTGTCGGCGCGTCGGGTCCGCGCCTTCGTCGACGAGGGCGCCGCCGTGCGCGTCATCTCGCCGTGGGTCTGCGAGGACCTGCGCGACCTTGTCCTCGAGGGAGCCGTCGAGTGGCAGGCGCGCGACTATGTGGACGCCACTGACCTCGACGGTGCCTGGCTGGTGCACACGGCCGTCGGCGAGTCCGGCGTCGACCGGCAGGTCGCACGGGACGCCGAGAGCCTGCGGGTCTGGTGTGTCGACGCCACGGACGCCGCCACGACGGCCGCAAGCGTCCCGGCCCGGGCTGACGTGACCATCCCGGACGGCCGGGTCACCATCAGCACGTATGCCGCTGGGGACCCTGGTCTGGCGACCTCCCTTCGGGACGGGGTTGCCGACGCGGCCACGCGAGGCGACCTGGATCTCCGGCGCACCCGTCACCGGACCACGTCCGGCTGGGTCGCGCTCGTCGGGGGCGGGCCGGGTGTCGACGGCCTGCTCACTGCCCGCGGGCACCAGCTGCTGCGCTCGGCCGACGTCGTCGTCGTGGACCGGCTGGCACCGCGCGCGATCGTCGACCGGCTGCCGGCCTCCGTGCGGGTCATCGATGTCGGCAAGACTCCAGGCCATCACGCGGTGCCGCAGTGGCGCATCAACGAGATCCTCGTCGAGGAGGCCTCTCGGGGCCTCGGGGTCGTGCGCCTCAAGGGTGGGGACCCCTACGTGCTCGGGCGCGGGGGCGAGGAGCGACTGGCCTGCGAGGCCGCCGGGCTGTCCGTCGAGGTCGTGCCGGGGGTGACGAGCGCCGTGTCCGTGCCCGCTGCGGCCGGCATCCCCGTCACGCACCGGGGCGTCGCGCGTGGTTTCACCGTCGTCACCGGGCATGAGGCCATTCCCGGCCTGCCGACCGGGAGCGACCACACGCTCGTCCTGCTCATGGGTGTCAGCCAGCTGTCCGAGACGATGACTACCTTGGTGGCCCAGGGTCGTTCGGCTGACTGCCCGGTCGCCGTCGTCGAGCGGGGTTTTGCGCCCACGCAGCGGACGACGGTCGGGACGGTGTCGACCATCGGTGCGCTGGCCCGGGAGCGTGGCGTGGAGTCGCCGGCCGTCATCGTCGTCGGCGACGTCGTCCGGCTCGGCCCGGAGTGGTCCGAGGCCGTCGCGGGCGGGGTCAGCTGACCGCTGCGAGGATCCGGTCGATCCGGGCCAAGGTCACCGGGTCCTCCGGCGTCTCGCGGATCCACGCCTCCAGGCGGACGCGTTCCGCGGGATCGCTCTCCCCGACCCACCGCGCGCACGCATAGCTGGTGATGTGCGCCTGCTCCGCGACGAGCATGCTGAAGTGCCCTCGTCGGAGCACGCGACCCGGCCCACCGGCCGCGGCGTAGGCGTCGTGGAGCAGTTTCGCCCGTGCAGGATCGTCGTCGCCGAACTCGTAGAGCACCATGGCCAGCTCCTGTGAGGGGTCGGCGGGCCCCATGTTCTCGAAGTCGATGACGCAGATGCGTCCGTCAGCCGTCGCGAGGACGTTGTCGGCCCAGAGGTCGCGGTGACAGATCCGCGGCCGGTCGTGCGGCTCGATGATCCCTTCCACGGCCAGCAGCTCGGGGATCAGCGTCTCGAGCTCGTCGGCGAAGGGCGCCTGCGCACCGACGAGCGCCCGGTGCAGCTCCCGCCAGCCGGCCTCACCGACGCCTGTGGCGAACCAGTTGCCGACTCGCTCGTCGGTCGGCGCCCCGGCCCGGTGCAGCTGGGCCAGGGTCCGTCCGACCGCCGCGGGGTCGAGCCGACGGGTCCGGGCGGCGAGGTCGATCCACTCCATCACCCGGACGGGCGTGCCGCCGACGTGAGCGAGCACGCTGCCCGCCAACGACAGCCGAGACCGCGGAGTGAGCACGCCGGCGGACAGGGCCGCCTCCGAGAAGCCGTGGTCCGCCTCGACCGCGGTGACATCCGGCGAGGCGAACCACTCCTTGACGGCCCACGAGCCCGCACCGGACCGGAGGCGCCAGATCTGCCCCAGCTGGCCGCGTGCGACCGGACCGCTCAGGACCGCGTCCGGCGGGAGACCGAAGGCCGCGGCGATGGCGCCTGCATCAGCGGGACGGAGCATGGGGTCCGGCCGGGGTCACGGCCCCAGGTGCCACCAGGCGACGACAACCGCTGCGGCAGCCAGCCCGAGGCCAGGCACTCCCAGCCACCGGCGGCCCCGACTGATCAGCAGGACCAGGGTGGCGATGAAGGAGAGGGCCACGAGGGCGATGAGCTCGCTGGGGGCGCGGTCGGTGGCGTCGCGCGCCGCATCGGTGAGGGTCGCGGTCGGGACCTGGCGCCACACGCCGTCGACATTGCTGGCCCGGGCCACCTCGGTCCCCCACCGCACCACGGCGAACAGCCACCACCCAGCGGCCATCCAGAAGAGGGCGGCGCCGAAGCGGGCGGTCCGTGAGGTGCGGCTCGGAGGTGGGGCGACCGGTGCTGCCGCGTCGTCGCCCGGCATGGGGGTGATGGGACGGGGCTCTTCGTCCAGCAACGGGATTCGTCGCGTGTGGTCAGGAGCGGAGGCCGGCATGACCTCGGTCTCTCCGGTCGGCGAGGCCGGGACAGCCACCTCGAACTCGTCGTCGTCGCGCTGCGCCACCTCGGATGCGCCTCCGCCCACGTTGGTCATGCGCACAAGGTACTCGGCCCGGGTGCGGGCGGCGGTGATCCGGCGCTCAGTCCTGGGAGGCGGCTCGCTGGTCGTCGTCGAAGGCGATCAGCTTGGCTGCCTCCGCTGCGGTCGCGCCCGACGCCATCGCTGCGCGGGTCCGGCCGATGTTGCGCGACGTGGCCGACATCATCGCGTGGACCCGGCCACGGCTGTAGGTCATCGCGTTGGCTGCCGCGACGCCGATGCTGGCCCCCACCTCGATCGCGTCCTGGTCCGCCCCCATGTAGAGGAACTGCCAGCCGTAGGCCTTCGTCTGCTGCTCGATGAGGGCCTTGACGGCCGGATGGGTCCACTCCCGCGAGGCGTTCTCGTGGCCGTCGGTCATGATGCCGATGATCACCATGCCCGGCCGCTCATCCTCCGTGAGGGCGGCAAGACGCTCGCCCGTCGACGTCACGAGGCGGCCGATGGAGTCGAGCAGGGCCGTCGATCCCCGCGGCACGAGGTGCAGTGGCGGGACGTCGGCGAGGGGCAGGTCGCGGTAGACCTCCTCGTACTCGTTGTCGAACTGAGCGAGTGTGACGCGGCAGTCGCCGCCCTGCCGGCGCTGCTCCTCGACGAAGGCGTTGAAGCCCCCCTCGGTGTCGTCCTTGATCGACTGCATCGACCCGCTGCGGTCGAGCAGGAACGCGATGTGGGTGAGGTGCGGGTTGGTCATGGTCTCCCTCCTCGGGGCCTGGGTCAGGTGGTGCGTCGTGCGCGGAAGCGCATGGGCCGGGGCGTGCTCGTGTCGGGGTCGGTGCGCCGGTGCCGACCCTCCTCGAGGTCGTAGCGCGCTCGCTCGACGCCCGAGGCCGTGACCCTGTCGGCGTCCGGGGCCGCGTAGGCGGACAGGAGCGAGGTCCTGGCCAGTCGTGGGCCCACGGCGTTCTCGGACAGTCCGGCCAGCGACCCCGCGGTCCGGATCGAGCTGCCCTCGGCGAGCACGGCGGCCGCCATGGCCTCGTCGATGGCGCGGGTGAGGTGGTCCTGGGCGGCGCGCAGGTGTGGCAGGGCGGCGCCGGCCTGGTCCGGGTCGACGTGGCGCAGGGCCTCCTCGGCCGCGGCGACGGCGAGGGCGATCGGGCTCGGAGACTTCGGTGCCATGGTTTCAGCGTACCCGCACTAACTGCGGCCCCGCAACAACGAACTGCCAGCAACACGCCCGGCGCCTCGGAACTCACCGCGTTGCAGCAGGGGTGGGTTGCCAGGCGCCGGGCGTGTTGCGTCAGGTGAAGGAGAAGAGGGCGATCGGCTCGGTGGTCGGCTGCGTGGACCCGCCGGCCGGCTCGATCGAGATCCCGGCCGCAGTGGCGGTCCGGGCATCGCCCTCGAGCACGACGACCTGGTCCGCTCCGGCCGGCAAGATGCCCGCAGACGCCATCCGCCCGTCCGCGGTCTGGAGCCACAGCTGGTAGACCTTCCCCTCCGGCGCGGCGGGCATCCCGGTGGTCACGAGGACGGCCCTTCCCAGGGACGGCGACCGGACGACCGCGGCCGTCGCACCGCCCTGGAGGGTCTGGCTCGCGCGCGAGGCGTCCGAGGCGTCAAGCACCTGCTGGGCCAGGGTCGGTGCCGGCCCGTCATCCCGGGCCTGCCAGATGCCGACGCCCGCGACACTGAAGACCCCTGCCGCCGCGGCGGCGACCAGGACGCGCCGCCACCGGGTCGGACCTGTGGATCCCGGGGCCACTCGAGGTGAGGGGAGCCGGGTGTCTCCGGGTCCGGTGGCGTCCCCGTCTCCTGTGGACACCGGGGCCACTGGAGTGGGCGGCAGGGGGCGGACCGCCCCGATGGCGTCCATCACGCTGCCCCGCAGCGCGGGGGGCGGTGGCAGCTCGACCCCGGCAGCGAGCTCCGCGGCGGCTTCACGAAGGCTCGCGACCTCCGCCCGGCAGGCCGCGCAGCCAGCCAGATGGCGCTCGAACTGCCCTCGCTCGAGGTCGTCGAGCGCATCGACGGCGTAGGCGCCCGACAGCGCGTGGATGTCGTCGGTCATGAGGTCACCCCCAACGTGTCTCGGAGTCTGATCAGGCCGTCCCGGATCCTCGTCTTCGCCGTGCCCAGGGGCAGGGAGAGCAGGGAGGCGACCTCGGTGTGCGTGTAGCCGGAGAAGTACGCCAGCTCGATGGCCCGGCGCTGGGCGTCGGTCAACGTGTCCAGCGCCCGTCGCACACGCTCGGCCTCGAGCCGGCCGACGGCGGCCTCGGACGTGTGGTCATGGGCGACGTCCACCGCCGCGGCACCGTAGGACGCGTCGCGTCCGCGCGACGCCTCGGACGACCGGACCCGGTCGACGGCCTTGCGGTGCGCGATGGTCAGGGCCCACGCGAGCACGCTGCCCCGGCTCGGGTCGAAGCGAGAGCTCTGCCGCCACAGCTCGAGGAACACCTCCTGGGTGACCTCCTCGGACTGGGCGGGGTCGCGGACCACCCGCCGGACCAGGCCGTGGACCCGGGCCGAGGTGCGGTCGTAGAACACTCCGAACGCGCCCTCGTCCCCCCTCGCGGCCTGCGCCAGCAGATCGGCCAGCGTCTCCCCGGCGTCCGGCGTGACCGGGCCGGCGCCCCCCTCCGGCGACGAACCGTCGCCCGAGGGGACCACCGAGAACCGAGCCATGGGTGCCATTCTCCTCACCCGGGCCCGAGCCGAGCCGACGAGGTCGATCCGCCGCTCATGGCATGAGCACCGTGTCGATGATGTAGACCGTCGCGTTGGCGGTCGGCACGTTGCCGCACAGCACGGTCGCCTTCTCCTTGCCGACCGTGAACGAGTCACCGGCCGGCGCCACCGTGAGCTTCGTCCCGGCCAGGGTCTCGTGCGTGCCGGCGACCTCGTCGGGCGAGAGCGACCCGGCGACGACGTGGTTCGTGAGGATCTTCGTCAGGGTCGGCTTGTCGGCGAGGACCGCCTTGAGGTCGGCCTCCGGGATCTTCGCGAACGCGTCGTCGACCGGTGCGAAGACCGTGACGTCCGGGGCGGAGTTGAGCGTGTCGACGAGGCCGGCCTCCTGCACGGCCGCGACGAGCGTGGTCAGCAGCGGGTTGTTGCTCGCCGCCGTGGCCACCGGATCGGTCGCCATCCCGCTGAACGAGCCCTTGCCGTCGTTCGGCACCGCGGAGCAGGCAGCGCCGAACACCTGGGCGGCCGGGTCGCGCATTGAGTCCCCCGACGGCTCGCTCGAGGACGGGGCAGCCGACGGCGCCGGCGAGCTCGCGGCGGGCGCCGCGGTCGACCCGACCTCGTCGCTGCCGCAGGCAGCGAGGCCGAGGGGAAGGACGAGGGCCAGCGCGAGTGCAGTGCTGCGTGTCTTCATGAGGTGAACTCCTTGAGTCGAGAGGTGCAGGTCGTGAGCGGTTCGGAGCCCAGCGGCATACGGATTGGGTTGACCTCGAGATCAGGTCACCGTCACGACGACTTCCTGGATGCCGCTCGAGCCGTCGGGGAAGGGGGTCGCGCGTTCGGCCGTCTGGACATCACCGTCGCGGTCGGTCGCCCGGACCGCGAGGCGGTGCAGGCCCGGCGTCGCGTCCCAGGGCAGGTACCACTGGCGCCAGCAGTCGTCGCCGATGTCAGGCCCCAGCTGCGCCGTTCGCCACGGCCCGTCATCGACACGCACCTCCACCCGGGCGATGCCCCGGTGCTGCGCCCAGGCGACGCCGCCGACGGCGACGCGTCCACCGGCGACGGTGGTGAGCGGCGTGGGCGTGTCGATCCGCGCGCTCGTCTTGACCGGCGCGTCCGTGGCCCATTGTCGCTGGGTCCAGTACGCCTGCTCGGCGGCGTAGGTCGTCACGGTGAGGCGGCGCAGCCACTTGGTCGCCCCGACGAAGCCGTAGAGCCCCGGAGTCACGAGCCGCGCGGGGAAACCGTGCTCGTCGGGCAGCGGGGAGCCGTTGAGTCCGATGGCCACGAGCGCGTCACGCCCGTCCGTGAGCGCGGCCAGCGGGGTGCTGATGGTGAAGCCGTCGACCGCGGTGCTGAGCACCTGGTCCGGCGCGTCCTCGAGTCCGGCCGCCTCGAGCAGGTCGGACACGCGCACCCCGAGCCACCGGCCCGACGACACATAGCTGCCACCGACCTCGTTGGAGACACAGGTCAGGGTGATGTCCCGCTCGACGAGAGGCAGGCGCACGAGGTCCTCGAACGTCAGCCGCAGCGGTCGCGCCACCATGCCGTCGACGTCGAGCGCCCACGCGTCGAGCTGCACGCGGGGCACGGCCAGGTTGACGTCGACGCGATAGAACCGGTCCGTCGGGGTCTGCAGGGGCGAGATGCCGGGGACCGACGCCTCGAGCCCGGCCGGCAGCGGCGGCGCCGGCTCCGTGGGCCGCGGGAGGACGCGGTCGCGCACCGCCCGTGTGGTCGCCCGGACCTGCCCGGCGACCCCGGCCAGGACCGCGGCGACAGCCACACCGAGCGACGCCCCGACCATCGTCCGGCGTGACACCCCGCCAGCCGACGTGCCCTCAGCAGACGTCCTCCCGGACGCAGCCACCTCCCGGGTCAGGCGGCTGAGGCCGACGAGCACCCCCGCCCCGACCACGAGAGCCGCCACGGCAGGCACGGCATCACCCGGCGACGCCACGGGTCGGCCCAGCGCAGCGATCCCCGCGACGAGCCCGAGGCCGGTGAGCAGTGCCGTGGCGAGCGCGAGCCGGCGACGCGCCAAGAGGCCGATGAGGGCCGCCGCGGCCAGCGTCGCCCCCAGCACCGACCCGAGGAGGATCGGCTTGTCGGCCGTGCCGAAGGTGGCGACGGCCCACTCCTTGACCGGCGTGGGTGCGAGGTCGATGGCGGCGGCGCCGACCGCGACGACGGGTGACGACGCGGGGTCGACGAGGGAGGCGGCGAGGTGGCCGGCAGCGAGCCCGGCGGAGGCGGCCAGGATGCCGAGGCAGGCGTCGTGAGTTCGTCCCATGCAGGACGGTTCGGAGCCGACCTGGGCCGTGGATGGTCGGCCCCGTGCCCCGACGAGGTCAGCTGGCGCTGAGCAGCCGCCGCAGGGCCCAGCCGTATGCCGCTCGGCTCGCTCCCGCGGTCAGCCGCCCGAGCGCGCGGGGAACGCCCCGGACGTGGATGTCCTGGGTCCAGGACACCTGCGAGCCCGCCCCGTCCGGCGCCACCCACAGCTCGATGGAGCCGCGGATCATGGTGCCCTCCTTGTGGATCCGCGCACGGCCCGGCTCGCCAGCACGCGGCGGGGTGACGGTGTCGACCACCATGACGTCGTCGAAGGCCAGCGGGCCCGCCCCGGTCCGCGCGACGAAGCGCGAACCGGGACGCAGTTCCGCAGCCGGCACCATGCCCTCAGTGATGCGCGTGAGCGGGATGACCCGGTCATGGGCCCGCAGGTCGAGGATGCGGTTCCAGGACTCGCTCGCGGGCAGGGGGGAGGACAGCTCGACTCGGAACCTCGCCATGCACGGACCCTACGTCGCGCGGGGGCATGACGGATGTCATGGGGAGGTCGTGATGATTGCCCGGGGTGGACGCCGTCGGGGTCGGACACCATGACTCCGTGCCATTGGGGTGGCCCCACAGGGGGATGTGACGTGCCACAGATGGTTGAGGGGGCCCGGGGCCGGGCGACAGAGGGGATCGCCCGGCCGCGCCGGGAGCCGACATTCGACGAGTCGCTGTCCGGAGGTCGGCGACTTTGGGATGCTGCCCTCATGGCCGACGACGCTGCCGTGCAGGTGCACTCCCCCTGGGAGCGCTACGGCTGGATCGTCCAGTCGGTCTGGCTCGTCTTCCTCTTCTTCCCGATCTCCGCCTTCCTCGGCTCGGACCAGCACCCCATCTCGGCCCGCGTCCTGGGCATCGGCATGGTCGTCGTCTTCGCCGTCGTCTACACCATGGGGATCCGCAGACTGCAGCGCTACTCCTCGCTCGACCCCGGTGCGGCCCTGACGGGGCCCATCCACCTGGTCGGGCTCACCCTGATCGCCCTCGGCACGGCACCCATCATCGGCTCGGAGGTCCTCACCTTCCTGCCCTTCATCGTCGCCTTCGGCATGTTCGCCCTGCCGCTCTTCTGGGGAGTCGTCACGGCCGCCGTGGCGGTGGTCGGCAGTGGCATCTGGGCGTTCCTCATCGCGGAGGGCACCGGCCTCTGGGTCATCGCCTTCATCACCCTCGCGGTCGCCGTGATGACTGCCGGCTCCAGGTTTCTCGGCGAGCAGGGGGCGCACCACGACGCGATGTCGCGCGACCTGGCCGTCGTCGAAGAGCGCGAGCGCGTCGCCCGGGACGTCCACGACGTGCTCGGCCACTCCCTCACCGTCGTCACGGTCAAGGCGGAGCTCGCCGAGCGGCTGCTCGCGATCGACCCCGAGCGGGCGCGGGCCGAGCTCGCCGACATCCAGATCCTGAGTCGCCAGGCGCTCGCCGAGGTCCGGGCCACCGTGGGGGGGCTGCGGGTCGCGAATCTCAGCGAGGAACTCGCCGCGGCGCGTGGCGCGCTCGCCGGTGCCGGGATCGACCCGGATGTCCCGACCGACTCCGCCGTCGTCGACCCGCGCCACCGGACCGTCCTCGCCTGGGTGCTCCGGGAGGCGGTCACCAACGTGGTCCGGCACAGCGACGCGGACGCCTGCACCGTGACGCTGGGGCCGAGCCGGCTCACCGTCGCCGACGACGGCCGGGGCATGGAGGCGCGGCCGGAGGGCAACGGCCTGCGCGGCCTGCGCGAACGCGTCACCGCGGCAGGCGGCACGCTCACGATCCGGACGCCCGAGGCGGGCTACGGCACGGTCCTGGAGGTGCGGTTGTGACGATCCGGCTGCTCCTCGCCGACGACCAGGCCCTGGTCCGGGGCGCGCTCGCCGCGCTGCTCGACCTGGAGCCCGACCTCGAGGTCGTCGCAGAGGTGGAGCGCGGGGACGAGGTGCTCGACGCGGCCCGCGCCTCCGGGGCTGACGTCTGCCTCCTCGACATCGAGATGCCAGGCGCCGACGGGATCACCGCGGCCGCGCAGCTCCACGCGGCCCTGCCCGAGGTGCACAGCCTCATCGTCACGACCTTCGGTCGGCCGGGCTATCTCCGGCGCGCACTCGAGGCGGGCGCGTCGGGCTTCGTCGTCAAGGACACCCCGGCCCGAGCCCTCGCGGAGGCGGTGCGCCGGGTCCACGCCGGCCTGCGGGTCGTCGACCCGTCGCTCGCCACGGAGTCACTCGTCTCCGGCGCGAGCCCGCTGACCGAGCGGGAGCGCGACGTGCTGGCCGTCGCGCTGGCCGGTGGCACCGTGGCGGCCATCGCGGGACAGCTCAACCTCTCGCCCGGCACGGTGCGCAACCACCTCAGCGCCGCGATCGGCAAGACCAACACCTCGACCCGCGCCGAGGCGGCCCGCGTCGCCCAGGAGCGTGGCTGGCTCTGAGGCCCCGTCCCGCGAGTGGCCCGGTGGGCCCGGGGACCGAGCTCAGCGGCATACGACCGCGGTTTGTCCACAGCGTGTCGAACCCGCGTGCGCCACTCGAAGGGGAGGCGAGCTGCTCGACGCCCATAGGGTTTGACGACGCGCGCACCCCGTGACGTCCACCCCGCTGGCGCCTAGGGTCGGTGGGGTGAACATCATCTTCGTCGAGCCGGCCTTCCCCGCGAACCAGCGCCGATTCGTGCACGCCCTCGCGTCGGTGGGCGCGAACGTCTACGGCATCGGCGAGTCCGACGAGGCCCACCTCGGGGCCGACCTGCACGATGCCCTGCGCGGCTACTACCGCGTTGGTTCGGTGACGAACGTCCAGCAGCTCATCGACGCGGTCCGCCACTTCCAGGGACAGGTCTGGGTGGACGCGCTCGAGGCCACCGTCGAGGCGCACATGATGCCCGCCGCGCAGGCCCGCGAGGCGACCAACATCCCCGGCACGAGCGTCCGCACGACGTGGCTCTGCCGCGACAAGCCGTCGATGAAGGAGGCGCTCCGGGCCGCCGGCGTGCCCACGGCGGCGTCCGCCGCGATCGACTCGTCCGCGGAGGCGAAGGAGTTCGCGGACCGGGTCGGCTACCCCCTCATCGTCAAGCCCCGCAGCGGCGCCGGTGCCCAGGGGACCGCTCGTGTGGACAGTGACGACGAGCTGGCCCGCGTCCTGCACGAGTTCGGGGACGCGGGCGCGACCTCCCTCGCAATCGAGGAGTTCGTCGAGGGGCACGAGGGGTTCTACGACACCGTCACCCTCGACGGGCGGGTCACCCACGACTGGGTGACGCACTACTACCCCAACGTCCTCGAGGCGATGCGGCACCGGTGGATCTCCCCGCAGTTCGTCACCACCAACCGCGTCGACGGCAACGAGTTCTATGCCGAGGTCCGCGATCTCGGCCGCCGCGTCATCGAGGCCCTCGGCATCGAGACGTCCGCGACGCACATGGAGTGGTTCTACGGCCCCAAGGGCCTGCGCTTCTCCGAGATCGGCTGTCGCCCGCCGGGTGTCGGCGCCTGGGACCTCTACTCCGCCGCCAACGACGTCGACGTCTACCGCGAGTGGGCGCACATCATCGTCCACCGCCGGCCCGAGCACCAGCTCAAGCGGTCGTATGCCGCTGGGCTCGTCGCGCTCCGACCCGACCGCGACGGGGTGGTGACCGGCTACGACGGCATCGACGAGATCGAGGCGCGCTACGGCGACTGGGTCATCGACGCGCACTTCCCGCCGGCCGGGCAGCCCACCCAGCCGGTCGAGGCGGGGTTCATGGCCAACGCGTGGGTCCGGCTGCGCCATCCCGACTACGACACGCTGCGGTCCATGCTCGACGACGTCGGCCGCGCCGTCTCGGTCCACGCCGGCTGAGTCGCGAGCCCCCCGGTGACGACCATCCTCCTCGGGCCGCAACGGTTCACGACGACGGCGCAGGCGGTGCTGCGCTCGCTGTCCGTGGACGGGCCGGTGGCGATGGTCAACGCGGGCTGGGAGGAGCGCGAGGTCGACGACGCCGAGCTCGACGGTGTGCTCGACCACCGCGGCTTCAATCTCCGCCTCTACCAGCGGGCCGTGGAGGTGCTGGCGGCCGACCGCGCGTTGCGCAGGGCCGTGCTCGAGCACCGCGCCTGCCACGCGGAGCTGCGCGCCTTCTACGGCCTGCGGCTCCAGGCGGCGTGGGACACCGTCCTCGCGGTGCGACGCCGGCCGTCGCGGCTCGCCACCGACGACGTGCGGGATGGGGCGGTGCGCTCTGCGATGCAGGCCCTGCGCGACGTCGACGACTGGTACGCCTACGAGGTGGCCCGGATCGTCGAAGGGACCGCGACGTCCGACGTCGTCCGGTCGAGCGAGGCGCTGGCCCGGCACCGCGAGGAGGTCGCGGAGGCGATCGCGGCGGCCAGTGTCGTCGTCCTGGCCGGCGGGCACGTGGGGATCCTCATGGAGACGCTGCGGCTCCTGGACGTGTCCGTCCCCGCCGAGAAGCCCGTCATCGCGTGGTCGGCTGGCGCGATGGCCCTGTGCGACCCCGTGGTCCTCTTCCACGACTTCGCGCCCCAAGGGGTGACCGCGCCGGAGGTGCACGACCGCGGCCTGGGCCGGCTCCGGGGCATCGTGCCGCTGCCGCACGCCCGTCGCAGGCTGGCGCTGGATGACCGCGAGCGCATGACCGTCTTCGCCGAGCGGTTCCCGGCACACCACCTGCTCCCGCTCGACGACGGGACGGTGCTGCGCTTCGAGGCGACGCCGGACCGCCCCGATGCCAGGGTCGAGCCGCCAGAAGGGGCCCGGTTCATCGGCCGGGACGGGACCGTCGAGACGTGGGGTGCGCGGTGAGTGCCCGCCTGGCGATCAACCGGCTCCGCGACCGGGTCCCTCTCGACGGGGCGGCGGTCGACCGCTTCGTGGCCCGTTACGGTTCGCCGATCGTCGAGGGTGAGCGGGCGACGTTCCTCTGGCGCGGCGAGGCCGACGAGGTGCGCGTGCGGCACCGCGTCGTGGGGCTGCCCGACCCGTTGCCGCTGTCGCCGGTCCAGGGGACCGACCTGTGGGCCGTGACGACGGTGCTCCCCGAGGGGTCCCGGGTCGAGTACCAGGTCGAGATCCGGCGCGGCGAGGCCTACGAGCAGTTCAACGACCCGCTCAACCCGCGACTGGCCCACAGCCCGCTCGGTTCGTCATCGGTGTGCGCGAGCCGGGGCTATCAGGTCCCCGACTGGGTGGCCTTCGACCCGGAGGCCCGTCCCGGATCCGTCATCGAGGACAGCATCCGGAGCAAGGCCCTGCGACGCGAGCAGCCGATCCACGTCTACCTCCCGGCTCGGTTCAACCGCGCGCTGCGCTACCCGCTGCTCGTCGTGCACGACGGCACCGACTACCTCGGCTTCGCCGCGATGAAGACCGTCCTCGACAACCTCATCCACCGGCTCGACGTCGACCCGCTCGTGGCGGTCTTCGTGCCACCCGGCGACCGGCTGCGCGAATACGCCAACCACGCGCCGCACGCCCGCTTCATCGCCCGCGAGCTCGTGCCGCTGCTCACCGAGCGGCTGCCCCTGCTCGACGCACCCGAGGCCCGCTGCCTGATGGGGTCGAGCTTCGGCGGCATTGCCTCCCTCTCGACGGCGGTGCGCTATCCCGGCTACTTCGGCTCGCTGCTCCTGCAGTCCGCCTCACTCGTGTTCACGGACATCGGCTTCGACCACGGCGGCGGGCCGGCGTTCGACCCGGTCGTCGCCTTCGTCAACCGCTACCGGGCCCGGCCGACGGCCGTCGTCGAGCGGATCTACCAGTCGTGCGGCGTCTATGAGCCGCTCATCACGCCGAACCGGTCGATGGTGGGCGTCTTCCGGCAGGCCGGCATGCAGGTCCGCTACGCCGAGGCTCGTGACGGACACAACTGGGAGAACTGGCGCGACCGCCTCGGTGACGGGCTGTCATGGCTCTTCCCGGGCCCGCAGAAGTTCCTCTACGAATAGGGATCGGCCAGGTGAAAGGGAACGCGATGAAGACGACCGACCGGTGGTTCTCCGACCGGCTCAACACCGACATCACGCTGGCCCGGTGGGGCACCTACGGTGTCCCCGTCCTGCTCTTCCCGACTGCCGGCGGTGACGCCGAGGAGGTCGAGCGGCACAAGATGGTGCAGCACCTGGCGCCGCTCATCGAGGACGGGCGCGTCAAGGTCTATTCATGTGACAGCGTGGCCGGCAAGGCGATGGCGGAGCGGATCGGCACGCCCGACCAGCGGCTCGCCCTCTTCAACGCCTTCCATCAGGCCGTGGCGGAGGAGGTCGTCCCTGCCATCCACGGCGACTGCGGCGGGCCGCTGCGGGTCGTCGTCGCAGGCGCGTCGATCGGGGCGTTCAACTCGCTCGCGATGATCTGTCGCTACCCGCACCTCGTCGACTCCGCCGTCTGCATGAGCGGGACGTACGCCATCGAGAAGTTCATCGGCGGCCGCTTCACCGACGACCTCTACTTCAGCTCACCGCTCCACTTCCTGCCCGGTCTCGAGGGGTCGGCCCTCGACACGCTCCGCCGACGGATGGTCATCCTTGCGTCGGGCAGCGGCGAGTGGGAGGACGTGGGCGAGTCCTGGACCGCTGCCCACGTCCTCGGCTCCAAGGGGATCCCCAACCGCGTGGATGACTGGGGACCGGCCTACAAGCACGACTGGCCGACCTGGTGGGAGATGCTGCCGATGTATCTCGACGACGTGGTCCCCTGAGCAGTCGTTGCCGCGGCACGGCGCGCGGCTCCAGAAACGGGCGCCAGCCGACGGCGAGGAGCACACTGGAGGTGGCTCCTTCGCCGAGGCGCGGACGTCGCACGACACCCCAGTGGCCACGTCCGCACCCTCGACGCACCAGATCCGGCCACGCGCTCGGGCTCAGCCGGTCGGCGGCAGCGAGCCCAGCGGCATACGGCGGGAGTGGGTATGGGATGGCCGGACACCCCTCGAAACCCCCGCGGCTAAACTGTGTCTTCGGACGGGGGCCGAGTCGCTGCCTGCTCCGTCGCCACTCGTGCCCCGGCCCCGGCCGTGGCGCCGCAACCGAAGAGGACCAGTGCAATGCGCCGACCCATCGCCCCGAAGCCGGGCGTCGTCGGCACCCTCCTCGGCCTGGTGCTCCTCGGCGCGTGCACGACGCCGGTGCAGACGGCCGGTCCCGCGACCCCCTCGGCGACGACAGCCACCGCGACCGGCACCGGCACCCCATCGCCCACGACTTCCCCGGTCGAGCGAGCGCCCCTCGTCGTCGAGGCGGCCTTCGACTTCACCTCGCTCGACCCGCGAGAGCTGGTGGAGCGCAGTGGCCTCCTCGTCGCCGATGCGACCTACGAGACCCTGACGACGCTCGACCCCGAGGACCCGACCAACGTCCTGCCGGGGCTCGCCGAGTGGACGATGTCGCCCGAGCGCAACTGGCTGACCCTGCGCCTCCGCCCCGACGCCACCTTCTCCGACGGGAGCCGGGTGACCTCCGATGACGTCATCTTCACCCTCGCGCGGGCCCGAGCCCTCGGCGGGACGGCCGCCAAGCTGCTCGGCCCGGTCGGCTTCACCAAGGTCGACGACCGCACGCTGACCGTGACGGTCCCCGGCCCCGACTTCGCGCTGCCCGCCCTCCTCGCCAACCCGGCGTTCGGCATCCTCAACTCCGACGTCGTCACGGAGCACGGGGGCGCGACGGGCCCGGGTGACACGGCGGGCAGCTGGCTCAGCTGGAACTCCGCCGGCTCCGGTCCCTACGTCGTCGCGGAGGTGGACCGCGGCCGGACGATCCGCCTGGAGCCGAACCCGCACTGGGACGGTCCCGCCCCGACCTTCCCCGCTGTCATCGTCCGCAACGCCACGCCGGCGCAGCAGGTCCGGGACATCGAGTCCGGAGCGGCCGACGTCGTGCTCGACCTCCCGCCGGACCATGCCGACGCGATGAAGCTGCGGCCCAAGGTGTCGAGCGTCGCGATCACCTCCCAGACGTCGGCAGCCCTGACCTTCCTGCTGCTCAACGACGACGCGGGCGTCAGCGAGTGGACTGGCAACCCGGACTTCGCGAGGGCGGTCCGTCTGGGCCTCGACGTCGACGCGCTGGCACGCCTGGCCGGACCTGGTGCCGTCCCTGCCCTCGGGCTGGTGCCGCGCGGCCTCCCCGGGGCCTTCGAGCCGCCCGCCCCTCAGCCGAGTGCAGAGCCGACCGACGTGCCGACCGCGACCGGCGGTCCGACCGCGACGAGCTCGACCAGCCCGGCGACCCCGACAGCCCCGGCAACGAGCACCCCTTCGCCGACGGCGACCCCCGAGCCCGGCCCCGCCACGACGCCCACCGCGCCACCGGCCCGCGACCTCCCTGCGGCCAAGGCGGCGCTGAAGCGCTCCGGCTACCGCGGACAGCCGATCCGGCTCAGCTGGGCCGATGACCGCCCCGTCAACGGCATCGATCTCGCCAGCGTCGCCAGGGCCGTGCGCGCCCAGCTCAAGCGTGTCGGGATCCGCGTCGTGCTCGCACCCGCGCCGATCCAGAAGGCATGGGCCGACTACGAGAAGGGCTCCACCGCAATGGGTCTCTGGGCGTGGTCGCCCGAGTACGCCGAGCCGGAGGCCGCGCTCGCCTTCGCCCCTGGCGGCCACGTCGGCCACCGGGCGCGCTCCGTCCGCGGCGTCAGCTCCGTCCTCGACACGCTGACCGAGCAGGCCCGCACCTCCTACGGGGACGACCGCCCGCAGGCGTTCGCCCGGTGGCAGCTCGAGATGGCGCGGACCGGGTCGTTCGTGCCGCTCTTCCAACCGGCCGCTCACACGGCTCACGGCGAACGGGTGACGGCCGTGCCGCGCACGCCGATCGGCTCCGTCGACCTCGCCGGGATCCGCTGACCACGATCCGGCCGCTGCCGCAACAATGGCCGTATGCCGCTGAGCCCCCTCCCGCACGTCCGTGGACTCGTGCTCGCGGCGGGGTCCGGCAGCCGGATGGGCCGGCCCAAGGCCCTGCTCCGACCGGTCGGGGGTGGACCGAGCCTCGTCGAGCGGGCCGTCGACGTTCTCCTGCGCGGGGGGTGCGACGGGGTGACCGTGGTGCTCGGTGCCGCGGCGGACGAGGTGTCGGCGGCCCTGCACGACTCGTTCCAGGAATCCGGTCCGGTCGAGGGCGTGAGGTGTCCGGACTGGGCCGAGGGGATGGGCGCCTCTTTGCGGGCGGGCCTCTTGGCGTTGACGCCCCGCTCGGACGTCGAGGCGGTGCTCATCTCCCTCGTCGACCTGCCGGACGTGGGACCGGACGTCGTGCACCGGGTGGGCTCCGGGGGTCCGCAGGTGAGGCGGCCCCATGGCGGGCCGGGCCCGAGTGCGGCACTGAGTGCGGCACTGAGCCGAGCGGCATACCGCGGGTTTCCGGGCCACCCGACGCTCATCGGGCGGGACCACTGGGCGGGTGTGATCGCCGTGGCTCGCGGGGACCGGGGTGCGCGCGACTACTTCGAGACGCACGAGCCGGCCCTCGTCGAGTGCGGTGACCTGGCCACCGGCCGGGACGTCGACTCCCCCGACAGTGCGCGCCGCCTCGGCCTCGATGCGTCGGGTTGAGGGGACGCACCCAGGCCTCCGCGACGCATCGAGCGGGCCGGATCCTTCCGCGCTGCGCATTTGTCGGTAATGCTCGGGGCATGGACACCGTCTCTGGGCTCGACACCGGACCGGCCGCCTGGCCTGTCACCGAGAGCCTGCCCGCCGGCACCTTCACCGCCCCGAGCGATGTCGCGACCGCGCTCGGACGGACCGGCTACCTCGCGGACGACGCCCTCGCCACGGTCACCTTCCTCGCCATCCGGCTCGGCCGCCCCATTCTCCTCGAGGGTGAGCCCGGGACCGGCAAGACCGCGCTGGCCGAGGCGCTCGCCCAAGCGCTCGACCTGCCGTTGATCCGGCTCCAGTGCTACGAGGGGATCGATGCGACGCAGGCGCTCTACGACTGGGACTTCCCGCGGCAGATCCTCCACCTGCGCGCGGTCGAGGCCCTCGCGAGGGAGGAACACCGCGACCCGCGGGCCCTCGAGACGGAGCTCTTCGACGAGCGGTTCCTGCTCGCCCGGCCGGTGCTGCGGGCGCTCCGTGAGGCGCCGTGCGTCCTGCTCATCGACGAGATCGACCGTGCTGACGACGAGTTCGAGGCGTTCCTCCTCGAGGTGCTGTCGACGTGGCAGGTGACGGTCCCCGAGGTGGGCACGATCGCCGCCCGGACGCCGCCGATCGTCGTCCTCACCTCCAACCGCACCCGAGAGCTGCACGACGCCCTCAAGCGCCGGTGCCTCTATCACTGGATCGACCACCCCGGCCTGGCCCGGGAGCTGGAGATCGTGCGCACCCGCCTGCCCGAGGTGCCCCCGGTCCTCGCGGAGCAGGTCGTCGGCCTCATCCAGCGGCTGCGCCACGACGTGGGCCTGATCAAGCCGCCCGGCGTCGCCGAGACCCTCGACTGGGCGCGCGCCCTCGTGGCGCTCGGCGCGGCAGCCGTCGACCCCGAGGTCGCAGCGGCGTCCCTCGGGTCGGCCGTGAAGTACCGCGAGGACGCCGAGCGGGTCAGGGCCATGCTCGATCGCCTCCTCACGTCATGACATCGACGCCCACGCCCACGCCGACGCCGACGCCGCAGAGCCAGGCCCAGTCCCCAGCCCCGGGCGGCCCGCCCTGGGCGGCGGAGGCCTGGTTGCTCGGGTTCGCGCGGGCCCTCCGGGCGGCCGGGCTGCCGGTCACCGCGGACCGCGAGCGCACCTTCCTCGTCGCCCTCGGTGCCGTCGGGCTCGGCGAGCGACGGCACGTCTACTGGACCGGTCGAGCCACGCTGACGTCCTCACCCGCCGACGTCGAGCGCTACGACCAGGTGTTCGCGGCGTGGTTCAGTGCGGACCAACCCACGCGGACCCGTCGACCGGATCGCGAGGTGCCGCCGGCGACCCGCGCCGCCCTGGACCAGACCGAAGGCAGCTCTGGGGGCGAGGCCGACGACGAGGCGGTCCGGGCTCGCGCCAGCGGCCAGGAGGTGCTCCGCCACCGGGACGTCGCCACGCTCGACGTGGAGGAGCGGCAGGCGCTCGCCCGCCTGTTCGGGGCGTTGCACCCACGGCCGCCGCGCCGCCGCGCGCGCCGCCACGTCCGCTCCCGCCGTGGCGAGGTGGACGGACCGGCGACGCTGCGTGCGCAGCTGCGCTGGATGGGCGAGCCCGGTCGCATCCACCACCGGGCCCGCGGCAGCCGGCCTCGACGGGTGGTCCTGCTCATCGACGTGTCCGGCTCGATGAGCGCCTACGCCGACAGCCTCCTGCGCCTCGCCCACACCTTCGTCCAGGCCGCCGGCCCACGCGGGGCGGTGGAGGTGTTCACGATGGGCACCCGCCTGACGCACGTGACGCGGGCACTGCGCGAGCGGGACCCCGACCGTGCCCTCGTCGCGGCCGGCGAAGCCGTCCCCGACTGGTCCGGGGGGACACGTCTCGGCGAGTCGATCGCCGTGTTCCTCGACCGCTGGGGGCGTCGGGGCATGGCCCGGGGAGCCGTGGTCGTCGTCTTCTCGGACGGCTGGGAACGGCAGGGGCCCGAGCTGCTCGGCGAGCAGCTGCGCCGTCTGGCCGCGCTGGCGCACCGGGTCGTCTGGTCCAACCCGCACCGGGGCAAGGCGGGCTACCTCCCCGTGCAGCAGGGCATCGTTGCGGTCCTGCCGCACGTTGACGACTTCGTCGCGGGCCACTCGCTCGCGACGTTCGAGGAGCTGATCGAGGTGGTGGCGCGTGCGTGAGGTGCTCCGGGACCTGATGACCTGGTGGGAGGCCGGCGAGACGGTCGGCGTCGGCACCGTCGTCGGCACATGGCGGTCCGCACCCCGCCAGCCGGGCGCGTCGATGCTCGTCGGCCCCGGCGGCGAGGCGGTCGGCTCCGTGTCGGGTGGCTGCGTCGAGGGGGCCGTCTACGAGCTCGGTCAGCAGGTCATGGCGTCCGGCGAGCCGACACTCCAGCGCTACGGCGTCAGCGACGACGATGCCTTCGCCGTCGGGCTGACCTGCGGCGGGATCCTCGACGTCTTCGTCGAGAAGGTCTCCAGGGACACCTTCCCCGAGCTGGGGGCCGTCGCGGCCGACATCGAGGCAGGGCGGCCCCTCGCGATCGCCACCGTCATCGAGCACCCCGACGCAGCCTGGCTCGGCCGCCGGCTCGTCGTGCATCCCGAGGCTGTGGATGACGAGGCCACTCGAGCGGAAGCGAGCGGCGGTGTGGGAGCCAGCCCAGCGGCATACGGCCTGCGCATGTCCCTCGGCAGCGAGCGAGCCGACGCCGCCGTGCGTGACGACGCTCGAGGACTCCTCGCGCAGGGCCGCACGGCGACGCTCGGCTACGGCCCCGACGGGGAGCGGCGCGGCGAGGGGATGCGCGTCTTCGTGCAGAGCTTCGCCCCCAAGCCGCGGATGCTCGTCTTCGGCGCGATCGACTTCGCGGCGGCGGTTGCCCGCGTGGGCAGCTTCCTCGGCTACCGCGTCACCGTCTGTGATGCGCGGCCGGTGTTCGCGACGACCTCGCGGTTCCCCGAGGCCGACGAGGTCGTGGTCCGCTGGCCGCACGACTACCTGAGCGAGGAGGTCGATGCCGGGCGCGTGGACGGGCGCACCGTCGTCGCCGTGCTCACCCACGACCCGAAGTTCGACGTCCCCGTGCTCGAGGTGGCCCTGCGCCTGCCCGAGGTCGCCTACATCGGGGCGATGGGCTCGCGGCGCACCCACGAGGACCGGCTCCGGCGGCTCCGCGAGGCCGGCCTGACCGACGAGGAGCTGGCCCGGATGTCGTCACCGATCGGGCTCGACCTCGGCGCGCGCACCCCGGAGGAGACGGCGATTTCCATCGCCGCCGAGATCATCGCGCTGCGATGGGGTGGCCAGGGGGATCGGCTGAGTGGGCTCGAGGGGCCGATCCACCACCACGAGCAGCCCGACCACCCCTGAGCCGTATGCCGCCGGGCCCGGCCGCGCTGGTCTCCTCCCTCCCAGCGGGGCCGGGTTGCTCCCGGGCGTGATCAGTTGTGCAGCTTGACCCACGTCTCTGTCGCTTGGCCGAGCCGACCGCAGCTGTTCCCGGCCAGCTCGAGTGCCACCGTGCTGCCGCGTGTGACGGCCGACGCGTAGGTGGTCGGGCAGTCCGGATCGTCCTTCGGCGTGAACACGAAAGAGCCGGCCTTGGTCTGCGAGAGGCTGCCGTTCTCTGCAGCGGCCGGCTCGCCGAGATCCAGGACTCGGTAGCGCTCATGGACGACAACCACCAGCGTGCCCGTGCCGCGAATCAGCCAGGTCCCGTCGAGATCGGAGGTCGAGCTGACCGATTTGGGCTCCAGCGTGGGCAGACCCGAGTCGAGGGTGGCGCCGGCGGCCGAGACCGGTGAGATCCGGACGAAGCCCCAGTCCTGCGCTATCGCCGCGTCGTCGCAGTCAGGCGTGGTGGTCGTGAGGGTCGCCGTCATCCTTCCGGCAGCGGTCATCGACGCACTCGCGTCAAAGTGGCAGCGCTCCCCGTTCTCCGTGCGGTCCAACGTGAACCCACCGGGTGCGGGCCGGACGGTCCAGTCCACCCAGGGCTCGTCTGAAATCAGCCCAGCGGCTGGACCGACGGTCGTCATCCTGCCGTCCTCGGTGAAGTACCAGAGCCACAGGAGCCCTGGGCCGTCACCCGTATTGGCCCAGAGGCCGGCGAGCTGGTTCAGGGTGAGAGGGGGCGGGCTCGCCGGTACCGTCCGCGGCTCCGGATCGCTGCGCAGTGCGAGCGCGCCGAGCACCACCCCCGTGACGGCGCACGCGGCGACAGCCGCCTGCCAGAGCCTCCCGCGGCGCTCCTTGCGGTGCGCCTCGTCCTTGACCTCGAGTTGCTCCTCCAGCCGGTCGATGTCCTGTGTTGTCATGTCGAGTCCCTCCCCATAGGCCCGCAGCGCCTCGCTGACCTTGCGCTCGAGCGTGTTCATCGTGATCCCTCCAGTCGTGTCTGCAGAGCGGCCAGGCCGCGGTGCGCGTGGGTCTTGACCGATCCGATGCCGATCTCCAGGAGCTCGGCGGTCTCCCTCTCGCTCAGCTGCAGGTAGTAGCGGCAGGTGATGACCTCCCGCTGACGGCGAGGCAGCGCGCGGACGAGTTCCGCGAGCCGACTGGCCTCGTCCCTGATGACGACATCCGTCGCCGTGTCCGAGGCGTTCTCGGACCAGAGCAGGCTGGCCCGCAGGTGCGGCTCCCCACGCCGGGCGCGGATGGTGCGTCGCTGGTCGGACCGGCACTGGTTGATGACACCGGCCCGCAGGTAGGCCAGGGCGGACGCATGATCTCGTGGCGGCCAGTGCCGGAAGAGGGACAGGTAGACCTCCTGGACCGTCTCCTCGGCGCGTTGCCGGTCGCCGAGGAGGACGTAGGCCAGACGGACGAGCTCGACACAGTGGGACCTGAAGAGCCCGGTCAGGACCTGCTCCCTCTCCCGCTGCGCCGCGAATGAACCCACCCGGATCGCTCCCGTGACCATCGCCGACCTCCTGATGGCTGAACTGCGTGTCAGGGGATAGGTCGCTCGATCTCCTCAAAGGTTGACACGGAGCGCCACGAACCCGCCCGGCAATCGCGACACGCGGAGCGCCACCCGCTCGCGCTCGGTCCCACTGGCTCCTCCGTCCCAGTGAGGCCGAGTCCGCGCCGCATTTGGTCAGTTGAGCCTGATCCAGGTGTCGATGGCCCCGCCGAGTCTGGCGCAGCTGCCCACGGCGAGAGTGGCCACCATGGTGCTTGTTCGGTAGGCAGCCTTCTCGTACACCGCTGAACACGTGCCCTGGTCCGGAGTGAGAACGAAGGTCCACCCATCGGTCTGCCACCGCACGGTACCGGTCTCCGGCTCGGCAGCCACACCGAAGTCATAGAGCGTGTACTGAGCCTGCTCCCGGCCCGGGCCGGTTGCGGAGGGCTGCACGGCGAGCACCTTGCCCGTGCCCTTCAGCAGCCAGGTACCGAACAGCTTGGTGGTTCCGGTGAGGATCTCCTCGTTCGTGATGGCTCCATGGGGCGAGAGGTTCGTCCCGGCGATGGATGCCGGGGAGATCCGGATCCACTCCCAGACCTCGTCGCTGGGCTGGAGCTGGCAGGTCGGGCCGGCCTGCTTCACGGTCCCCTGCATGCGGCCCTCGGTCGAGAGGGTCGCGCCCCAGGTGACGATGCACGCGCCCGCGCCCGTCACGCCATCACCGGTCCGCCACCTCGCTGTGTCGTTGACGGTCTGGAAACCTCCGGAAACGGGAGTCACGGTCCAGGCAGTCCCCTCCACCGGCGTGAGCGGCACGTCAGGCCCGTCCGAGTGGGTCAGTGTGCCGTCCGCCCCGAAGATCCACAGCCACGGGTTGTCGGGGTCCTGCACCTTCCACACTCCAGCAAGTTCGGTCAGGGTGATCGGTCCCGGTCCAGCCGGGAGCTTAGGCGGCTCGGGGTCGCTGCGCAGCGAGAGCACGCCGAGCACCACTCCGGTCACCGCGCAGGCTGCGACGACAAGCTGCCACGGCCTGGATCCGACCCAGCGGCGGTCGCGGAGTTCCGGCCCACGTGCCCGTCGATGCAGTTCGCGTTGGAGCTGCGCGAGGTCCTTCGTCGAGATGGGAAGCTCGTCGACCTGCTCGTGCAGGGCGTCGGTCACTCGGCGTTCCAAGGTGTTCATCGGTTCTCCCCCAGACGTGACTGAAGGTGGGCAAGGCCTCGGTGCGCATGACGTTTCACGGAGCCCAGGCTGATGCCGAGCAGCTCCGCCGTCTGCCGCTCCGAGAGGTCGAGGTAGTACCGGCAGACGACCACTTCCCGTTGCCGCTGCGGCAGCCGGCCCACCTCTGCGAAGATCCGGCTCGACTCGTCCTGGGCGATCACCGACGCCTCGGAGCTGGGCACGGTGGTCGCCTGAGTCATCGCCACCAGGGGATCCCGCGTGCGAGCCCGGATCAGTCGGCGCTGGTCGGACCGGCACCGGTTGATCACCGTCGCCCGCAGGTAGGCCAGGGAGGACGACTCCTTCCGCACGGTCCTCCAGTTGCGATAGAGCGATAGGTAGGCGTCCTGCACCGCCTCCTCGGCCAGCTCCCGCTCGCCGATCAGGCAGTACGCCAGGCGGACGAGACTCTCGCCGTGCCGCGAGAACAGCTCGGTGAGCACGAGCTCTCGCTGGTCCTGTTCGACGGCCCAGCGGATCGGAATCGCTGCCGCATCCATGTCGCCACCTCCAACCGCCCGGAGACTCTCTTGCACGGGAGTCGCGGGCGACACTCAAAGGTTGACGCTCATCACGCGAGAATGTGCGAGAAAGGCCCGCACTCGTCACAACCCCTCGGCGAAGCCGACCCGCCACGTCGGATAGGCAAGCGTCCAGCCGAGCTCTCGCTTGGCCTTGGCGTTCGAGGATCCCCGCGACGTGGTCATCCAGTTGACGCCGTGCTCGCCGATGAGCGGACGGGCGAGCCAGACGGGCACGTGGCGCGGCGGCTTGGCGCCGAGGGCCGCCGCGAGAGCCGGGATCCACTCGGAAGCGCGGGCGGGCTCGTCGTCGACGACGTTGTAGAGACCCGGGGCCCCCCGCTCGACGGCGGCCACCGTGGCGGCGGCCGCGTCAACGGCGTGCACGAAGGACATCCGCCCGCCCCCGGCCCCGACGACGGGCAGCTTGCGAGCCTGCACCATGGCCAGCATCTCGCCGTCCTCGCCGTGCGCGAACCCCGTGCCCGGACCGTAGAACCCGCCATAGCGCAGGACGAGACCCTCGATGTCGCTCGCCGCAGTGACGGCCTCCTCCAAGTGCCGAATGGCGGCCAGCGACACGCGGGACTCCTTTGCTGGCTGGGAATCGAGGGGCTCGTTCTCGTCGGCCGGCACGGACGACCCACCGAAGCCGGTGCGGGGATTGGTCCACCCAGTGAAGCTCTGCGCCAGGAAGCGCGACACCCCCACCGCTCGGGCCGCCTCGAGGAGGTGGTCCGTCCCTTCGATGCGCAGACGGTTGGTCGTCGCGAAATCCCGGTCGAAGTTCTTCGGGTTGATGCCCGCTCGCAGCGAGGTGAGCTGGTGGATGATGACGTCCGGCTTCGCCTCCTCGACGGCGGACCTGACCGAGTCGCGGTCCAGGCCGTCCATCTGAAGTGGGGTGGCGCCCGCCGTGGCGATCGCGTCCGTGTTGCCGGAGCGGGTCGTGCCGAAGACGTCGTGACCGGCCGCGACGAGGGCGGGTGTGAGGCTGTGTCCGAGGGCGCCGCTGGCGCCGGCGAGCAGGACTCGCATGGTGGCTCCTTCGTGTGGAGGTTCGGTGTCGATGCGCCGTTCGACGAGGTACCTGCTCCCGCTGTGACACCCGTGCCATGTCAGGCTGGAGTGGTGACGGTTATCGCCGAGTACCACGACGAGCTGCGGCCGCTGATGTTCTCCATCGCCTACCGGATGCTCGGCAGCGTCGCCGAGGCTGAGGACGTCGTGCAGGAGGCGCTGCTGAAGATGACCCGCGCCGCGTCTGACGGGGTCGAGCCGGACAACCTCGACGCCTGGGCGACGACCGTGACGACGCGGCTGGCCATCGACACGCTCCGCTCGGCCAGGGTGCGCCGCGAGTCCTATGTCGGCGAGTGGCTGCCGGAGCCGTTGCGGACGACGGTGGGCCATGACGACGACCCTGCGCATCGTGTGGAGGTGGACGACTCGATCTCGACGGCGATGCTCGTGCTCATGGAGACGCTGACCCCGCACGAGCGAGCCGTCTTCATCCTGCGCGAGGCGCTCGGCTACGACTACGCCGACATCGCTGCCGTGGTCGAGCAGAGCGAGACGACCTGCCGACAGCACTTCTCCCGGGCCCGCAAGCACCTCGAGGCCGGCCGCTCGAGGTTCCGGGCGTCGACGTCGCGCCGGGACGAGCTGGCTGCGGCCTTCCTCGCCGTCGTGCAGGGCGGCCGTGCCGAGGAGCTCGAGCGCCTGCTGGCTGACGACGTGGTCTTCTGGGCCGACGGCGGCGGCAAGGCTCCGGCGGCGACGCATCCGCTGCACGGTCCCGTGGCCGTGGCGCGATTCATCGCCGGTCTCGTCCGTCGCGGTGGGCCGCTCGGTTTCCGCCTCGAACCGACCATCCTCAACGGCGAGCCGGGACTTCTCACGACCAGCCCGTCCGGGGACCTGCTCGGAGCCCTCACCGTGTCCTTCGACGAGGAGGGTCGGGTCGTCGGCCTCCGCAACCAGATCAACCCAGACAAGCTTCAGCACCTCGGGCAGGTGGGCGACCTCCGGACCCTGATGCAGGGAGCCGGTTAGCCCGTCATCCGGTCAGGCGCTCCAACAGGGCCGCCTCGAGCCGGCTGGCCCCCGCCGCAGTGACCAACCCGGTTTGGCCGGGAAGCACCGGCGGAGCCACCGAGCTGTGCTGGTGTCCCGTCGGCGTGGTGACGGTGACGGCGTGGGTCCCCCGGCGAGCAGCGACCTCGTCCACGTGATGCGACCAGCCGGGCTGCTCCTTGACGTGGTTGCAGCGCTCGCAGAGCCCTTGGCCGTTGTCGACCGTGGTCGGGCCGCCCTCCGCCCACGGTGTCACGTGGTCGGCGTGCCGGATCGGGGCATCGCACCACGGCGTGCGGCAGGTGCCGTCCCTGGCGATGAGATGGCGCCGCAGTCCCGCCGGGAACAACCGTCGCCTGGAGTCCATCGCGACCAACGTGCCGGTCGCTGGATGGGTGTAGAGGCGTCGCAACCAGGTCCGCGGCCTCGTCGACTCGTCCTCCCCCGGAGGACCAAGGTCCTCGGTCAGCAGCGTGCGAGCCCACCCTGCCGGCACCGGTCCGTAGCCGGGGATCTGCGCCGGGGTGTCGTCGCTATCGAACAACGCGCGGTCGGTGATCACGACCTGCACCTCCACCGGCACCTCTCCCGGGAGGCCGGACCCGGCGGCCGCGCCCGACAGAACTCGGTCGACCAGCGTGTCGGCCATGACCTGGCCCTTGCTGCGGAGGTCTCCCGTCGCGTGCGCGGTCGAGGCTGCGGCCGTGAGCGCCGCGTAGAGGGCGACGGCCTGCTTGACCGGCAGGACGGCGGTGACCAGGGCCATCGTGTCGGGGATGGGCCGGATCGTGACGCGGCGCTCCGACTCAGCCGTGCGCGCTCGTGCCACCGCGCCCTCGGCGTCGAGGCGGTCGGCGGCAGCCCGCACGGCACCCTCGAGCTGCCGGTCGCCCCACGTGGCGATCCCCGCAGTGGCCCCATCGACCGGGTCGGCAAGGTTGGCGCCGACGACCTCCGCATCGACGGCAAGGCGGTCCTCGGCGCTCAGGTGGCTGGTGAGCCGGGCGACGAGCTCGGCACGCCGCTCGTTCAGCTGGCCGGTCGTGAGCGCCTCGAGGGCGCAGGGCAGGTCGCGCACCAGGGCGAGCGCTGTGGTCGCGAGCTGCGCCCCCCGGCGCGGCGACTCGTGCCGCGCCAGGCCCACCTGTGCTGCGACCCCGGCCTTGTCGTAGGCACCTCGTCCGGCCCGCCGCGCCGGCCTCCGCGAGCTGAGTGGCACGGGTGTAAAGCCGCGGCGGCGCACTTCGTCCTTCGCCGCGCGATGGCCCTCGAAGTCGTTGGCGTCCAACCGCTCCTGCACCTGGCCACGCCAGTGCTCCGCCTCAGCGGCCTGTGCGTCGACGAAGGCGGCGGTCACTCGAGCCTGCGCAGCCGCACACGCTGCCTTGGCCCGTTCGAGCGCATCGAGCACGTCCACGAGGTCCGCCGCGCCGAGCCCGCTCCCGTCGGTCTCGGCGAGCCGGGACAGCCACGGAGCCACATCGTGGGCGGCGAGGGCCGCCGGCCTCCGGACTGACTCGATCATATGTTCGACTCTAACCGACCCGACCGCGAGGTGTGTGAGTTATCCCCAACCGAATCTGGTTGATCATCAAACGAATCCGCGCACCCGCGGTCAGGGACGCTGGGAGCGAGCTCAGCGGCATACGGCAGATGTCGTATGCCGCTGAGCTGGGACCGCGCCCGACGATCAGTGGGTGCTCGACCGCTTCCAGAGGTTGATGCCGGCCTCGACCGCGTGCTCGTCGATCCGGTCGAGCTCTTCCTGCGAGAAGGCCAGGCCGTCAAGGGCGCCCAGGCTGTTCTCGAGCTGCTTGACGCTCGAGGCGCCGATGAGCACCGAGGTGACCCGCTCGTCGCGCAGCGCCCACGCGAGAGCGAGCTGGGCCAGCGTCTGACCGCGAGACTGGGCGAGCTCGTTGAGGGCCCGGACGTGGCGGAGGGCGTCGTCCGTCAGCAGGTCGGGGCTCAGCGACTTGCCCTGGCTCGCTCGCGAGCCCTCGGGGATGCCGCCGAGGTACTTGTCGGTGAGCATGCCCTGGGCGAGCGGCGAGAAGGCGATGCAGCCGACCCCTTCCTCGCCGAGCGTGTCGAGGAGGTCCTCCTCGATCCACCGGTTGAGCATGGAGTAGCTCGGCTGGTGGATGAGCATCGGGGTGCCCATCTCGCCGAGGATCTCGATGGCCTCCTGGGTGCGCTGCGCGGAGTAGGAGGAGATGCCGGCATAGAGCGCCTTGCCACTGCGGACCGCGGTGTCGAGAGCACCCATCGTCTCCTCGAGCGGCGTCGTCTCGTCGAACCGGTGGCTGTAGAACACATCCACGTAGTCCACGCCCATCCGGGCGAGGGACTGGTCGAGCGAGGCGAGGACGTACTTGCGCGAGCCGCCGCCCTGTCCGTAGGGGCCCGGCCACATGTCGTAGCCGGCCTTGGTCGAGAGGATCAGCTCGTCGCGGTAGCGCTTGAAGTCCTGGGCGAAGATCGTGCCGAAGTTGCGCTCTGCCGAGCCGTAGGGCGGGCCGTAGTTGTTGGCGAGGTCGAAGTGCGTCACGCCGAGGTCGAAGGCGCGCCGCAGGATGGCCCGCTGCCGGTCGAGCGGGACGTCGTCACCGAAGTTGTGCCACAGGCCGAGCGAGATCGCCGGCAGGTCGAGGCCGCTCAGCCCGCAGCGACGGTAGGTCATCGAGTCGTAGCGCGTCCGGGCTGCCTGGTAGTCGTCCACGAGGTACGTCATGGACCCAGTCTGCCGGGCGGCGCCACGTGTGGACGCGGGTGGGTATCCGTCACGCGGCTGACTCGACCGCGTCAGGGACCGGTGCGGCCGCGGGCCGGACGCCGTCGGACAGGGGTCGCCGGCCGAGGAGCAGGGCTGGCGCGACCGTGATCGTGAGCAGCCCGGCACCCACGAACACGGCGCGAGGTCCGAACCAGCCGGCGGCCAGACCGGCCGCCAGGAGCGAGAGGACCGATCCCGCCCGAATCGTGCCCATCGCCGCCGCGAGGACCCGGCCCCGCGCCGCGTCCGCCGTGCGGCCCACGACGAGCGCGAAGCCGAGGCCGTTGATGAACCCGTTGGCCAGCCCGGCCACGACGAAGAGCGGGTAGAGCCAGGTGACCGAGGGGGCGAGCCCGGCCGAGGACATGGTCAGCCCCAGGACGGCGGCCGCCGAGGCGAGCACGGTGATCCGCCGCCGGTCGTCCTCGATCCGTGCGGCCAGCAGGGACCCGACGGTCACGCCACCGCCGAGGCAGAAGCCGAGCAGGCCGTAAGCGGCGGGCCCCGCGCCGAGCACGTCGATGACGAGGAACGCCTCGACGACGTTGGTGCCCTCGAGAGCGACGACGAAGAGGACCAGGCCGACGACGACGAGACCCGACACGCGGTCGCGGCGCAGGACGTGCCACCCCGACTCCAAGGTTCGAGGGTCCCGGGTGGTGTCCGGGTGAGTGTCGGTGGACGATGCGGTGGCCCTGGGGGCCGAGGTGGGCCCGCGGTGCGTGCGCACGGCGCGGGGGGCGATGACGAGGGCCGCGAACGTCGTCGCCGCCACGAGGACGACTCCCCGGAAGCCCACGGCCGCGTAGGCGAGGCCGCCGACGGCCGTCCCGGCCAGCCAGGCCGCCGACCCGAGCGCCTGCTGCAGTCCGATGGCCCGGCCGACCTTCTCCTCACCGACGATGCGAGGCAGGAGTGCTCCCCAGCCGGGGGCGACGACGGTCTGTCCCGACTGGATCAGGAGGATGCAGGCCACCTGCCAGACCAGCGACGTCGAGGCGAGGAGCCCCGCTGCGCCGAGGACCTGGGCGAGCGCCGACCAGGTGAGGATCGCCCGTGAGTCGCGCGTGTCGACGAGCCGACCGGCCCAGCCCGACAGTGCCACGACCGGGGCCGCGAAGGCGATGAGCAGCACGGTGAGGTCGAGGGGCCGCCCCGTCTGGGCGATGAGGATCGACAGGGCGATGAGGATCATGGCGTCGCCGAGCTGCGCCAGGGCCCGCGCGCTGATGGCGATCCGTGCATCCCGAATCTGAAGCAGTTCCTTCACAAGAAGTGAAGGTAGTGCTTCACAAGTTGTGAAGTCAAGACTTCACACCTGTCCTACGATGGCCCCATGGCCACGCCCCGGCGCCGCCCCACCCGCGCACTCGAGGTCGACGACCCTCGCGCCCTGCGCGCGCTGTCCCACCCCGCCCGGCAGCGGATCATCAACGAGCTCCTGGCCGGCCGTGTCATGACCGCGACCGAGGCTGCCGAGCTCGTCGGCCTCACGCCCTCGGCCGTGAGCCACCACCTGCGGGCTCTCGAGCGCTACGGAATCGCCGAGCGAGCAGAGGGCGCCGGCGACGCCCGCACGCGACCATGGCGGTCGCGGTTCACCGAGCTCAGCTATGCACCCAAGTCACCCGACGGGGTCGTGGTCGCCAACGCGGTGGTGCGTGGCGAGCTCGCCAGGCTCGCCCACAACATCGCCACCCAGGTCGCGGCGAGCGAGGCCGCCGCCCAGCCGGGCAGCGGCAAGCGCCCGGGACCCAGGGACAACGTCGGCATCAGCATCAGCGAGACCTGGCTGACCGACGAGGAGCGCCGCGAGGTCGTGGCCCGCATCGAGGACCTGCTGCGGGGGTTGCCCGAGCGGCACTCGGGCAACGCGCCAGAAGGCGCCACGCGAATGTCCCTCGTGCTCTCGTTCGTCCCGGTCGCTCCCGACTCAACCGACTGATCCGTGACGATCTGGTCTTGTTTCCGCGGCAGCGGCGGGTGAGACTCCCAAGGGGCAACCCCCGCGAACTATGGCATTCGTCACTGCAGTGCGGCAGGAGGACAAGGAATGACCCGTATCACCGTAAACGTCGACGGAGTGGAGTACTCCGACGATGTCGAGCCCAGGACCCTGCTGGTCCACTACCTGAGGGAGACGCTCGGCAAGACCGGCACCGTCGTCGGGTGCGACACGAGCAACTGTGGAGCGTGCACCGTGCACCTCGACGGGCGGAGCGTGAAGTCGTGCAACGTGCTCGCCGTCCAGGCGGACGGGCACGAGGTCACCACGATCGAGGGCCTGGCGGAGACCGCCGGCAGCGACGGCAAGCTCCACCCGATGCAGGTGGCCTTCCACGAGGCACACGGTCTCCAGTGCGGCTATTGCACACCAGGCATGATCATGCAGGCGTGTGACCTGCTCAAGGAGAATCCCGACCCGTCCGAGCAGGAGATCCGCGAGGGCCTGGAGGGCAATCTCTGCCGGTGCACCGGCTACCACAACATCGTCAAGGCGGTGCAGCAGGCGGCCGCGGCGATGGCGACCGACCAGCCCGAGCCGGCCCGCGAGGAGGTGGCGTCATGACGATCACCGAGGACAACCCCACCGCCGAGTCGAGTCAGGCCGAGGTGGGCCGGGCCCGCCGGCGCAAGGAGGACCAGCGCCTCATCACCGGCCGGACCCGCTGGACCGACAACGTCACCCTGCCCGGGATGCTCCACATCGCGATGGTCCGCAGCCCGTTCGCGCACGCCCGGGTCACGGCGATCAACACCAACGAGGCCAAGGCCGCCCGCAACGTCGTCGCCGTCCTCACCGGGGCCGATCTCAAGGACGTCCAGGGCGCCAACGCCAACGCCTGGCCCATCAGCGCCGACCAGGTGACTCCGACGCACCTGCCGATGGTGGTCGACCACGTCGCCTGCGCCGGAGAGATCGTCGCCTGCGTCGTGGCCCGCTCCGCCGCGGAGGCTCGCGACGCCGCCGAGCTCGTCGACGTCGACTACGAGGAGCTGCCCGCCGTCCTCGACATGAAGGAGGCGCTCAAGGACGAGGTGCTCGCGCACCCCGATCTCGGCACCAACAAGTCAGCCTTCTGGCAGCTCGACTCCAAGGAGGGCGGCACGGGCGATGACGTCGACGCGGCCATCGAGGCGGCCCGCACCGACGGCGTCGTCATCGAACGCGAGTACCGCCAGCAGCGGCTCATCCCGGCGTTCATGGAGCCGCGGTCGGTCGTCGTCGACCCGACGGGTGAGCAGATCACCATGTGGTCGGCGACGCAGATCCCGCACATCCTGCGCTTCCTCCTCGCCGCGACGACCGGGGTGTCCGAGTCGAAGATCCGGGTCATCGCGCCCGACGTGGGTGGCGGCTTCGGCGGCAAGCTCCAGACGACCCCGGAGGAGTTCATCGCCTTCGCCGCGGCACGGCAGCTCGGCAAGCCGGTGAAGTACACCGAGACCCGTTCCGAGTCCCTCCTGTCAGGCCACCACGGCCGCGACCAGTGGCAGAAGCTCACCCTGTCCGCCACCAAGGACGGCACGGTGACCGGCCTCAAGGTCGAACTGCTCGCCGACCTCGGTGCCTACGTCGCCCTCGTCGGCGGCGGGGTGCCGGTGCTCGGGGCCTGGATGTTCAACTCGATCTACAAGTTCCCGGCCTACCGGTTCAACGTCCAGACGATCCTGACCAACAAGACCTGGGTCGACGCCTACCGTGGCGCCGGCCGGCCGGAGGCCACCTTCGGCATCGAGCGGATGATGGACGAGCTCGCGGCCGAGCTGGGGCTCGACCCCCTGGAGCTCCGCGAGAAGAACTGGATCAAGCACGAGGAGTTCCCCTTCACGACGGTCGCCGGCATGACCTACGACTCCGGCAACTATGAGGCGGCGACGGCCCGGGCTCGTGAGCTCTTCGACTACGAGGGCCTGCGAGCGGAGCAGCAGCGGCGGCGGGCGTCCAACGACCCGGTCCAGCTGGGGATCGGCGTCTCGACGTTCACGGAGATGTGCGGGCTGGCCCCGTCCCGGGTGCTCGGCTCGCTGAGCTACGGCGCGGGCGGCTGGGAGCACGCGAACATCCGCATGTTGCCGACCGGCAAGGTCGAGGTCGTGACGGGCACGTCGCCGCACGGCCAGGGCCACGAGACGGCGTGGAGCCAGATCGTCGCGGACCGGCTCGGCGTGCCCTTCGAGGACGTCGAGGTCCTCCACGGCGACACGCAGATCAGCCACAAGGGGCTCGACACCTACGGCTCGCGTTCCCTCGTCGTCGGTGGCGAGGCGCTCGTCCTCGCGGCGGACAAGGTGATCGAGAAGGCGAAGGTCGTCGCGGCCCACCTGCTCGAGGCGAGTGCGGACGACCTGGAGTTCACCGGCGGGCGCTTCGGCGTCAAGGGCACCGACCAGGGCCTCGGCATCGCCGAGATCGCGCTGGCCAGCTTCGCGGCCCACAACCTCCCCGACGGGGTGGAGCCGGGGCTCGACTCCGACGCCACCTACGACCCGGTGAGCTTCTCCTTCCCGCACGGCACGCACCTGTGCGCCATGGAGGTCGACACGGAGACGGGCGCGACGAAGATGCGCTCCTACGTCTGCGTCGACGACATCGGTGTCGTCGTCAACCCGCTCATCGCCGAGGGCCAGGTGCACGGCGGGCTCGTGCAAGGCATCGCGCAGGCTCTCTGGGAGGGCGCGGAGTACGACGAGAACGGCACGCTGGTGACCGGTTCCTTCGTCGACTACACCCTCCCGACGGCGGCCGACACGATCAGCTTCGTCACCGACCGCACGGAGTCCCCGTCGACGACGAACACCTTGGGCACCAAGGGAGTCGGCGAGGCGGGCACCATCGCGTCGACACCCGCAGTGGTCAACGCGATCGTCGACGCGCTGCGCCCGATGGGCGTGCACGACGTGCCGATGCCCTGCACGCCCGAGCGTGTCTGGCGGGCGATCCAGTCGGGCGGCTCGACCCGCCAGGTCGAGTCCTCCGGTGACGCCCAGCCGCACTTCGATCCGGCGGCCCCCAACCAAGACACCCCCGAGACGGAAGGCGGTGCCCAGTGATCCCCGCATCGTTCGACTACGTGGCCCCGACGACGGTCGCGGACGCGCTCGCGGCGCTGGCCGAGCACGGTGACGACGCCAAGGTGCTCGCCGGTGGACAGTCCCTGCTGCCGATCCTCCGGATGCGGCTCAACGCCCCGAGCGTCGTCGTCGACCTGGGGCGGATCCCCGAGCTCCAAGGGGTGTCCGAGGAAGGTGACGCCATCGTCATCGGCGCCATGACGCCGTATGCCGCTGTGCTCGCTTCCGAGCTCGTCTCCACTCACGCCGGGCTGCTGTCCAAGGCGGTCGCGACCGTCGCCGATCCGCAGATCCGCCACCGCGGGACGGTGGGTGGCGCCCTCGTCCACGCCGACCCGGCTGGTGACGTGGGGGCGCCGGTCCTTGCGCTGGGCGCCGAGCTGGTCATCGCGGGCGCGGGTGGGCAGACCCGCACCGTGGCCGCTGACGACTTCTTCGAGGACCTCTTCACGACGGCGGTCGGCGAGGGCGAGCTGCTGACGCAGATCCGGATCCCCAAGCACACGGGCTGGGGCTCGCACTACGAGAAGTTCGTGAGGGTCAGCCACCAGTGGTCGATCGTCGCGGTCGCCGCCGCGGTGCGCGTCGACGGCGGCTCCATCGCCGAGGCGCGGGTGGGGCTCACCAACATGGGGGCGACGCCGTTGCGGGCCCGGGCCGTCGAGGAGGCGCTCGTGGGGCGCGCGGCGACCGACGAGGCGGTCCGAGCGGCAGTGGCTCAGGTCGCGGAGGGCACCAACCCGCCGTCCGACCTCAACGGTGGCGCCGAGTACCGCAGGCACCTGGCGACGGTGCTGACCCGTCGGGCGGTCCTCGCTGCGGCAGGGGCGTGATCCGGCGATGGAGCTGACCCACTCCTTCACCGTGCCGACCTCGGCCGACGATGCCTGGGCGCTCCTGACGGACCTGCAGCGCGTCGGCGACTGCTTCCCCGGTGCGACCGTCACGGAGGTGACCGACGAGGGCTTCACCGGCACGGTCAAGGTCAAGCTCGGGCCGATCGCCCTCGTCTACGGCGGCTCGGGCTCGTTCGTGGCGAGGGACGACGCGAACCACCGCGCGGTCATCGAGGCGAAGGGCAAGGACAAGCGGGGCAACGGCACCGCGGGCGCGACCGTGACCGTCCAGCTCACGCCGGACGGTGGTGGGGCCCGGGCCGATGTCGTCACCGACCTGGCGGTGACCGGCAAGCCCGCGCAGTTCGGTCGCGGCGTCATGCAGGACGTCTCGGACAAGCTGCTGGGTCAGTTCATCGCCTGCATCGAGAAGCAGTTGGGTGGGACAGCCGGAGGCGCCGGCGCCGGCGCCGGCGCTGCCGGGGCCCCCGTCCCACAGGCGACCGTGCAGGACGTCGACGAGGCCGCGACGCGTCCCGAGATCGTCACCGACGCCGTGCCCGAGCAGGTGCGTGACACCGGAGAGCCGCTCACCCTGGCGCAGGAGGTGGCCCGATCAAAGGCCGAGGCGGCCGAGGCGGCCGAGGCAGCGGGCCCACCAGCGGCGCTCCGGCGGCCCGCACCGGCCGCGGAGTCGGCGGATGACGCGCTCGACCTCGGCTCGGCGGTGCTGCCGGTGCTCGCGCAGCGGTATGCCGGTTATGCCGCCGCCGTGGCCGTGGGCGTCATCATCGGCTGGCTCGCGGGGAGGCGCGGCTCGCGCTGACCCCGCCTCGTCAGGCCTCCGCGGCACCCTTCGCGATCACGAGGTCCTCCCAGGACATGCCGACGCTCTTGAAGACGTTTGGTCGACCGGCGGCGCGCGTCACGCCGCCGGTCACCAGGTCCTTCAGGGGGCGGAGCGCATCCTGACTCAGGCTCCCTTCGGCCACGGCCATGACGACGTCCCCGGCCTCACGAAGCGCCGTGGCGACGTCCTCCACGACGACGAGCGCTCGCCCCATGAGGCCCGCGTCGAGCTCGCGACGGTCCGGCTCGTGCGAACCAATGGCGATCACACAGGCGCCGTCGGCGACGAGCGAGCCGTCGAGGACGGGCGTGCCCGCTGACGTGGCCGTGACGACGATCTCGGAGGCTTCGACGGCGGCCGCCACGGCGGAGTCGCCGGCGGTGAGGGCGGTCGCGCGCACGCCGAGCCCCGCGACCAGGTCCGCAGTGGCCCGGGCGCGGTCGTTCTGGCGCGCGACGACGGTGACCAGCTCCGGCTGCCGGATCGCCAGGATCGCCTCCACGTGCCCGAGGGCCTGCGGCCCGGCGCCGAAGACCGTGACCTCGTGCACCGTCGCCGGCGCCAGCTCGTCGATCGCCACGGCCGACACGGCGGGCGTGCGGAGCGAGGTGATGGCGCTGCCGTCCAGGATCACCGACGGCGCCAACGTCTCCGGGTCGAAGAGCACGTAGAGCGCCTGGATCCGCTCGAGCCCCCTCGCCGGGTTGTCCGGGGCGACCGACAACACCTTCACACCCACGGCGCCGGGGGCCGACGACGGCATGATCAGCAGCTGTCCGCCCGGCACGACGGGGGACAGTCGCGCTGGGTCACCGGCGGGGTCGAAGCCGGCCTCGAGAGTGGCCCGGATCAGCCGCCGGGCCCGATCCGGTGAGAGCACCCGGTGGATCTCCGCCGCGTCGACCCAGCGGGGAGCCGCCATCACGCGCCCCACCCCCCCGAACGAGCAGCCGCCGCGAGCTGCTCCACCCGTCGGGTCGCCTGTCGGCGCAGCACCCACTGGGTGGGCTCGTGAGCGAGCGTGGCCAGCCAAGCCGGCCCAGCGGCATACGCGATGGTGTGGATCGCGAGCGCTCCCTCGGGCTCCGGCCGGAACCGCCACGACGCGTGCAGGGACCGGACGTGCGGCGGCACGCGCAGCGGGGTCGGTGGGAGCGACTCGGCGAGGGCGCTCGCGGCATCGGGTCCGAGGGGGACGTGGGCGTCGGCACTGACCTGCGGCATGCGCCGAGCGTATGTCGTCAACCGCGCCGCACCGGAGAGGCGATCAGCAGGCTGATGTCGTCGTAGTTCTGGGTGAGGCTGTTCCAGCTGCCGCCGCAGGTCGTCAGGAAGAGGCGCTCCGGGCCCTCGAAGTCGTAGAGCCGCTCCGACACGACGATGCGTGGGTACTCCCGGGCGGCGTTGACCTCCCGCCAGACCCGGTCGACGCGGTAGGAGCAGGTCGAGCCGTTGCGCTGCCTGACGTGGATGAGCTGGCCGACCTCGATGCGTTCCGCGAAGTCCTCCCGGAAGATCGCCGAGTTGTCGCGGTAGGTGTGCCCGTTGGTGAGCACGGTGCCCACGCCGGTCCCGGGCCTCGGCCCGTCGGCGTACCAACCGGCCTTGGTGCGGTCCGTGGGGTTGCCGAGCGGCCGCCTGCCCTCCGCATCCGGCGGGGCCGCGCGATCCAGCCCGATCTGCTCGAAGGGCGCATCGACACCCAGGGCGGGGATGACGAGACGCGCGGGGACACCGGCCCGGCACGTCGACGCCGACGCTGACGTCGCCGTGGACTCGCGTGCCGTCGAGGTCTCGCTCGGAGCGGTCGGGACATCGGCTCGCCGGGTGGCGGCCTGCCCCTGCCGCGGAGCACCGGTGCCGAACGGCTCGGCCACGATGACCCAGACCGCGATGATCGCCACGAGGGCGGCCGCAACGGTCGCGAGCACGGTCCGTGGGCTCGGCTTCACGTCTCCTCCCGGTGCCTTGGGCGTGGGCTGTGCTTCCCAGCATGATGCAGGGGCCGCCGGTCGACGTGACCGGCGGCCCCTGCATCGCTGGCTCAGCTCAGGGGATCAGCCCTGCGTCGTCTCGCGGCGGCGGCGGACCGCCTCAGCCGTCATGATGCCGGCCGCACCGAGCAGCAGGCCGGTGCCGATGAGGCCGTTGATCGGCGTCGAGTCCCCGCTCGGGTCTGCGGGGCCGCCACCGGTGTCGGGAGCGCCGGGCCCGGGCGTGACGCCACCACCGGCACCCGTAGGCGGCGTGGTGGTCGTCGGCTCGGTCTCCGGCGGCGTCGTTTCCGTGGTCGGCGGCGTCGTTGCCGTTGTCGTCGTGGTGGTGGTGGTCGTGGTGGTGCTCGTGGTGGGCGGCGGAGTCGTCTCGGTGGGAGGCGGCGGCAGCTCCGGCGGGCAGACCGGCTCGGGCTCGCCCTCCTGGCCCCCGCCCGGCTCGCCGTAGCCGATCACGACCGAGCGTCCTTGCTCGTCCTGGAAGGGGGCCCCGATCACGGGCGGTGACTCGAGCGAGTGGGCCTCCACAAGGATGGGGTTCTGCCCGGTTTGCAGGCGCTCGTCCTCTCCCGGCGTCCCGACGTACTTGCAGACGTACACCCACACGGTGTGCTCGTTCGCGCTGGCTGCGGACCCGTTCGCGAGCGCGAAGGCCCCTGTTGCGGCGAAGGCCACGGCCGTCGCGAGCGAGAGCGCTCGACGTCGCAGGCCGATGGTGGTGGTCATGACAGTTCCCCTAACTCCAAGTCGATGTCGGCGTCCCCAGGCACCCCCGACGGCGCCGATCGTCCACGCTGCCGGAGGGGAGACCAGTGGACATATCGTTCCTACTCGGGATTCGCCGGCACCACCACTCCAGAGCCCGGGCTGTCACCCGGTCGTTACCAAGCGGGTCGACGGCCTAGGCTCGATGCCCGTCAGTGCCGAAACCACGGCCCGAGGGATTCGGGCCTGCAGCGAGGAGAGACATGACCGACCAGAGCCCGCCCGAGCAGACGTCCTTCGGCCACCACCCTGCTGAGCCACCGGTGTTCGGTGAGCCCACCGAGCCGACGACCCCGATCGCTTCGCACCAGCCGACCCGAGCCGAGACGCTTGCGGCGCAGAGCCCCATCCAGACCGCCATGGGAGCGGCGCAGGACTCGAAGGGCGTCCTGCTGGCGCTCTTCGACTTCAGCTTCACCCACTTCGTCACCCCGAAGCTCGTCCGATTCGT
>NZ_JAPFQL010000100.1 GCF_028446585.1 Intrasporangium calvum
CTCGGTGGACCCCGGAGGCTGCGACGCGGCGGGGGCCGCGGCATCCCAGGCCCCGCCGTGGGGTGTCGGCACGGTGGCGGCCCGGCCGGCTGCGAACCGCGCCAGGGCGTCGATCACGTCGTCCGCATGCGGTCGTCCGGCCGGGTTGGGCGACAAGGAGGCCCGCAGCAAGGGGACGAGGCGCGGGTCGACTCCGTCGAGGTCGACCTCACCGGCGCGGACCTTGGCGAGGACGACATCCATCCGACCCCGACCGAAGGGCGGCCGCCCCGAGGCCGCGAAGGTGATCGTCGCCGCCCAGCCCCACCAGTCGGTCGCATCGGTGATCGCGGCACCGTCGACGAGCTCGGGCGACAGGTAGCCGGGCGTGCCCATGACGAGGCCACCCATCGTGTGACGGACGTCATCCTCGATGTGCGCGATCCCGAAGTCGATCAGGACCGGCTCGCCGTCCTCGAGCAGGACGTTGCCCGGCTTGATGTCGCGGTGGACGACCCCGCTGGCGTGGATGGCCCTGATGGCCTCCGCTGTGCCACAGGCGAGCCGGAGGAGAGCGTCAGGGTCGAGTGGCCCGTGCTCCTCGACCCAGTCGTCGAGGGCGGGACCCGGGACGTAGCGGGTGACGACGTAGGGCCGCGGCGCCATGACGTCGGCGTCGATGACGGTGGCGACCCGGTGGTCCTGGATCCGCGAGAGCGTCTCGACCTCACGCTGCAGCCGCAGGCGGGCCTCGTCGTCCGTGGCGACGTGCGGGCGCAGCACCTTGATCGCGACGGCCCGGCCGCGGGGGTCGAGCCCGAGGTGGACCACGCCCATGCCGCCCTCGCCGATCTCCTCGACGAGCCGGTACTGACCCAGCCGCTCGTGCCGCTCGGAGCGCGGCCGGCCGCGTCCCGAGGCGCCGTCGAGCCCGGCGCGCCGCGCACCCGCGGGGGGTGCGGGCACCCAGCGGGTCCGGTCGTGCGCAGCCATGCCCCTACGGTAATTGACCGGGGGCCTCATCGAGCCCGCTTGAGCCGCTCGCGGGCGGCGTGCCGTCAGTGCGTGATGTAGTCGCGCAGCTGGTCGCGCTCGAGCTGCAGCTCCGACAGGCGGTGCTTGACGATGTCGCCGATGCTCACGATCGCCGCGAGGCGCCCGTCGCTGTCGAGGATCGGGACGTGCCTGACGCGCAGCTCGGTCATCGTGGCCGCCATGTCGGCGATGTCGTCGTGGGCCGTGCCCGTGGTGACCTCGCTCGTCATGATGCTTGCCACACTGCCCTCGAGGATGCCCGACCCCGAGGAGTGCAGGTGCCGGACGACGTCGCGCTCGCTCACGATGCCGTCCACGTGCGTGCCGTCGGCACTGACGACGCAGGCGCCGATCCCGTGCTCGGCGAGCTTGGCCAGCAGCGTGGAGACGGTGTCATCCGGCTTGATGACGACGACCTCGCCACCCTTGTTGCGCAGAACGTCGGAAATCTTCACGCTAGGCCTCCTCGACGATCGGGTATGTCCGTGATGTGCGGGTGCTGATGTGTCGTGCTCGGTCAGGACCCAGCTGCGGCCTGCCCTTGAGTCGACCCTAGAACGGGACCACTCGGGGCGCCAGAGGTGCGGTCGTTAGAGTGAGACACGTCTACCGCACGCCCGTTCCGGGTCAGCCGGACCGGGCCCGACCTCGAAAGAACACTGCCAGGAGCTGATTCGGTGACGTCCACCAGGAAGACCTTCGATCTCGTCGTCGCCGCGAACCGCCTCCCCGTGGACAAGCAGGTGGACGAGCACGGCAACGTCGAGTGGCGCCGGAGCCCGGGTGGCCTGGTGACCGCGATGGAGTCGGTGATGAGGTCCAACCCGGGGGCCTGGGTGGGCTGGTCCGGCGACGCCGGCGAGGCGCCCGCCCCGTTTGACGAGGACGGCATGCACCTGCGGCCCGTCGGCCTGAGCGCGGAGGAGGTCCGCGACTTCTACGAGGGGTTCAGCAACGACACCCTCTGGCCGATCTACCACGACGTCATCGTCCCCGCCTCGTTCCACCGCGAGTGGTGGGCAGCCTACGTCCGCGTCAACCGGCGCTTCGCCGAGGCCGTGGCGGAGGAGGCTGCCCCCGGCGCCCGGGTGTGGATCCAGGACTACCAGCTCCAGCTTGCACCGGCCTTCGTGCGCGAGCTCCGGCCGGACGTGCGCATCGGGTGGTTCAACCACATCCCGTTCCCACCGGTCGAGCTGTTCGCGCAGCTGCCGTGGCGCGCCGCCCTGCTCGAGGGGCTGCTCGGGGCGGACTTCCTGGGCTTCCAGCGCCAGGCGGACGCCCGCAACTTCGTGCGGGCCTGCCGCCAGCTGCTCGGCCTGCGGACGAAGGGCGAGCGGGTGGCCCTCGAGGACGGTTCCGGCCGCCGCGTGCGCGCCACGGCGATCCCGATCTCCATCGACTACCGGGGCCTGGAAGAGCTGGCCCAGCGGCCCGACGTCAGGGCGCGCGCCAAGGAGATCCGGGAGAGCCTGGGCAACCCCAAGGTCCTCATGCTCGGCGTGGACCGCCTCGACTACACCAAGGGCATCCGACACCGGCTCAAGGCCTACGAGGAGCTGCTCCTCGAGCGCCACATCGGCCCACCGGACGTGACCCTCGTCCAGGTCGCGACCCCGAGCCGCGAGCGCGTCGAGGCCTACCGCTCCCTGCGCGAGGAGATCGAGCAGACCGTGGGCCGCATCAACGGCGAGCTCGGCAAGATCGGCGCCCCTGCCGTCCACTACCTGCACCACTCCTACCCGCGCGAGGAGATGGCTGCCCTCTTCCAGGCCGCCGACGTCATGCTCGTCACGCCACTGCGCGACGGCATGAACCTCGTCGCCAAGGAATACGTCACCTGCCGGCACGATCTCGGCGGTGCCCTCGTCCTCAGCGAGTTCACCGGGGCCTGGCACGAGCTGCACCAGGCCTTCACCTGCAACCCGCATGACATCGAGGGCCTCAAGCAGGCGATGCTCCGGGCCATCAACACCCCGACCCGGGACAAGGAGCGCATCATGCGGGCGCTGCGACGCAGGGTCGCCGACCACGACGTCCAGCGGTGGGCCCGGCGCTATCTCGCTGCCCTCGACGCGGCACCTGACGTGCCGGCGCCGGACCCCCGGGGTGGAGGCGGCGCCCCGGTCGCTCCGCACGAGTCCGCCCCCAGCGCCACCGTCAGGGAGGGCCCGCTCACCGAGGGCGACGGCGATCCGGTCGGCGCGACGAGCCGGGGTGCGGGCGAGTGAGCCACGAGACCCAGCCCGATGGCAGGACCGATGGCAGGACCGATGACAGAACCGGTGACAGGCCCGGTGGCATCCCCGACGTCGCGCTCCGGCAGGCCCTCGTGGCGGCGGGCTCGGCCGACGGGCTGCTCGTCGCGACCGACTTCGACGGCGTGCTCGCGCCCTTCGACGTGGACCCCATGGCGGTGCGTCCGGTGGCCGGCGGCCTCGAGGCGCTCCGCGAGCTGGCCGCACACCCGGCAACGACGGTCGCCCTCGTGTCCGGTCGGGACCTCGGCACGCTGCGCACCCTCACGGGCGTCGCTGACGGGGAGCCGATCGTCCTCATCGGCAGCCATGGAGCAGAGTCCTCCGACGACGCCGTCCGGTCCGCGATGGAAGCCGCGGCGGTGACTGCCGAGGACCAGGCCCTCCTGGACTCCCTCACCGCCGAGATCACCACGCTGGTCACGGAGCGCCACCCGGCCGCCGGCCTGGAGCACAAGGCCGCCGCGATCGTCGTCCACACCCGGGGGCTGTCCCCGGACATCGCCGACGCTGCCGTCGCCGAGGCCCGTGAGGTTGCTCTCGCCCACCCGGGCGTCAAGGTGCTCAAGGGCAAGTCGGTGCTCGAGCTCTCGGTGTCGCACGCCGACAAGGGCTCCGCGGTCACTGCCCTGGGCCGGGCCCGCGGTGCGACGGCCCGCGTCTACTTCGGCGACGACGTGACCGACGAGGACGTCTTCACGCGGATGACCCGTCCCGAGGACGTCACGGTCAAGGTCGGCCGCGGGTCGACCGCCGCTCGCTACCGGGTCGAGGACGAGATGGCCGTGGTGGAGGCGCTGGAGCAGCTCGCAGCCGCCCGCCGCCCCGCCCCCTGAACACCGGGAGTCAGCGGCGGAGCGCTCCGGTCGACCCGCGCACGACGAGCTCGGGACGGAAGACGTACTCGGCCCGCGGGGACGGCTGGCCCGCGATCTCGTCGAGCAGGGCACGCACCGTCGCGGCACTCATCGCCGTGACGCTCTGCCGGACGGTCGTCAGCGGCGGGTCCGTGAAGGCGATCAGCGGCGAGTCGTCGTAGCCGACGACCGAGAAGTCCCGGGGCACGTTGAGGCCGCGTTTGCGCGCCTCGCGGATCACGCCGAGCGCCATCATGTCGGAGCCGCACACGACCGCCGTGCACCCCTTGTCGATGAGGCGGCCCGCCGCGGTGGCCCCGCCCTCGACGGAGAACAGCGAGCGCTCGATGAGCCCGTCGACGTCGGAGCGGCCGAGCAGCTCCTGCATCGAGTTGCGGAATCCGGCGATCTTGCGGATCACGGGGACGAACCGCTCGGGCCCCACTGCGAGCCCGATCTCGCGATGCCCCAGGCTGACGAGGTGCTCGAGAGCGAGGCCCATCGAGGCCACCTCGTCGTTGGAGATGAACGGCGCGTCGACGCCTTCGATGTAGCCGTTGACGAGGACGAGCGGCAGCCCCCGCTCCCGCAGGGCGATGTATCGCTCCGGATCGGTGTTCGTGTCGGCGTGCAGGCCGGAGATGAAGATGATGCCTGCGACGCCCCGGTCCAGGAGCATCTGGACGTAGTCGTCCTCGTGGACTCCCCCGGCGGTCTGGGTGCACAGGACGGGCGTGTAGCCGTTCTGGGCCAGGGAGGTCTCGATCTCCTGGGCGAACGCCGGGAAGATCGGGTTGTTCAGCTCCGGGACGATGAGGCCGACGAGGCCGGCGCTCTTGCGCCGCAGTCGGCTCGGCCGGTCGTAGCCGAGGACGTCGAGGGCCGTGAGCACCGACTGCCGGGTGCCGTCGGCGACGCCGGGCTTGCCGTTGAGCACTCGGGAGACCGTCGCCTCGGAGACTCCCGCCTGCACGGCGATGTCCCGCAACCTAGCCTTCACTGCCACTCCTTCGCCCCTGTCGGCGCGGCTGCGCGCCGCCGTCTGTCGGCGCCCACGTCCAGATCCGCACGCCGGGCCCCGAAGCGTTCAGTGTGACAGCCCGTTTGCCGAGACGAACAGCTGGACCGTATGCCGCTCGGCCCGTTTCGACGCCGGCCAGCTGCCGCACGGGGACCCGCACCGACTCGTGCGCCGCCCGGGAGACGTGCACGAGCGCAGTCTCCGTGGGGCTCTCGCGGAGGAACACGATGGCATCGCCGTCGGCGTGGACCCACCTCAGCCCGCCGCGGCGAAGGGCGTCGCTCGAGCGGCGCGCTGCGATCAGGCCGCGGTAGATGTCGTGGATGCCTCGGTCCCAAGCGGATTCGTCCCAGGGCATCGCTCTGCGACCGTCCTCGCCGAAGTCGCCCTCCATGCCGATCTCGTCGCCGTAGGTGAGCATCGCGAGGCTCGGCATCGTGAAGAGCAGCCCCGCAGCGACCTCCACCAGCCTGGGGTCGTGGGCGACGAGTGTGCGCAGCCGCGTCACGTCGTGCGACCCGACGAGGTTGAAGGAGTGCACGAGCGACTGCCAGGAGATGCGTGAGGTGAAGTCCCGCATCGTCTCGACCACTGCGCCGGCCTCGAGGACGGGGAGTGGGGCCGGTGCGCCCATCGTCATCGGGTCCGCGGCGTCATCCCGGATCCAGTTCCACACGGGCTTGCAGAAGCCCGAGTAGTTCATCACCCCGTGCCAGCCGTCGCCGGGGACGTCGGGGGTGTAGTCGTGGAAGTGCTCCCCCACGAGCAGCGCGTCCGGCGCGTGCCGCGCCATCGAGTCGCGCATCTGGCGGGCCACGTCATGGTTGACGTCCGTGCCGCGCCACCGGCCCGTCATGTTCGCGACATCGACTCGCCAACCGTCGAGCCCCTCCCGGCGACCGGGGCGGGCCAGCCAGCGGCGCACCACGCCCCTGGGCTCGTCGAAGATGCGCCGGCGCAGCCCCTCGTTGAGGTGATTCAGCTTCGGCAGCGACGGCACGCCGAGCCAGGCGACGTACTTCCCGTCCTCCCAGATGTAGTAGTCCCGTTCGGGGGTGCGCTTGCCGCCCGGCCCGTTGGCCGTGCGGAACCACTCGTGTGCGTCGCCCGTGTGGTTGGTGGTGAAGTCCCCCATCACCCGCAGGCCCCGCTCGTGCGCTGCCTTGTTGAGACGCTGCAGCGCACGGTCCCCACCGAGGATCGGGTCGACCTGGTCGAAGGACGCCGCGTCGTAGCGGTGGTTGGAGCGGGCCGGGAAGAAGGGCGTCAGGTAGACGACGTCCACCCCCAGGGCGACGAGGTGGTCGAGGTGCTCGATGATCCCGTCGAGGTCGCCGCCGTAGAGCTGGTGGGCCACCGCGTGCGGCCGCGTGTCCACCGGATCGGACCACTGCGCCGGGATCGCCCAGTCCGGCATCTCCCGACGGTCCGCCCGAGCCGACCGGGCGAAGCGGTCGGGAAAGATCTGGTAGACGACCGAGCCCTCCGCCCACCCGGGCGGCGGGCTGTCGTGCGCGACGAGCCGGAAGTCGCTCGCGTCCGGCACGTCGCGGTGGTGCACGCCGGTCCCGTTCAGCCACGCGTACTTCGTCGGTCCACCGACGAGCAGGAAGCGGTAGTTGGTCACCGGGTTGTGGCAGGTCAGGCGGACCTTCCACCACGCGTCGGTGGCGGTGGTCCGCACGAGCCGGCCCGGCGTGAACGCGCTCTCGCCGTCCGGAGCGGTGCGGGCATGGACCGCGTCGACCTCCGCCTCGAGCGGCACGCGCACGAGGACGTCGACGACGTCGCCGAGCCGAGGAGCGAGGTCGGAGACGTAGCGTCGGGAGCCGTCGTGGTGGGGCAGGTGCAGTCCGACGGCACGGCTGTCGGGAACCGGACTCAGCGGCATACGGAAGTCACGCTCACTTGACGGAGCCCTGAGTGAGGCCGCCGACCAACTGCTTCTGGAACGCCAGGTACAGCGCGACGACGGGGATCGAGGCGAGCAGGGCTCCCGCCGCGAACTGGCCGAAGAACTGGTTCGCGTCGTTGCCGAGGGTCATGCCGTAGAGGCCCACGCCGAGCGTCTGGTTCTCGACGTCGGTGAGGAAGATGCTGGCGAGCATGAACTCGCCGTAGAGACCGACGAAGACGAGCATGAAGACCGTCACGAGGATGGGCATGACCAGACGCAAGGTGATGGTGAAGAAGATCCGGGCGTGGCTCGCCCCGTCGACCGTCGCCGCCTCGTCGAGCTCCTTCGGCACGGTGTCGAAGTACCCCTTGAGCAGCCAGACGTTGGACCCCATCGCGCCGCCGAGGTAGGCCAGGATGAGGCCGATCGACGTGTTGAGGCCGAACGCCGGAAGGACGTCACCGATCTTCGCGAAGGTGACGTAGAGCGCCACCAGCGCGAGCATCGCCGGGAACATCTGCAGGAGCAGGAGGGCGAGCATCCCGGGACGGCGACCGGTGAACCGGAGGCGGGAGAACGCGAAGGCTGCGCAGGCGCCGATGAACACCGCTGCCAGCGCCCCCACGCCGGAGATGATCATCGAGTTCCTGTACCAGCTCCAGTAGGGGCGGGCAGGGTCGGAGAACAGCTTGTCGAAGTTGCTCAGCGAGAACCCCGACGGCAGGAGGCTGGCCGTGTTGAGCGTGCCGCTCGGGTTGGTGGCCGCCGAGTAGATGAAGACGATCGGGAAGAGCGCCCAGACCAGGGCGAGGATGCCGAGCAGGTGCCGCCACCAGACCCGCTTGCCCAGGCCTCCCCGATCTGGCGTCTCGGTGTGGCGTCCCACGGCGGCATCGACTCTGGTCTCCAGCCGGGGGTCGGCCGGCACGGGTGCGTTCACGGTGGACATCAGTTGACCTCCTCGAGGGCCTTGGTCTGGCGGAACGCCGGGATCGTCATGAGCGCGACGATGATGAAGATGACGACGGACACCGCGGCCGCGAAACCGTAGTTCGGCGCACTGCCCGAGAAGGCCAGCCGGTAGGCGTAGGTGATGAGCAGGTCGCTCGACCCGATGCTCGTGTCGTTGCCGTCGAACGGGCCGCCCTTGGTGAGCAGGTAGATGAGCCCGAAGTTGTTGAAGTTGAAGGCGAACGACGCGATCAGCAGCGGGCCGACTGCCACGAGCAGGAGCGGCATGATGATCGAGCGCAGCGTGCGGAAGGCGTTGGCGCCGTCGATGATCGCCGCTTCCCGCACGTCCCGCGGGATCGACTGGAGCGCGCCGGTGCAGACGATGAACATGTAGGGGAAACCGAGCCACAGGTTCGTGATGAGGATCGCGGCCTTGGCCCCCCAGGGTGAGCCGAGCCAGTCGACGTTGAGGCCGAGGGCGCCGTTGATCAGGCCGTAGTCCTGGTTGAACATGCCCCGCCACACCAGCGCCGTGATGAACCCCGGCAGCGCGTACGGGAGGATCAGCAGCGACCGGTAGATCGCCTTGCCCTTGAGCCGAGGGTCGTTGAAGAGCAGGGCGATCAGCATCCCGAGCAGGAACGTCGAGAGCACGGAGACCACGGCGAAGACGACGTTCCAGATGAAGATCTTGACGAAGCCGGCACGCAGGGTCTCGTCCGTGAAGATCCGCGTGAAGTTCGCGAACCCGACGTTCTCCTGCCAGCCCTGCGGGAAGGCCACGGACGGGTCGGCGGTGCTGACCCAGCGGGCGTTCTTCGGCTCGAAGACCGTCGGCGGCGTCGTGCTCGAGTCGGTCAGCCGGTCCGCGCTCGCGTCGTAGGTGACGGACGGCTTGCCCTCGAAGGCCTCCGAGAGGCCCACGGGCTTGATCCCGCCGCCGTCGCCGGTCGGGACCGCCAGGGCCGAGAGGTCCTTGCTCCGCGCATTGACCTCGCGGGCCGTGAGGATCGTGTAGCCGGGCGCCTTGGTGATCTTGCCCGTCGTCGTCTTCTCGACGCCGTCGGCAGGCAGTGGCTCGAGGCCGCCGGTGTCACCGACGAACATCGTGTCGTCGGGCTTGGTCAGGAGGAGGACGAGGTCGCCGGTGGTCGCCGACGCCCCTTCCTTGGTGGCGACGGACATCCGGTAGCGGGGGCTGTCCGGGACCTCGCGCACGGACTGGGCGATGATGTCGGTGACCGTCTCCTCCTTGGAGATCAGGTGCCCGTCACCGTAGTTCGTGAGGGAGAGACTGGCCGTGAAGATGATCGGCCACAGCTGGAACGCGACGAGGAGCAGCATCCCGGGCAGCAGGTACTTCAGCGGCACGTTCCGGCGAGTTCCGTAGACGGCGAGGATGCCGATGCCGAGCATGCCGGCGACGATGACGGCCATCGTGTACCCGGCGATCGCGAGCTGCGTCGCGACCCACAGGACACCGGCCAGGGCCAGCGCGATGAGCACCCACTTGATGACGAGGGCGGTGAGCTTGGTCATGAGCCACTTCCTTTTGCGCCGGCCCGGCGCCATTGCCGTAGATGCAGGAAGGGGGAGCCGTGAAGTTCCCCTGAGCCCCCGGTGCGGGGGACGGACCTCCGGGACCCGCCGCTGCGGCGGGCCCCGGAAGCCGTTTCAGATCAGGGAGCTCAGCCCTTGGCGATGTTCGCCGCGATCTCCTTGGCGGCCGCGTCGAGACGCGTCTTGGGGTCCGACTTGCCGGAGATGATGTCGGCGGTCGCCTGACCGAACGGGCCCCAGACCGAGTTCATCGCGGGGATGTTCGGCATCGGGAGACCATCGGCACCGGCCTCGTACCACGCCTTGACGTCGGGGTCGCTCGCGGCGACCTCGTCGTAGGCCGCCTTGAGGGCCGGCGGGCGCTTGCCGACCTCGAAGAGGGCCAGCTGGACTTCCTTGCGCGGGATGTAGTTCGTGACGAACTCCTGCGCGAGCGTCGCGTTCTTCGCCTTGCTGGAGACGTAGAACATCTGCACGCCGAGGAACGGCTTCATCGCGCCGCCGCCGGCGAGGCTCGGGAGCGGGGCGATGCCGTAGTTGACACCGGCCTCCTTGGCCTTCGCGACGCTCCACGGGCCGCTGATCATGAACGGGGCGGCCTTCGTGTCGAAGAGCGCGTCCTGGTTCGTGTCGTCGACGTTGGTCGAGAGGATCTTCTTCTTGCCGAGAGCAGCGAGGACCTCACCACCCTTGATGGAGCCGGGGCTGTTCACGAGGAGCTTGTTGGGGTCGTAGTCGCCGTTGTCCTTCACGGCGAAGATGCCGCCGTCGGGGAAGGCCGACAGGTACGGGTAGGCGAAGTAGGCGTTGCCCGTCTTGGAGACGAACTGCGACAGGACCTGCTTGGCCTTGCCCTCCTTGACGAGCTGCTCACCGGTCGCGACGAGCTCGTCCATGGTCTTGGGCGGGTTCGGGACGAGGTCCTTGTTGTACATCAGGCCGATGTTCTCGACGGCGTAGGGAACGCCGTAGGACTGGCCGTTGAACTTCGTCGCGGCGATCGCGTTCGGCAGGAACTGCGAGGCGACGTCGGCCGAGAGGTTGATCGGGGCGACGGTGGAGTTCTGGACCAGCTCGCCGAGCCAGTCGTGGGCGCCGACGATGACGTCGGGGCCCTTGCCGACCTTCGTCGCGTCCTTGAACTGGGCGCGGGTGTCGGTCGAGATCTGGACCTTGACGGTCACACCGTTCTCTGCGGCGAACTCGTCGGCGTACTTCTGGACCGCCTTCGAGCGGTCGGCGTCGGTCCAGATGACGAGGTCGACGTTCGCGTCACGAACCGGCGCTGCCGTGCCGGTCGGGGTCTCGGGAACCCCGGTGGTCGTCTCCGACGCGGCGGGGGCGGGTTGAGTGCTGGACGGGGTCGGGGTCGACCCACCGCAGGCGCTGAGGGCCAGGGCGGCGACACCCATCACGGCCACGCCACCAAACGCACGCTTGTGCATGGATTCTCCTTTGAAGCCGGGTGGCACACGCCGCCACCGGTGCGAGGACCATAGCAAGATCTTTCAGGCCGTTGTAAGTACTTGCTGCAATTTTTTGCAGTGATCTGCCTCTCCACACCCGCGCCCGACCACCTGCCTCCCGCACCCTGAGCACGCGCCGCACCGCGGACGACCTGTGGACCCAGCCCAGCGGCATACGACATGATGCAGGTGGCCCCACCAACCGAGGGCACCTTTACAACGGATCGTCCGGCACGTTCCTGCCGGTGAAGGAGAGGCAAAGAAGCCATGGCAACAGTGACGTTCGACAACGCGACGCGGCAGTACCCGGGCAACCCCAAGCCGTCCGTCGACAAGCTCAACATCGAGATCGCGGACGGTGAGTTCCTCGTCCTGGTCGGCCCCTCGGGATGTGGCAAGTCCACCTCCCTGCGCATGCTCGCCGGCCTCGAGGAGGTCAACGGCGGGCGCATCCTCATCGGTGACCGCGACGTGACCAACCTGTCCCCCAAGGACCGCGACGTCGCCATGGTCTTCCAGAACTACGCGCTCTACCCGCACATGTCGGTCGCCGACAACATGGGCTTCGCCCTCAAGATCGCCGGCGTCGACAAGGCCGAGATCCGCAAGCGCGTCGAGGAGGCCGCCAAGATCCTCGACCTCACCGAGTACCTCGAGCGCAAGCCGAAGGCCCTCTCCGGTGGCCAGCGCCAGCGCGTCGCCATGGGCCGCGCGATCGTCCGCTCCCCCCAGGTCTTCCTGATGGACGAGCCGCTCTCCAACCTCGACGCCAAGCTCCGCGTCCAGACCCGCACGCAGATCGCGTCGCTGCAGCGGCGCCTCGGCGTCACGACCGTCTACGTCACGCACGACCAGGTCGAGGCCATGACGATGGGTGACCGTGTCGCGGTGCTCAAGGACGGCATCCTCCAGCAGTGCGACACGCCGCGCCGGATGTACGACCACCCGGCCAACGTCTTCGTCGCCGGCTTCATCGGCTCCCCCGCGATGAACCTCCTCGACGTCGCCGTCGTCGACGGCGGCGTCGACGTCGGCGGCCACACGGTGCCCGTCGAGCGCGAGCACCTCTCCGGCGCAGGCTCGCACGTGACGCTCGGCGTTCGCCCCGAGGACCTCGAGACGGCCGAGGACGGCCACGGCATCCCCGTGACGGTCGACGTCGTCGAGGAGCTCGGCGCCGACGCCTACATCTACGGGTCGGCGAAGGCCAAGCAGGTCGAGTCCACCGGCGAGGAGGCCAAGGACGCACCGTTCATCGCCCGCGTCGACGGCCGCCGCCCGCCGGAGAAGGGCGAGACGGTCTACCTGCGCCCCAAGACCGGCCACGTGCACATCTTCAACGCCGAGAACGGCCTGCGCATCGGCGACTGACGTCCCCGACGCGCGAGGGA
>NZ_JAPFQL010000101.1 GCF_028446585.1 Intrasporangium calvum
AGGGCGCTGGCCGTCCGACCCGACCGGCCGATGACCCGACCGAGGTCGTCCGGGTGCACCCGGACCTCGAGCAGCTCACCGCGGCGCAGCTCCTTGCGACGCACGACGACATCCTCGTCGTGGTCGACGATGCCCTTGACGAGGTGCTCGAGCGCCTCCTCGAGCATGCTCAGGACTCGTTCTTCTCGGAGCCCTCGGCCGCAGCGTCCTCGGCAGCGGGCGCGTCAGCGCTCTCGGCCGGGTCGGCCTTCTTGGCGGCCTTCTTGCGCGGCGTGGGAGCGTCCGAGTCGGAGGCCTTGCCCGCGGCGGCGAGAGCGGCCTCGTAGCGCTCCTTCTTGGACGGGCCCTGCTCCCTGGTCTTGAGCTTGCCGTCGTTGATGACCTTGAGGAGCGCGGCAACAGCCTCGGTGGGCTGGGCGCCGTTGGCGATCCAGTAGTTCGCGCGCTCCATGTCGATCTCGATGAGCGACGGCTCCTCGGTGGGGTGGTACTTGCCGATCTCCTCGATGGCCCGGCCGTCCCGCTTGGTGCGGGAGTCCATGACGACGACGCGGTAGAACGGTGCACGGATCTTGCCCATGCGCTTCAGACGAATCTTGACTGCCACTGGAGTGGTGTCTCCTGTTTCTTGTTGTGAACACGGCAAGACCGGGTGGGGAACACACGGGGAGCCGACGCTCGGTGTAGGCGTCCAGGTCAGGCGAGAGAATGCTGGCCCGACGGGTACAGCCGACCATTGTGCCAGATGTGCGGGGCTTCACCGAACGCGCGCCGACCCCGCTCGCGAGTCAACGCTCCCGCACCCCGAACGCGGCGCGGACGCGCAGGGCCCGATCGACGACCTCCCGCTTGGTCGGATCCCCGAGCGGCTCGAAGACGGGAACCATCGCGGGGTCGAGGCGGGCCCGGGCCAGGCCCATCCGCAGCTCGGGACCGGCCAGCTTCGCCTCGACGATCCCCCCGACCGGGGAGGCGCGCAGCAGCTCGAAGAGGGTCGCGGCCGTGGGAACCGCCGCAGCCGAGAACAACGGCAGCCCGAGCTCCGTCGCGAGCTGCGAAGCCAGACCGTGGGCATCGAGGGCCGGCGGCCCGGCGACGACCGCCGCCAGACGCCGCCACGGCTCGTGCCGGTAGGGCGGCGCCGGCCAGGCGCTCGCGAGCATCGTGTAGCGGTCGTGGTCGCGCCACTCCCGGTGCCCGTCGCGGCCCGGAAGGTGGAGGAAGTCCCGCGAGAAGCCCTCGTGGGTGAAGCCGAGGGACCGGACCAGACCCGCCGACCGGAGGTTGGTGGGCTGGATGTTCGCCTCGATCCGGTGCAGCCCCATGCCGGCCGGCTCGTCGGCGAAGACCAGGTCGAGCATGAGCTGGAGCCCCTCGGCGAAGAGGCCCTTGCCGACGTAGGGGTCGTAGGCGTCGTAGCCGATCGTCGCGCTGTTGAACGCACCACGGACGACGTTGGCGACGTTGGCCCGGCCGACGAGGTCGTACTCCCCCTGCGGCTCGAGCGCGTGGATCATGAAGGTCCGGTAGGTCCCCGACTGGCTCGCGATGATCGCCGGCAGGTTGTGCGGGTCCGGGACCGCGAACTCCGAGAGCCGCAGCGCCGAGCGCGTGACAGCTGCGGAGTAGGCGGCCTCGTCTGCGTGCGTCGGTGCCCGGACCTCCACCCGGTCACCGCGGACCGCCGTCGGCACCGGGCGGTCAGCGGACAAGTCGCCCTCGCAGGACGATGCCCTTGGGCTCAGCCACGACCGTCACGTCGTCCCGCGGGTCGGCGCCGTAGACGACGAGATCCGCGTCCTCGCCCTCCTCGATGGACGGCCGCCCGAGCCAGCTGCGCGCCGCCCAGGTGGCCGCGTCGAGCGCCTCCAGCTTGGAGAGTCCGGCCTTGGTCAGCTCGACGATCTCCTGGGCGACGAGGCCGTGTGGCAGGGCACCCCCTGCATCCGTGCCGACGTAGACCGGGATGCCGGCCTCGTGGGCAGCCCCGATCGTCGCGTGCCGCCGGGCGTGCAGGTCGAGCATGTGCCGGTGGTAGGCGGGGAACTTCTCGGCGGCCGGTGCTGCCAGGGCCGGGAAGTTCGCGATGTTGACGAGGGTCGGCACGATCGCGATGCCCCGCCTCGCGAACTCGTCGATGGTGTCCTCCTGCAGGCCCGTGGCGTGCTCGACGCAGTCGATCCCCGCGGCAGCCAGGTCCCGCAGGGACTGCTCGCCGAAGCAGTGGGCCGTGACCCGGACCCCCTCCTCGTGGGCGGCTGCGATGGCCTCGGCAACCGCCTGGGGCGAGAAGCTCGGGGCCAGGTCACCGACCTCGCGGTCGATCCAGTCCCCGACGAGCTTGACCCAGCCATCACCGCGGTGCGCCTCGAGCCGCACGTGGTCGACGAGCTCGGCCTCCTCGACCTCGTGGGCGTAGTTGCGGATGTAGCGCCGGCTCCGGGCGATGTGGCGGCCGGCCCGGATGATCTTGGGCAGGTCCTCCCGCTCGTCGACCCACCGCGTGTCGCCCGGCTGGCCCGCGTCGCGAATGAGCAGGGTGCCGGTGTCCCGGTCGGTGATGGCCTGCTCCTCGGCGGCCTCTCGGGGGACGGCGCCGTGCGAGTCGAGGCCCACGTGGCAGTGCGCGTCCACCAGCCCCGGAAGGACCCACCCGTCGAGGGTCTGCACGTCCGTGCCCGACCGCGGCGGCGTGAACGACACCTTGCCGTCGATGACCCAGACCTCGTCGCGAACGTCCTCGCGACCGACGAGGACCTGACCACGGACATGAAGCACCGGCGCACTCATGCAGCGACCCTACCCAGCCCGGTGCGGATGCGGGGCCCGCGGGGCCAGGTCGCGAGGCACCGGCGGGACACCACGGCCGGCCGGGCGGGGCGGCCCTTGCCGAGGAGCTTGCGGCCATCCGGATCTTCATCAGTTCACCCGGTCAACGTCGATGAGCGCGCAAAGGCCATCCCCAGGGGCCCCGCTGCGAGCGGACGAGCAGGTGGGGTGGACGCCCTTGAGCGTCCACCCCACTGCTTCGAGGGTCGGATCAGCGGAGCTGGATGACGACGTACCGGGCGCCGCCCGCCGCGGTGCCGGTGGGCTGGACGCGGACGGTGTACTTCGTCCCCGCCGCCCCGGATGGGACGAGCAGGTTGTAGATGTACTGCCCGTCGGCGGCCCGCATGATCCCGCTGGTGTCAGCGGACGAGACGGACTCGGTGGCCACGTTGCTGGAGCCGTCGCCCGGGTCGGTGGACGGGTCCACGTCTCCGGAGAGCAGCTGGATCGCCGGGGACAGCCCGGAAGCCAGCGCCCCGTCACAACCGACGTTGATCTTGACCGGGATGACCTGGCCGCCCTTGACCTTGTTGTAGCTGCCGGCTTGGAGCGGCGGCAGGAAGGCGCTGTCGAGGGCAACCACGGCAGTGGAGGTGAACGGGGCGGAGACCCCACCGTCCTTGTCCTGGGCCAACGCGGTGACGTCGTTGCTGCCGCAGCTGGCATAGGTGGTGGTGAACGTGTTCGAGGGGCCATACGAGCCGCCGTCGAACGACCACGTGAACCCTGCCGTGGTGTCCGGCCCGGACGGGTCGGTGGCCTGGCCGGTGAAGGTGACCGGCTGACCCGTGAGCACGGTGCCCGCGCTCGGGGTCAACGAGGTGATGGTCGGGGCGACGTTGGACACCTGCAGCGCGAACGTGGCCGTGCCGGTGTCCGTGCCGTCGTCCGCAGTGATCGTCACGGTCTGGCTGTCGGCCGGGCCGTCGCTCGGGGTGAGGCTCCACGACCACGTCCCGGATCCGGTGTCGGTGACCGTGCCGACGGACGCGGACAGGGTCACGGTGTCACCGTCAGCGTCGGAGAACGTGCCGGTGTTGCTGGCCGGGGAGGCCTCGTCGACGGCGACGGTCTCGTTGTCGGCTGCCACGTCGGGGGCGGTGTTGGTTGGTGGGTTGACCCCGGGGGCGTCGGTGCAGATGTCGTCGACCTCGAAGTAGTTGCCGCTGTCGTGCACGACCACGTAGGCGATGTCAGCGGTGGCCCGGGTGATCTTCAGCTCGGCCATCGAGCCGGTGTCGATGTTGGTGCCGCTCGGGCCGGTTGACTCCAGCAGTGTCCCGGCCGAGTCGTAGGCCTCCAGGACGACGGGCGTGTTGGCGCTGGTCAGCAGGCTGAACGTGGTGGCCGGGCCATGGACGAAGTCGATCCGCCCGGCACCCTGGCTGGTCCCGAGCCAGGCCCAGTGGGTGCCGTGGCTGGTGTAGCCGCCCGACGGGTACTTCCCGTTGTACATGCCGGTCGCGAAGTCCCCGACGAGCCAGCTGAACCCGGCGGTGGTGGTGAACTGGACTCCGCCGATCGCGCCGGAGGACAGGTTGGTGCCGTCGGCGAGGTCCTCGAACCCGATGAAACCGGGCAGACTGCACGTGTACGCGTCCGGGTTCGACACCACGGTCACCGAGTTCGCCGCGGAAGCGGTCAAGGGAACGGCGACCAGCGAGGTGGCGGCCAGCGCCACTGCGGCCAGAACTGCTGCCGGCCCCCGCAAGGGGCGCGAGCCAGCACGAGATGAAGACGTCATGAATTCCCCCATGTGGATGATGCTTCGAGCCACGGAGCGGACACGCTGGCTCGAAATGCGAGATCTGCAAAGGACGTTCAGTCCTGGCGCCGCCCCCGCAGCGCCGACCTCCTCGAGAGGGCCTGGCATCCCCCGATGCTCGTGGAAGACCCTTCACACCAAGGATGCTCGTCTGCGCAGATTCTGTCCCCGGAACCGCGAATCTCACCGAGCGGCACGCCCCCTCGAGAGGTGCAGAGGCGCGACGGTGTGTCGCCTCCGGTGCGGGTGGAAGTCCGCGACGCTGGCCCGCTCGGCACCGCGACTGCCCGACGTCGCGCAGGTGGACGCGGATCCTCTCGCGCGTCCTACCCGCGGCGCGCGGATGAACCTGCAGCTCAGGGACGCACAACCCGTCCCTGAGCGTCCTAGTTCTTGCCGAGGAACTTCTCGAAGCCCTTCGGCAGCTTCGACAGGTCGAGGTCGGCCGTCGGGTCACCGCCCTCGCCGGCACCCCCACCCAGCCCAGGCGCCCCGAACGCGGACACGGCAGCCTTGGACCGACCCTCGGCCGCCCGCTGAGCCGCGGCCCGCTCCTCGGCGGCGCGCTTGGCGGGGTTGCCGCTCTTGCTCTTCTTGCGCTGCGGCTGCTGCTGGCGGCCACGCTTGCCCGCGCCGGGCAGGCCCGGCATACCGGGAAGCCCGGCACCGCCGCCGCGCGCCAGCGACTTCATCATCTTCTGGGCCTCGCGGAACCGCTCGAGCAGCTGGTTGACGTCGGTCACCGTGACGCCGGAGCCCTTGGCGATGCGGGCCCGCCGGGAGCCGTTGATCTGCTTGGGGTGGGTGCGCTCGAAGGGCGTCATCGAGCGGACCATGGCCTCGACCCGGTCGAACTCGCGGTCGTCGAAGGCGTCGAGCTGGGCCCGCATCTGCTGCATGCCCGGCATCATCTTGAGCATCGACTTGAGCGAACCCATCTGCTTGATGGCGTTCATCTGCTGGAGGAAGTCCTCGAAGGTGAAGTCCTCCTCGGCGAGGAACTTGCGCGCCATCTCGTCGGCCTGGCGCTTGTCGAACGCCTTCTCGGCCTGCTCGATGAGGGTGAGGACGTCGCCCATGTCGAGGATCCGGCCGGCCATCCGGTCGGGGTGGAAGACCTCGATGTCGGTGACCTTCTCGCCGACGGAGGCAAACATGATCGGCTCGCCGGTCACCTCGCGGATCGACAGGGCCGCACCGCCGCGGGCGTCGCCGTCGAGCTTGGACAGGACGACGCCGGTGAAGGCGACACCCTCGTGGAAGGCCTGGGCCGTCTCGACGGCGGCCTGGCCGATCATGGCGTCGATGACGAAGAGGACCTCGTCGGGCTGGATCGCCGCGCGGATGTCGGCGGCCTGCTGCATGAGGTTGGCGTCGACCGCGAGCCGACCGGCGGTGTCGACGATGACGACGTCGTGCTGCTGGGCCCGCGCGTGCTCGACACCGGCCCGCGACACGGCGACGGGATCCCCGAAGCTCCGGGTGCCCTCCCCCGTGCCGGCAACCGCGTCGTGGCCGCCCACGTTGCCGCGCTCCGGCGCGTAGACCTTGAGGCCGGCGCGCTCGCCGACGACCTCGAGCTGGGTGACGGCGTTGGGGCGCTGGAGGTCGGCGGCGACGAGCAGCGGTGTGTGGCCGCGGTCCTTGAGCCAGCGGCCGAGCTTGCCGGCGAAGGTCGTCTTGCCCGAGCCCTGGAGGCCGGCGAGCATGATGACGGTCGGCGGGTTCTTGGCGAACTGGATCTGCCGCGTCTCGCCGCCGAGGATCGTGACGAGCTCCTCGTTGACGATCTTGACGACCTGCTGGGCCGGGTTGAGCGCCTGGTTGACCTCTTCGCTGAGCGCTCGATCGCGCACCGCCGAGGTGAACCGCTTGACGACGGGCAGCGCCACGTCGGCGTCGAGGAGCGCCAGTCGGATGTCCCGGATCGCCTTGTTGACGTCGGACTCCGAGAGGCGGCCCTTGCCGCGGAGGTTCTTGAAGGTGGCGGTCAGCCGGTCAGACAGGGTTGCGAACACCCGGCAACTTTAGCCGTTGGCCCGCTGAGTTCCGATTCGGCACAGCACGACCCTGCCGTATGCCGCTGAGCGCGCTCCCGCTGCGCCCTCCCTCCCGGTCCTCCCGGGGTTTCAACCGGCGTCGCAGGTGTCGATGATCATGGCGACGGCCTGGGCGGCCCGGGCGGGGGCGAGCCGGGCACCGCCGAACTCGGTGACGTAGAAGGTGTCGAGCGTCTGGCCGGCGTAGGTGGCGATGTGGGCGGACCGGACGGCGAGCGAGGCCCTCGCGAGCGTGATGCCGATGTCCTGGAGCAGGCCGGGCCGGTCGGCGGCGCGGACCTCGATGACGGTGGCGGTGTCCGACGCGCTGCTGATCACCATGGCCCGCGTGGAGTCGGGCGCCCCGGACCCGGGGCTGCGGACGGCGCGGCTCGTCCGTCGGCGCTGCAGTGCGCCGAGCGGGGACCGGTCGCCCCGGCCGACTCGGGTGAGGTCCCGCGCGAGGATGTCCGGGAGCGGGATCTCGCCGCCCGGCGAGTCGACCCACCACTCGTTGACGGCCAGTCCGTCGAGGGTCCGGACGATGGCGGAGCGCACGACGAACCCGTGGGCGGCGAGCAGTCCGGCCGTGTCGGCGAAGAGCCCGGCGCGGTCACGGTCGATGATGTCGATGCGGTGGGCCCCACCGAGGGACACCACGGTCACGTGTGCCGCGCCGACAGCCACCTGCTCGAGGACCGCCGGCGCCAGGGGCAGCGGCTCGAGGGGCTCGACGACCGTGAGGCTCTCGGCGCCGTTGGCGGCGATGAGGGCCGCCCGGCAGGCCCGGTAGAGGCGCTCGACCAGCCCGGCACGCCAGTCGCTCCACGCCTTGGCCCCGGCGGCCGAGGCGTCTGCCTCGGTGAGCGCCCGGAGCAGGTCGAGCGTCATGACGGAGCCGCCGACCGCCTCGGAGAGGGCGACGATCGTGGCGGGGTCCTCGGGGTCCCGGCGGGTGGCGAGGTCGATGAGGGTGAGGTGCTCGCTCACCAGCCGGACGACGACAGCCCGGTCGCCTTCCCCGATGCCGATCCGGCGAAGAATGGCGTCGGTGATCTTGGCGCCGGTCCGGGAGTGGTCGAGAGCCCCGGGCACCTTGCCGATGTCGTGGAGGAGGGCGGCCAGGACGAGCAGGTCGGGACGCGCGACGTCGCGCACCATGCCGCTGGCCGTCACGACCGTCTCGACGAGGTGGCGGTCCACGGTGTGTCGGTGCACGGCGTTGCGCTGCGGGCGGCTGCGGACCGCGGCCCACTCGGGGATCCACCGTTCGACGACGCCGGCGAGGTCGAGTCCCTCCCAGACCGTCACGAGACCGGGGCCCGTGGCGAGGAGGTCGGCGAAGACGTCGCGAGCGACCTCGGGCCAGGGCTCCGGCAGCTGCGGCGAGTGGGTCGCCAGGTTGCGCATGGTGGTCGGCGACAGCGGGAGTCCGTTGCGCGCGGCCACCACGGCGGCCCGCAGTGGGATGACCGGGTCGGAGGCGACGTCGGCCGAGGGCCCGAGGACCGCCTCACCGTCGTGCCGGTAGAGCCCGTAGCCGAGCGGGACGAGCTGCGGTCGCCGCGGGCCCACGCGGAGGGTGCGGGCCCGTTGCGACTGCAGCGCGCGGCGCAGGGTGCCGTCGGTCGCGTAGGCGACGGTCCGGGCTGCGGCGGAGAGGTCGGTGAGCAGGTCGTCGGCATCGCCGTAGCCGAGGAGGGCCGCGCACGCGTCCTGGTCGTCCCGGGTGAGGCGGTCCCGACCGCGGCCGGTGACGACGTGGATCGCGTCGCGCACGTCGAGGATCATCTCGTAGGCCTCGTCGACCGCCCCGTGCGGTCGGTCGGTCAGCCAGGCCTCGGTGAGGGCCCGCAGGACGCTCATGTCCCGCAGCCCGCCGCGCGCCTCCTTGAGGTCGGGCTCGATGAGGTGCGCGAGGTCCCCCAGCCGGACGTGCCGCGTCGTCACGCCTTCCTCGAGCTCGGGCAGCCGCGTCCGGGCGTTGGCCCGCCAGTCGTGGGCCACGGTGGACCGCGCGGCGTTGACGACGTCGGCGTCGCCCGCGACGTGGGTCAGGTCGAGCAGCCCGATCGCCGCCGACAGGTCCTCGGAGGCGACGGCCCGGCAGTCCGCGACCGTGCGCACGCTGTGGTCGAGCCGCACCCCGGCGTCCCAGATCGGGTACCAGAGCCGGTCGGCGAAGGCGCTGACCTCCTTGCCGGCCAGCCCCCGGGGGTGGTGCACGAGGACGAGGTCGTAGTCGCTGAGCGGCCCCCCGTCACCGCGCGCCAGCGACCCGACCGCCGCCAGCGCGACGCCCTGGTGGCGTCGCCCGGCGCAGGCCTCGCGCCAGATCTCCTGGAGCCAGCTGAACCCGAACTCCGCGAGCGCCCGGCGGCGGGCGGGTCCCGCGCCGGGCGTCGCGAAGCCGCGGGTCCCGGCGAGGTCGAGTCGTCGTGTCGTCACATCGGTCATCGGACCTCGCCGGGCCTTTCGCTCGCTGGTGCAGGACGGGGACGGACGCCGTCGGTCAGAGGGCGCTCTGGCCTCGTTCGCCGGTGCGGACCCGGACGACCTCGTCGACGGGGACGGACCAGATCTTCCCGTCACCGATGCGTCCGGTCTGGGCCGACTTGAGGATGACGTCGATGACGTCGGGGGCGTCGATGTCATCGACGAGGACCTCGAGGCGGACCTTGGGGACGAAGTCCACGGTGTACTCCGCGCCGCGGTAGACCTCGCTGTGCCCCCGTTGCCGGCCGTAGCCGCTCGCCTCACTGATGGTCATGCCGGACACCCCGAAGGCCTCCAGGGCCTCCTTCACCTCGTCGAGCTGGTGCGGCTTGATGATGGCGGTGACGAGCTTCATGCGTTCGCTCCTTCGACCTTGTCGGTGAGGTCACTGTGCTGGGACGGGATGGTGGAGCGCGGGATGGCGATGCCGCGGGCGGCTCCCGCCGCGAAACCGCCGAGGTCGTAGCCGGACTCCGCGTGCTCGGCCTGGTCGATCCCGGCCGTCTCGCTCTCGTCGGAGATCCTCCAACCGAGCGTGTACTTGAGAGCGAGGCCGATGATCGCCGTCAGCAGGCCGGAGACGACCAGCGAGACGAGAGCGATGATGATCTGCAGGACCGTCTGGCGGAAGCCGCCTCCGTAGAAGAGCCCGGTGGAGGTGGAGAGGAGACCGGCGCCGACGGTGCCCCAGAGCCCGGCGACGAGGTGGACCCCGACGACGTCGAGGGAGTCGTCGTAGCCGAAGCGGTACTTGAGGCCCACCGCGAGCGCCGCCAGGGCACCGGCGACGACCCCGAGCACGAGGGAGCCGACCGGGGAGAGGACCCCGCAGGCGGGGGTGATCGCCACGAGGCCGGCGACGACACCGGAGGCGGCGCCGACGGAGGTCGCGTGCCCGTCCCGCAGCTTCTCGACGAGCAGCCAGCCGATGATGGCGGCGGCCGTCGCGGCCGTCGTGTTGAGCCAGACCACCGAGGCGACGCCGTCAGCGGCGAGCTCGGACCCGGCGTTGAACCCGAACCAGCCGAACCACAGCAGCCCGGCGCCGATCATGACGAGGGGGACGTTGTGTGGCCGCATGGCGGTCTTGCCGAAGCCGAGCCGCTTGCCGACGATGAGGGCGAGGACGAGACCTGCGATGCCGGCGTTGATGTGGACGACGGTGCCGCCGGCGAAGTCGATCGGCACGACGGTGGCCGCGCCGTCGGTGACGCCGAAGAGCCGAGCCGCGAGCCCGCCCTCGGCGCCCGACAGGAGGCCACCGCCCCAGACCATGTGGGCGATCGGGAAGTAGACCAGGGTCACCCAGACGCCGGCGAAGACGAGCCAGGTCGAGAACTTGACCCGGTCCGCGACCGCACCGCTGATGAGCGCCACGGTGATCACGGCGAAGGTCAGCTGGAAGCCGGCGACGATGGCCTCGGGGATGAACACACCGGCGCCGAAGACGTCGACGAGCCGGGGGCTGCCGGTGCCGTCATCCAGCAGCTGGCCGAGACCGAAGTAGTCGAACGGGCTGGCGAAGATCCCGCCGATGTCGGTCGGGCCGAAGGACATCGAGTAGCCCCACAGGATGTAGATGACGCCGACGACGCCGAGCGCCCCGAAGGACATCATCATCATGTTGAGGACGGACTTGGCTCGCGTCATGCCTCCGTAGAAGAGCGCGAGACCGGGGGTCATGAGGAGGACCATGGAGGACGCGATGAGCATGAACGCCGTCGCTGCCTCGTTGATCTCCGGTGCTTCTGCCGCGAGGGGCACCAGTGCGGTTGTCATGCCGACGATCTTGGGAACGAGCCGTTTCACCGGTTGGCGCCCCGTGTTACGGGTGTGTCAACAACGGGCGCTCACTGTTAGTGGCTCGTTTCGCACGGAGGGCCCGCCCACGATGTGGACGGGCCCTCCGTTGCGATGATCGCGTCGAGACCTACTCGAGGATCGCGTCGACGAACTCCTCCGGGTCGAACGGCGCGAGGTCGTCCGGCCCCTCCCCCAGCCCGACGAGCTTGACGGGCACTCCGAGCTGGCGCTGGACGGCGACGACGATGCCGCCCTTGGCCGTGCCGTCGAGCTTGGTCAGCACGATGCCGGTGACGTTGACTGCCTCGCTGAAGACCTTCGCCTGCTGGAGGCCGTTCTGCCCGGTGGTCGCGTCGAGGACGAGGAGCACCTCGTCGATCTCGCTCTGCTTCTCGACGACGCGCTTGACCTTGCCGAGCTCGTTCATCAGGTCGACCTTGTTGTGCAGCCGACCGGCCGTGTCGATGATGACGACGTCGACCTCCTGCTCGATGCCGGCCTTGACGGCGTCGAAGGCCACCGCGGCGGGGTCGGCGCCCTCCCGGTCGGACCGGACGGTGGGAACGCCGACCCGGGCGCCCCACGTGTCGAGCTGGTCGGCGGCGGCGGCCCGGAAGGTGTCGGCAGCGCCGAGGAGCACGTCGCGGTCCTCGGCGACGAGCACCCGGGCGAGCTTGCCGACCGTGGTCGTCTTGCCCGTCCCGTTGACGCCGACGACGAGGATCACCGCCGGGCGGGTGCCGACGCGGGAGGAGGCGATGCGGCGGTCCATGTCGGGCTGGACGAGGCGCAGCAGGTCCTCGCGGAGCCATTCGCGGACGGTGGCCTCGTCGGTCGTGCCGTCGATCTTGACCTTGGTCCGGAGGGAGGCGATGAGCTCCTCGGTCGCCTCGACACCGAGGTCGGAGGCGATGAGCGTGTCCTCGACGTCCTCCCAGGCCTCCTCGTCGAGCCGGCCGCGGGACAGCAGCGCGAGCAGCCCCTTGCCCAGGGCCGAGTTGGACCGGGCGAGGCGGGCGCGGAGGCGCTGCAGCCGGCCGCGCGCGGACTCCGGGCGCTCGATCGTGGGGACGGGTTCGACGACGGGCGGCAGGGTCTCTTCGGGCGCCTCGGTCGTGACCGTGCCCCCGCCCGGTGTGGGCGCGCCGGTGTCCTCCGGAGCCTCGCGGTCCAGACGAGGCGCGGGGCGGGTCGGGGCCTCGACCTCGCGCTCGGGGCCTCCCCGGCCACGCAGGAGCGAGACGGCGAAGCCGATCCCCAGGGCGAGGATGACGACGCCGACGATCAGGAAGGTCCAGAGATTGTCCACGTCGTCCATCCAATCACGGCAGGCCGACCCTCCCCGCCCACCGAGCCACCCCGCGGAGGGCGCGTGAGGGCACGACCGAGCCCAGCGGCATACACCCCATGCCGTATGCCGCTGGGCTCGCTCCCGCAGGAACGTTCCCTCAGGCGGAGGCTGGCTCCGTCACGTCACGCAGGCGCTGGGAGACGACCGTGGTGACCCCGTCGCCGCGCATGCTGACGCCGTAGAGGGCGTCGGCGATCTCCATCGTCTTCTTCTGGTGCGTGATGACGATGAGCTGGGAGCTGTCGCGCAGCTCCTCGAAGAGGGTGATCAGGCGGCCGAGGTTGGCGTCGTCGAGCGCGGCCTCGACCTCGTCCATGATGTAGAACGGCGACGGCCGGGCCTTGAAGATCGCGACGAGCAGCGCGACGGCGACGAGGGAGCGCTCACCGCCGGAGAGCAGCGACAGGCGCTTGATCTTCTTGCCGGGCGGCCGCGCCTCGACCTCGAGGCCGGTCGTCAGCATGTTGGCGGGGTCGGTCAGGATCAGCCGTCCCTCACCGCCCGGGAAGAGCCGCTGGAAGACCCGCTCGAACTGGACGGCCGTGTCCTCGAAGGCCTCGGCGAAGACCCGCTCGACGCGCTCGTCGACCTCCTTGACGATGTCGAGAAGGTCCCGCTTGGAGCTCTTGAGGTCCTCGAGCTGCTCGGTGAGGAACTGGTGGCGCTCCTCGAGGGCGGAGAACTCCTCCAGCGCGAGCGGGTTGATCCGCCCGAGGGCGCTCAGCTTGCGCTCGGCCTGGCGCAGCCGCTTCTCCTGGGCCTCGCGGACGAAGGGCACCGGCTCCGGTTGGGGGGCGTCCGGGTCGGCCGCTGGGTCGGGCAGGACGGGGACGAGCTGGTGGGGGCCGTACTCCTCCATGAGGGCGTCGGGAGAGATGCCGAGCTCCTCGACGGCCTTCTGCTGCAGCTGCTCGATCCGCAGCCGCTGCTGGGCCCTGGCCACCTCGTCGCGGTGGACGCTGTCGGTCAGCTCACGCAGCTCGTTCTGCAGGGTCGCGAGGTCGCGCCGGACGATGGCGAGCTCGGCGTCGCGCTCGGTGCGGGCCTCCTCGGCGGTCCGGCGGGCGGCGTCGGCCTCCTCGGCCGACTCCACGAGCAGGTCGTGGGCCCAGGCCGCGGCGATGCGGACGGCCTCGGCGACCTTGGCCTCCCGCTCGCGCCGGGCCCGGCGTGCGGCCAGCCGCTCGCGGGTCTCCTCCTCGTGCCGGGCCGCGCGCTCGAGCGCCTCGGCGCGGTCGCGGAGCGCCCGCACGCGCTCCTCTCGGGTGCGCAGGCCGAGCCGCAGCTCGGTCTCGGTCGCCCGGGCCTCGCGCGCGGCGGCGTCGAGACGGTCGCGCTCCTCGGTCGATGGCTCAGCCTCGATCTCACCCTCGGCGCTCGCCGCTTCGAGCCGTTCGAGCAGCTCGGCGTGCTCGGCCTGGTCCGCCTCGAGGGCGGCGCGGGCGTCAGCGATGGCCCGCTCGGTCCGCTCGACCTCGGCGCGGGCAGCCCGCAGGGTCTGGCCGAGGGAGCCGAGCCGCTCGGCGACGGCGGACATCCGCGCGTCGCTCTCGTGCAGTCGCTCCAGGGTGGCCTCGACCCGGTCGTTGACCTCGGCGCGGGCCGACTCGGCAGCCGCGAGCGCGAACCGGGCCTGCTCCCCCGCGTGCGTCGCCTCGGAGACCTCGGCCTGGGCTGCCTCGAGGGCAGCCTGCAGCTCGAGGAGGCTCGGCGCGCTGAGGCTCCCACCCCGCACGAGGCCCGGGGCGAAGACGTCCCCGTCGCGGGTGACTGCCGTGACTCCGGGTCTGGACCGGAGGAGCGAAGCGGCCGCCGCGCTGTCCTCGACGAGGGCGACCAGCTCGAGGGCCTGGTCCACGGCCGGTCGCACCGACTCCGGGCACTCGACCGCGTCGCGAGCCCAGCGCACCCCGTCGGGAAGGGCCGGCCAGCCCGAGACATCGATGCGGGTCGCCGACTCCGAGACGAGCAGGCTGGCCTGGCCGGCGTCGCCGGCTCGCAGCGTGTCGAGCGCGCGGGCGGCGGCATCGAGCGAGCTGACGGCGAGCGCCTCCGCGGCCGTGCCGAGGGCGGCTGCCACGGCGTTCTCGAGACCGGCGTCCACCGTCACGAGGGAGGCGACGGAGCCGATGATCCCGTGGGCCTCGAGGTCGTCCTGGGCCGTGGCGAGGAGCGCTGCGGCCCCGTCCTTGCGGCTCAGGCTCAGCTCGAGGGCCTCCATCCGCGCGGCGGCGGTGGTGCGGGCGCGGTCGGCAGCCTGCTCGGCGTCACGCCACCGGAGCACCTCGGCCTCGGCCTCCTCGAGCTCGGCAGCCGCCTGCTCGTAGTCGGAGTCGAGCCCCTCCTCGCCCTCCTCGTCCTGAGCGACGTTGGCCTCGAGGCTCGCGAACTCGCGCTCGGCCTCAGCGGCGCGCAGCCGGGCCTGCTCGGCCGTGGACCGGAGCCGGCCGAGCTCGGCCTCTCGTGCCTCGATCCGCGAGGCCTTGGCACCGACCTGGCCGCCGAGCTTGGCCAGGCCCTCGCGGCGGTCGGCGGCGGCGCGGCTGGCCCGGGCCAGACGGGAGGTCTCCTCGGCGTGGGCGCGCTCCGCGTCGTTGCGGGCGAGGACCGCGTCCTCGAGGGTCGCCTTGAGCTCGTCGAGCTCGGCGAGCAGCATCTCCTCCTGCTCACGGACCTCGGCGGCCTGGGCGCGAAGCTGCTCGGGATCGCGGGCCGACTGCCCCTCGTCGGCACCGCCGTCGTCCTCGCTGAGCAGGCGCACCCGCTCCGAGGCGAGCGACAGGGTCGCCGCCATCCGCTCGACGAGCCGGCTGAGCGAGACGTACTGGTCCTGGGCCTGCGCCAGGGCCGGACGGGCCGCCTCGGCCGCCTGCTCGAGGCCGCTGATCCGGTGGCCCAGGTCGGCCATCGCCTCCTCGACCTCGGTGCGGCGCTGGATCAGTGCCGACTCGTCGGCCACCTCCTGCTCGAGGGTCGAGGTGAGCTGGACGAGGTCGTCGGCGAGCAGCCGCAGGCGGGCGTCCCGCGCGTCGGTCTGGATCACGGCGGCCTTGCGGGCCGTCTCGGCCTGGCGACCGAGCGGGCCGAGCTGGCGGCGGATCTCGCCGGTGAGGTCCTGGACCCGGGTGAGGTTGGCCTCCATCGCGTCGAGCTTGCGCAGCGCGCGCTCCTTGCGCTTGCGATGCTTCAGGACGCCGGCGGCCTCCTCGATGAAGCCGCGCCGCTCCTCCGGGGTGGCCCGCAGCACGGTGTCGAGCTGGCCCTGCCCGACGATGACGTGCATCTCGCGGCCGATGCCGCTGTCCGAGAGCAGCTCCTGGATGTCGAGGAGCCGGCACGGCGTCCCGTTGATCGAGTAGTCCGACCCGCCGTTGCGGAACATCGTCCGCGCGATCGTGACCTCGGTGTAGTCGATGGGCAGGGCGCCGTCGGTGTTGTCGATCGTCAGGGCGACCTCGGCCCGCCCGAGCGGTGCGCGGCCGGCCGTGCCGGCGAAGATGACGTCCTCCATCTTGCCGCCGCGCAGCGACTTCGCACCCTGCTCCCCCATGACCCAGGCGAGCGCATCGACGACGTTGGACTTGCCGGAGCCGTTGGGGCCCACGATGCAGGTGATCCCCGGCTCGAGGCGCAGGTGGGTCGCCGACGCGAAGGACTTGAAGCCCTTCAGAGTGAGGCTCTTGACGTACACGACCCGTTCTTTCCCTTGTCCGACCCAGCGTGGACCCACGCGACTTCACCTGCGCCGATCCCGGTCAGACTACAAGCGGGCGCGCCCGGAACCGCGCAGGCGAGCGGCAGCCGGCCCAGCAGCATACGGCCATAGGCTGGTCAGGTGAGCACGGTCGATCACCTCGTGGTCGCCGCGACCACCCTCGAGGAGGGGGTCCGGTGGGTCGAGGCGCGGGTCGGCGCAGCCCTCCTGCCGGGTGGACGGCACGAGGCTTTCGGCACCCACAACGCCCTGATCTCGCTCGGTCCGGAGAGCTACCTCGAGGTCATCGCCGTGGACCCGGACGCGCCACCGCCGGCCAGGCCGCGGTGGTTCGAGCTCGACACGAGCGCCATGCGCGAGCGCCTGGCTGCTGGTCCGGCACTGGTCCACTGGGTCGTGCGCGTCGAGTCGCTGGCGGGCGCCGCGGACGTCATTGAGCTGCGGCGCGGGTCGAACGCGTGGGCCCTCACCGTTGCCCCAGACGGCCGTATGCCGCTGGGCGGGCTCGCGCCGTCACGGATCCTGTGGCGCACTCCACCTCCGTCGACCCTCCTGCCGGACAGCGGGATTCGTCTGGTCGAGCTGCGCCTCTCGATGGCTGCGCCCGATGCTCTTGCGTCGCAGCTCGCCGACGTGGACGGACCGATGGAGATCGTGGAAGGACCGCCCGCGCTGGCGGCGACGCTCACGGTGCCGTCCGGCCCCGGAAAAGAAGGCAGGCTCGTGGTCCTCGGCTCCGTACAGTGACGAGGGTGAGTGACCTCCACACCATCGCGACCATCGACCGACTGCTCGAGGTGTATCCGCAGGAGCCGGCCAGCACCTCGCTCCGCAAGGAGTCGCCCGTCCTGACGCCGTCCTATGCCGCGTTCGTCTCGGCCGCACCGTTCTGCGTCGTCTCGACCGTGGGCCGCGGGGGCCTGGACCAGTCACCGCGCGGCGACGCCCCCGGCTTCGTCCGGGTGCGGGACGAGCGGACCCTCGTCATCCCCGACCGCCGCGGCAACCACCGCCTCGACACGCTGCGCAACGTCGTCGCCGACCCGCGTGTCGGGCTGCTCTTCCTGGTCCCCGGCGTCGGTCACGAGCTGCGCGTGCGCGGGACCGCCGTCGTCTCGACCGACCCGGACGAGCTGGCCCACCACGAGGTGCGGGGCGCGCTGCCCGCCTCAGTCATGGTGGTGACCATCGAGCGCGTCTACTTCCAGTGCGCCCGGGCGATGAAACGCTCCGGCCTGTGGGACCCCGCGACCTGGCCGGACCCGGCCGCGGTGCCGACAGCCGGGCAGATGACCCTCGAGGCCGGCGGCTTCACCTCGCGCGCCGAGGCCGAGGACTACGACGCGGCGCTCGACGAGCGTCAGGCTGCCACTCTCTACTGACGCGGCACCCGGTCACTCGTTGCCCGAGGCGATCCGCTCGTGGTGGTGGATGACCTCGGCGATGATGAAGTTGAGGAACTTCTCCGCGAAGACCGGGTCGAGGCCGGCCTCGTCAGCCAGGGTCCGCAGCCGCGCGATCTGCCGCTCCTCCCGCGCCGGGTCGGCCGGCGGGAGGTTCTGGTCGGCCTTGAGGCGGCCGACCTGCTGGGTGCACTTGAACCGCTCCGCCAGCAGGTGCACGAGCGCCGCGTCGATGTTGTCGATGCTGCTGCGCAGGCGAGCCAGCTCGATCGGGGTGTCGGACGGAGTGTCGCTCACTCCGTCAGGCTAGGCGAGCTTCGGTCACGGTGTGATGACGCGCCCGCCAGCTGGACCGCGCGGGAACCACTCCTAGCGCTCGACGAAGCTCGCGAGGTCCTCCCGCAGGGGGCCCGGCTGGGCGACCACCGACTCGACGTGCCCGGGCCTGCGGGTCGTCGAGGGGTCCTCTCGCAGCAGCTCTTCCAGCCGTGCCACAGCGTCGGCCGGACCCTGAGCGAGCACCTCGACCCGACCGTCGACCATGTTGCGCGCGTGGCCGACGAGGCCCAGCTCGAGAGCCCGGGCCCGGGTCCACCACCGGAACCCGACGCCCTGGACCCGGCCCCGGACGAACAGGGTCACCCGCCGAACCTCACTCATGCGACCACCGTAGGCGGCGCCTGACCAGCGGACCCAGCCGCCCACCCGACGGCACGACCGAGCGGGACGAGCCCAGCGGCATACGGCTGGCTGAGGGGTGCTGGGCCGGGCGCCTCCCCGCGCGCCTCCGACGGACTGTCGGCGGCGCTTTCTATGCTCACGGAAGGGGCCCAGTCCCTTCGGCCACCCGTCGGCGACGAGGAGGGAGCCACGTGACGACCTCGGCCACACCACGCGTGGCCCGCCCGGAGCCGGCGCGGCCGCCGTCGCAGTCGAGCGGGCTCGGGGAGCGCATCGAGGGGCTCGACGGCATCCGCGCCCTCGCCATCCTGGCCGTCCTCGTCTTCCACCTCAACGCGCCCTGGCTGCCCGGCGGCTACCTCGGCGTCGACGTCTTCTTCGTCGTCTCCGGCTTCCTCATCACGACCCTGCTCGTCCGCGAGCACGAGCGGACCGGGCGGATCGCGTTCCGACAGTTCTGGGTGCGGCGGGCCAGACGCCTGCTACCTGCCCTCGTCGTCACGGTCGCCGTCAGCACGCTGATCGCGCGCCTCGTCAGCGGGGACCTGCTCGTCCACATCGGCCGCCAGATCCTCGGAGCGCTCACCTTCTCGACGAACTGGCTCGAGATCACCGCGGGGACGAGCTACTTCGACCAGACGGCGCCTCAGCTGTTCATGAACTTCTGGTCGCTCGCCGTCGAGGAGCAGTTCTACCTCCTCTGGCCGGGCCTGACTCTCCTCCTGGTCACCGTGGCCACGGCGCGCGCACGGGTCGTCGTGGCTCTCGCCCTGGCCGCCCTCTCGGCAGTGCTCATGGCCGTTCTCGTGGAGCCCGGCACGGATGCGACCCGGGTCTACTACGGGACCGACACCCACCTGATGGGGCTCATGGTCGGTGCAGCCCTCGCCTTCGCGTGGGCCAACCCGGCCCTGGCCCGACTCCTCCGTCCGTCGCAGTGGGGACCCCCGGGGCGCTGGCTGGTGCCGGCCGCACTGCTCGTGCTGGTCGCCGGGTTCCTCCTCCTCGACGAGACGGACGCTGCGACCTTCCGAGGTGGGATCCTCCTCGCGTCCCTCGCATCCGGTCTCCTCGTCCTCGCCGTGCTCGACCGGCCCGCGGGCTCGCGCTCGACGCCCTGGCAGCGCCTGACCAGCCATCCGGTCGCCATCTGGATCGGCGTGCGCTCCTACTCCATCTACCTCTGGCACTGGCCGGTCATCCTCGTCGTGGGCCGCGACAACCCGTCGGCGCCGGGCACGATCAGCCACCTCCTGACCCGGGTCTGGTGCGTCGTCGTGACTCTCGCGCTCGCCGACCTCACCCACCGGTTCATCGAGACGCCCTTCCGCCGCCGTGGTTTCCGCGGCGTGCTGCGCGCGATCGGCGCCTTTCTCCTGTCGTGGTCGCGCCGCACCCGACAGGTCGTGGCCGTCAGCACGCTCACCGCCGCGGTGACCCTGTCCGCCATCGTGCTCACGGCTCCTGACCAGTCAGAGACCGCGCGGATGCTGGAGGCAAATGCCGCCCGGGCCGCTCAGAACGCGCCCTCCACCACACCAACGACGGCCCGGAGGTCCACGCCGACCGGAGGCGCGACGACCACTGCCTCACCAGCACCCCCAGCCTCGAGGCGCGTGCCGCCAGCCGACGTCAAGGCCACCTTCCGGATGCCGGCGGGTGAGGAGATCGACGCCTACGGCGACTCCATGATGGTCGGCAGCGTCCACGCGCTCGAGTACTACTTCCCCGGCATCAGGATGGACGCCCGCTCCAACCGCAGGTGGCCCGATGCGGTGACGAACGTGGCCGCCCGCGGCGAAGCCAACCGCCGCGCGGTGATCCTGGCCTTCGGCACCAACGCTGGGGTGGACGAGAGGTCGGCGGCCAAGACCCTCGACCTACTCGGTCCCGACCGGATGATCGTCCTCGTCAACCTCATGGCACCCTTCTCCCGCGTCGACAGCGACAACCGGGTGCTTGCCGCGCTCGCCGCGTCCCGACCCAACGTCATCGTCGCCGACTGGGCCGCGGCCGTGCGCAACCATCCCGAGCAGCTCCAGGCCGACCGGATCCACCCGAGCCTGAAGGGCTCTCACCTCTTCGCCAAGACAGTGCGCCAGGCCCTCGCCACCCTCTCGGAGCAGCACACCGGC
>NZ_JAPFQL010000102.1 GCF_028446585.1 Intrasporangium calvum
GACGGCGCCGGCCCCGACGAGAGCGTCGGCGCGGGCGGCGAGGGGACGCAGCGCGGCCACGGCCCGGTCGACCGCGCCGGTGACGGTGCTGGTGAGGATCTCGGCGTTGGCGGCCCCGAGCTCGGGGTCGGACGTCCACGTCTTGTAGAGGGCGTCGAGCCAGCGGCGCTGGTCCTTGAACCACTCGGTCAGGTGCTGGGCCGCGAGGCTGTAGGCGGGGGCGCCGCCGGTGATGGCCGCGTCGTCGAGGTGCGCGAAGAGCACCCGGAAGAGCAGCTGGTCGGTGACGTCGAGGGCGATGAGCGCGAGCGCCCAGTCCTGCTCGACGATGGTCTCCTCGACGAGCTTGCGCAGGCCCTGGAGGGCCTCGTCCTCGAGCCAGGACTGCTTGGCGTCCTCGAGCAGGCCCGCCGTGCCGCCGTCGAGGGCGATCCCGAGCCGGCTGATCAGCTGGGCGTTGCCGATCCGGTCGAACGCGGCGTAGGCGGCGCACTGGGTGATCGTCGTGCCGAAGCCGAAGCGGGCCGCGGCAGTCGAGATCAGCTGCGCGCCCGACTCGTAGTGGCGCAGCGGGATGACGAGCTGCGCGACGAGGTCCTTCCACGCATCCGGGAGGCGCTCGAGCAGGCCACGGCTCTCCAGGTAGGTGAGCGTCGACCCGAAGGCGTCCGACATGGCGGCGCGCGAGGTGACGTAGGGCGCGTAGTAGTACTGCCGCGGGTCGGTGAAGGAGTACGGGTCGGTCAGGCGCAGGACGCTGAAGGACTCGTCGTAGATCTCCTTCGTCGGGTCCCAGAGCGGTCGGTAGTGGAGGTTCTCCCTCGCCTGGATGTCGAACGACCCCTCCTCGTAGCGGGAGGCGGGGCGGTCCCCGAACCTCGCGACGAGGTGGTCGAAGGTCTTGCGCTGCGGCTCGATGACCTGGGTGCGCAGTTCGTACTGCATGCTCGGCCCTCCTTTGGGCGTGTGCGGGCGTGCGGCTGTGCTCGGAAGCGGGCGCGTTCGGATGGGGATCGCCCGCAAGGGGCGTCCCGGACGGGGCGCGGTCAGTCAGGTGAGACGACTCAGGTGGGACGGGTCAGGTGGGACGCGTCAGGCGGCGGGGTGCCGCGTGAGGCCGGACTCGACGAGGAGCCGGACGAGCAGGTCGGGCAGGGCGTCCGGTCCGTCGAGCTCCTGGGGGACCTCGGACTCGAAGCCGTCGCCGACCAGGCGGGCGTAGGCGGTGCCGTCCACGAAGGTCGTGGAGACCCGGACGGCGCGGCCGCGGTAGGTGACGTTGAAGGCGAGCTCGCTGGGGAGCGTCTCGTCGTAGAGGGCGAGGTGGTCGTCGCCGGCCCCGCCGATGATGGTGCCGGCCGAGGAGAGCACGGCGTTGGCCTCGCAGAGCAGCTGCTCGGCCAGGGAGCGGATGGCCACGTGGCGGTCCGCGCCGGTGCCAGTCGCGATGCGCTGGCTGATTCGGGTCAGGGGCATCGGGGCGACGGGCTCGACGTCGGCGTCACGCGCCCCGACGAGCTCGGCGACCTGGAGCATGAACGGCGTCATTGCCGGTCCTCTCTCAGTGGGGGGTGTCCCGCAACACGCCCGGAAGTGTCGAACGGACCCCTGCTGCAGCACTGGTGAGCTGCTGGGCGCCGGGCGTGTTGCGGGGTCAGGCTGGGTGGGTCACGGCGGCGGCGCCGGCCTCGGCGATCTCACGGTCCTGCTCGGCCGACCCGCCGGAGACCCCGACGGCGCCGACGAGCACTCCGTCGACCCGCACCGGGACCCCGCCGCCGAAGACGACCAGGCGCTCGCGGTGGACGATCCCCTCCCGAAGGGCCGGCTCGTCCTTGATCAGGTCGAAGAACTCGTGCGTGGCGATCCCGTTGAAGGCGGACACCGTCCATGCCTTGTCCTGCGCGATCCCGGAGGAGAGCAGCGGAGCCCCGTCCATCCGGGCGAAGGCCAGGAGCGCCCCTGAGGGGTCGGTCACCGCCACGTTGACGGGGACTCCCAGCTCGGCCGCCCGCTCGAGGGCGGCGTCGACGGCAGCGCGCCCTGCGGCATACGTCATCGTCTGAGTCGTGCGCACGAACGTCGCGCGCGCTGCCGTCGTCGTCATGATCAGGTGCTGACCGTGGTGAAGCGCTCGTTGATCTCGCGGGCGTGGTAGAAGATGCCCTTGGCGATCTGGTCGGGCGTCCACTTGACGGTCGGCCGGTCCGGGTAGGCGAGGTAGCCGCCGGCGAAGACCTCGTTGCGGTTGCCCGCCGGGTCGAAGAAGTAGATCGTCTGGCCGCGGGTGATGCCGTGACGGGTCGGGCCGATGTCGATCGGCACGTCGTCCATCGTGAAGAGGTCACCGGCGTGGCCGACCTCGGCCCAGTCCTGCAGCTTGAAGGCCACGTGGTGCAGCTTGGACTGCGGGCCCTCGAGGACGGCGATCTGGTGGATCTGGTTGTTGCTCGTCATCCACGTCGCGATGTAGTGCGCGTCGTCGTCGTTGAGGTCCGTCTGCACGCGCTCGGTGGCGTAGAAGCCGAACACCTCGGTGAGCATGTTCTCCATCGTGCGCACGTCCTCGGCGAGGATCAGCGAGTGGTCGAGGCCGGGCACGCCGACGCCGACGAGGTGACGGGGGAACGCCTCCGGGTTGTGCGTGCCGACCTCGGTGCCGATGAGGGTCTGCGAGTGGTAGACCTCGAAGACGTGGTCCGACGGGGTCGTGAAGCGGATGCCGTCGCTGACCTCGGCGTTCTCACCGGCGGACATGCGCTCCATCGTCAGGCCGAACTGCTGGCCCTTCTTCTCGATCTCGTCGATGTCCTCGGGCTTCTCGACCTTGAAGCCGTACTTGACGACGCCGACGCCGCCCTCCTCGAGCACGAGCGAGTGGTGGTCCCACTCGTCCCAGCCCTTGAAGAAGACCTTGCCGTCCTCGGAATGGGTCTCATAGAGACCCAGCGTGTTGGCGTAGTGGTGCTTGGCCTCGGCCAGGTCGGTGACCCGGACGTGCGCGTAGCCCATCCTCAAGATTCCCACTGCTACTCCTTCGTGGTGGTTGATGCCAGGGCTTCGGCGCGGAGCCGGGCCTTTTCGTTGATCTGGCGCAGGAACGGGTTGACGAGACGCAGGCAGCTGTCGCGCATCTCGATGGTGACGTCCGAGTCCGGGACCGCCCGGCAGCTCAGACAGGTGCCGTCCGTGCGCTCCTGCTCGGAGATCACGGAGTCGGCCACGGGGTGGTCGTAGGAGAACTCGCCGTCGAGGACGTCCACCTTGCAGATGGCGCAGCCACCGCGACGGCAACCGATCGTGTAGGCGTAGCCCGCCTTGTAGAGGCCACCGAGCACCGTCTCGCCCGGCTCGAGGTAGACGACCTCGCCCGTCGGGTGGATGGTCAGGTTCGGCACCGGCGCTCCTTTGCGTACTTCCTGCGGTCACCTCGGTGTGCCGCCGCTATGAGAGTCGCTGCTTACCGGCGGGTCCGGCAGAGACGTTCCTCATCCCGGAACAGCTCCCTTCCCCGTGCCGTATGCCGCTGGGCTCGCTCCGCGCCCCGGGTCGCCTGGGTTGCCCGGGGTGCCCGGGGCCGACCCGCTGGCGGCACCGGGCGCGGCCAGCCACTACGGCACTGCTCACTCTGGCTGAGCAGTGCCGTAGTCGGCAGATTCGGGAGGGATCCGTCGTCGCCCAGCGTGCACGCGCGGATGGCCGTCCGCCTCTCGACCGGGGCAGGGGGCCTGGGGGAGAGTGGGCTCATGAGCACCAGTGACCCCATCGTCATCGTCGGGGGCGGTCTCGCGGCCGCCAGGGCCATCGAGGCCATCCGGGAGAGCGACCAGGACGTCCCGGTCGTTCTCGTCGGCAAGGAGAACCGGCTGCCCTACGACCGGCCGCCCCTGTCCAAGGGCGTCATGCTCGGCAACGACCCGGAGGAATCGGCGTTCTCCCATCCACGGGAGTGGTACGACGACAACCACGTCGAGCTTCGCCTCGGGGTGGCCGCCGACCGGCTCGACCCGGCCACCCGCACCCTGACGCTGTCGGACGGCAGCCAGCTCGCCTACGGCTCCCTGCTCCTCGCCACGGGCTCGGGCCTGCGCAAGCTCGACGTCCCGGGCACCGATCTGGCGGACGTCTTCTACCTGCGCTCCATGACCGACTCGGCGAAGATCCGCGCGCGGCTGGTCCCGGGCAGCGATGTCGTCATCATCGGCGCGGGCTGGATCGGCCTCGAGGTCGCGGCTGCCGCCCGGCACCACGGCGCCGAGGTCACCATCGTCGAGCCGCAGTCGGCGCCGCTGCTCGGTGTCGTCGGCGAGCAGGTCGGCTCGTGGTTCGCGGACCTGCACCGGTCCCACGGCGTGACGCTGCGCCTCGGTGAGGGAGTGGAACGGCTCGAGGGCGAGGACGGGCGGGTCACCACGGTCGTGACCAGCAGCGGCGAGCGGCTCCCGGCGGACACCGTCGTCATTGGGGTCGGGATCCGGCCCAACACGCGGCTCGCCGAGGACGCCGGCCTCGAGGTCGACAACGGGATCGTCGTCGACGAGGCGCTGCGCACCTCGGCCGACGGGGTATTCGCGGCCGGTGACGTCGCCAACTGGTTCAACCCCACCCTGGGCACGCACGTGCGCGTCGAGCACTGGGCCAACGCCCACGACGGTGGCTACGCGGCCGGCCAGTCGATCGTCGGCAAGGAGGTGCACTACGGGCCGGTGCCGTTCTTCTACTCCGACCAGTACGACATCGGCCTCGAGTACGCCGGCTACGTCCCGCGAGGCACCGACACCGAGGTGGTCTTCCGGGGGGACCCCGCGAGCAATGAGTTCATGACCTTCTGGGTCGTGCCCGAGGGCGACGGCGTCCGGGTCCTCGCCGGCATGCACGTCAATGTCTGGGACACCATGGACGCCGTCCAGGAGCTGGTCCGCAACCGGACGGTCGTCGACCGGGAACGGCTGGCGGACAAGGAGATTCCCCTCGACCAGCTCGATTCAGTCAGCTGACGCCGAAGGGGCTCAGGATCCGATGGGATCCCGAGCCCCCTCGGCGCCTCGGCGCCTCGCAGGGGCGGCGATGGTGTCGGTCAGGCGCCGCCGGAGCACGACTCGAGGCCGGCGAAGACCGCCCCGCCGAGCGCGTTGAAGTCCTCGTCCGTGAGGTACTCGAACGGGTCGGGCGCCGTCCCCTTGTAGTAGAAGGCGCCGGCTCCCACGGTCGCGCGCGACTGGATCAGCGGCTCCTGCGTCAGGCCCTTCTCGGCCATCCAGTCCGCCACGGCGTCGTCCACGACGTAGCCGCAGGCCTCGATGAGCGCGGGGTCCTGAAGCAGGAACATCTTGCCCAGGTCACTCAGCGAGACCCAGGGCGTCTGGCTGGTCGCCAGGTGCTCGTAGGCCGCCTGGCGCCATTCGTCCTTGTAGCAGTGGTGGGCCGAGGCGATGCCGGTGCCGGCCAACGTGAAGGCCGCCGTTGTCGCGGCGACCGTCCCGGTGCGACGCAACACGCGTCCCAGTGCACCCATGTCCGTGTCCTCCCCTTGACGTGTCGGCCACGGTGGTGTGACCGACATCACTCACGCAGAGGTCGGTGAGTGGTCGTAGATACGCCGCGCCACCTGGGTTGCCGGGGGCGGCCTCGTGAGAGGGGTCTCATCCCGGTTATCCTGAGAGGCTCCGGGGTAGGGGAGGCCGACAGCGAGACGCCTCGCCTGTGTGCCTTGAAGGGGGTCCGATGGAGGTCCGCGTCGCCACCCTGACCGAGCTGCGTGCCCAGCTCCATGCCGAGCACGACCACCTCTGGCGCCTGCTGTCGGCGGTGCGTCATGCCCAGGGCGAGGACCGCAGCACCGAGTTGACGACGCTGTTGCGCTACCTGGCCGTCCACGAGGCGGCAGAGGAGGTGGCCCTGCACAACGCGTGGGTCTCCGACGCGACCCGCGAACGGCTCGACGAGGAGCGCGAGATCGCCGAAGTCGTGGAGCGTCTGGTCCGCCTGAGCGCGGCGGACGTGGGACAGCCGGAGTCGGACCCGGTGCTGACAGTGACCGACGACGAGTTCCTCGTGACGCTCGACCAGCTCGAGCGGAGCCTGCGGGACCACTCGGACGCGGAGGAGCACGAGGAGCTGCCCGTCCTCGCCGCCGAGCTGAGCCCCCAGCACCTCGGTGACATGCTCCGGGTCCTGCTCATGGTCCGCGAGATGGCCGGCGGCGTCGCCTCACCCGTGGGCGGCGAGTCGTTCGCCGCGATGCGGCTCGCGGCCCAGCGCGAGTTCCGGGCGGCGCTCAACCAGCTCCGCTGACTCCGGCAGGAGCGGGCCGTCGGTCGCGTGTGGAAGCGAGCTCAGCGGCATACGAGAGAGTACGGTCCGAGCATGGAGGCTGGTCACCGGAAGCGGTATGCGGACCTCGTCCGGCTCATCGTGCGGCACGGACGCAGGGACCTGCTCGCGGGAGTGCAGACGGACGAGTTCCTCGTCGAGGAGGGCGAGGCGTTCGACCTCGACGCCGGGCCGGACGGCAGCGGGCCCGAGCGGCTCGCGGCCGACCTGGAGCAGATGGGCCCGACGTTCATCAAGCTGGGCCAGCTGCTGTCGACGCGCGTCGACCTGCTGCCGGCCGCCTACACCGAGGCGCTGGCCCGCCTGCAGGACGACGTCGAGCCGTTCCCGGCCGAGGAGGTCAGGACGATCGTCGAGGAGGAGCTGGGTGCTCCGATCCGCAGCCTGTTCAGCGAGTTCGACGACGCGCCGCTCGCGGCAGCCTCGCTCGCACAGGTCCATCGGGCCACGACCCGCAACGGGCGGCAGGTCGTCGTCAAGGTCCAACGGCCCGGTGTCCGCGAGGCGGTGCGAGGGGACATGGAGGTGCTCGGGTCCATCGCCGGCAAGGTCGACCGGCACACGGAGGTGGGCCGGCGCTACGGCATCGACAACCTCCTGTCGCACTTCCGGCGGTCGCTGGCGGGGGAGCTGGACTACCGGCAGGAGGCGCAGCACCTCGTGCGGTTCGGCGAGCTGACCGCCGACTACCCGCACCTCCTGGTGCCTCAGCCGATCAGCGAGCTGTCGACGTCCCGGGTGCTGACGATGGACTTCGTGGCCGGGCGTCCGGTGACGACGGTCGGGCCGTTCGGGCTGCTCGACGTCGACAGCCGGCCACTCGTCGAGGAGCTGTTCTCCGCCTACCTGCGGATGATCCTCGTCGACGGCACGCTCCACGCCGACCCGCACCCGGGCAACGTGCTGCTGACCGAGGACGGGCGGCTCGCGCTCATCGACTTCGGGATGGTGGCAGCCGTGCCGCGCCGCGTGCGCGACCAGATCGTCAAGCTGCTTCTCGCCCTGAGCGAGGGCGACGGCGAGGAGGCGGCGCTCGTCCTCGCGGAGATGGGCCACCCACTGGCCGGCTACGACGCGGCGAAGTTCCGCGACGACGTGTCGCACCTCGTGTCGACCGCCGTGACGATGGGCAGCGAGGTCGACGCCGGCACGGTGCTCGTCGAGCTGAGCCGCCTGTCCGGGCAGCACGGGCTGCGGCCACCCGCCGAGATGGCGATGATCGGCAAGACCCTGCTCAACCTCGACCAGGTGACCCAGCACCTCGACCCCTCCTTCGTCCCCTCGGAGGCGATCCGCGACAACATCGAGGAGCTGCTCCGCGGCGGGCTCTCCGTGTCACTGTCCGGGGCCATCTCGTCGGCGATCGAGGCGAAGAACTTCGCCGCCCAGCTCCCGAGACGGGCCAACCGGATCATGGACGCGCTCTCCGACGGTGAGCTCGCGTTCCGCGTCAAGACCATCGACGAGGTGCGTCTCGTGTCGGTCCTGCAGCACCTGGCCAACCGGTTGACGATGGGCATCGTCCTCGCCGCCATCGTCGTCGGAGCCGCCCTGATGATGCAGGTCCCGACCTCGAGCCGGATCCTCGGTTACCCCGCGATCGCCATGGTCTTCTTCATCGTCGCGGCCATCGCCGGAGCCGTTCTCGTCGGCTCGATCCTCATCACGGACCGGCGTGAGGCGAGGGCTGCCCGGCGAGCCAGGGAGCAGTGAACGGCCGCCTGGGGGGCGTGGCAGGATGTCGATCGTGACGGCACAGATCCTCGACGGCAAGAGCACCCTCGTATCGATCAAGTCCGAGCTGAAGGAGCGTGTCGCAGCGCTCCGCGAGCAGGGGGTGGTGCCCGGTCTGGGCACGGTGCTGGTCGGTGACGACCCGGGCAGCCACTGGTATGTCAACGCCAAGCACCGCGACTGCGCCGAGATCGGCATCACGAGCCTCCGCCGGGACCTGCCGGCCACGGCGACGCAGGCCGAGGTCGAGGCCGTCATCGACGAGCTCAACGCCGACCCCTCCTGCACCGGCTTCCTCGTGCAGCAGCCCACCGGCCTCGACGAGATGGCCCTGCTGTCCCGGGTCGCGCCGGAGAAGGACGTCGACGGGCTCCACCCGACCAACCTCGGCTGGCTCGTCCTCGGCCGCAAGGCGCCGCTGCCCTGCACGCCGATGGGCTGCATCGAGCTGCTGCGCCGCTACGACGTGCCGATCGCCGGGGCCAAGGTCGTCGTCGTCGGTCGTGGCCTCACCGTCGGCCGACCGCTGGGGCTCATCCTCACGCGCAAGTCCGAGAACGCCACGGTCACCCTCTGCCACACCGGCACCAAGGACCTCGCCGCCGAGGTCCGCCAGGCTGACATCGTCATCGCTGCAGCCGGCGTGCCCGACATCATCACCGGCGACATGGTCAAGCCGGGCGCTGCCGTCCTCGACGTCGGCGTGAGCCGCGTCGACGGCAAGATCGCCGGAGACGTCGCCGCCGACGTCGCCGAGGTCGCCGGCTGGGTCAGCCCCAACCCGGGCGGAGTCGGCCCGATGACCCGCGCCCTGCTCCTGACCAACATCGTGCAGGCGGCCGAGGCGCAGGCCAGTGCAGTGGCGAGGTAGCGGCTTCGTCGTCCTCGGCTGGTGGTACGTCGTCGCCGTCGTCGGGGCGGTGGGCGTCCTGATGATGGCCTTCGGCGACGTGCGGTGGGGCGGCCGGATCATGGCCGGCGGCCTCTTCTTCGGTGCCCTCGTCCGGCTGGTGGCCCGGCCGGACCGCAAGGCCGGCGGGTTGAACGCCCGGTCGCGGGCGATCGACGTGCTGCTGCTCGTCGGCCTGGCCATCGGCGTGCTGCTCGCGTCGGCGACGGTGCGGCTCGACATCTGACGGCACCGCAGATCGGGCCACGGTCCGATACGTGGTGGGCTTTTGGTGGGATCCCCACCACGGATCGCGCCAGGGTCCGATACGTGGTGGGCCCCCGGGGCCCGTCCAGCGACCGGTCTCGGGCGCGGCCCTCGGCTCTCGACTCTGCACCGGCGCCACCGGCAGGATGGCGGCTGTGGCCCTCGACGAGCTGGTGAACGCTGCGACAGCCCTCGTCGGCGAGCGGCGCCGGGCGGTCCTCGGCATCGCCGGCGCGCCCGGTGCGGGCAAGACGACTCTTGCCGAGGCCGTGGTCGCCGGGGTTGCCGAAGTGCGGGGCGAGGACTGGGTGGCCCACGTGCCGATGGACGGGTTTCACCTGGCCGACGTCCAGCTCGACCGGCTGGGGGCCCGCGGCCGCAAGGGAGCGCCCGACACGTTCGACGCCGAGGGCTACGCGCACCTGTTGAGGCGCGTCGTCGACGATCCGGATGCGTGGATCTATGCGCCGGGGTTCGAGCGGACTCTCGAGCAGCCGATCGCCGCGGCGATGGTGGTGCCTCCCTCAGCGCGCCTCGTCGTCACCGAGGGGAACTACCTGCTCCTGCCCGAGCCCCACTGGGAGCGGGCCCGCCGCGCCACGACCGAGGTCTGGTTTGTCAGCGGCGACGAGGACCTGCGTCGGTCTCGGCTGATCGACCGTCACGTCACGTTCGGCAAGGAGCGGCAGGCTGCCACCCGGTGGGTCGCTGAGAGCGACGAGCTGAACGCGGCGCTCGTCGCGTCCTCGGCCGCCCGTGCCGACCGGGTCGTCGTCAACTCGCCTCGGGGCTGGCACTTCCGGGCGTGAGCCAGCCACGCGCGCAGGCCAGGCGGCAGCGGGAGCGAGCCCAGCGGCATACGGCGAAGGGCGCCGGCCACCACACCGGTGACCGACGCCCTTCGACGGGACTGCGGGAGCCTCAGATGAGGCCCAGCTCCTTGACCTGGTCGCGCTCGGACTCGAGCCGCGCGACCGACGCGGCGATCCGCTCACGGGAGAAGTCGTTGAGCTCGATGCCCTGGACGATCTCGTACTGGCCGTCCTTCACGACGCACGGGAACGACGACACGATGCCCTCGGTCACGCCGTAGGAGCCGTCGGACGGGACCGACATCGACACCCAGTCGTCCGTGCCCTTGACCCAGTCGCGCATGTGGTCGATCGTCGCGTTGGCCGCGGACGCCGCCGACGACAGGCCGCGGGCCGCGATGATCGCGCCGCCGCGCTTGGCGACCGTCGGGATGTACTCCTCGGTGATCCACGTCTGCTCGACGAGGTCCGCCGCGACCTTGCCACCGACCTTGGTGTTGTAGAGGTCGGGATACATCGAGTCGTCGTGGTTGCCCCAGATCGCCAGGTTGGTGATCTCGGTGACGCTGACGCCGAGCTTCTTGGCGAGCTGCGTCTTGGCGCGGTTGTGGTCGAGGCGCGTCAGGGCGTTGAAGCGCTCGCGGGGGATGTCAGGCGCGTTGGACATCGCGATGAGCGCGTTGGTGTTGGCCGGGTTGCCGGTGACGAGGACCTTGATGTCGTCGGCGGCGTGGTCGTTGAGCGCCTTGCCCTGGCCGGTGAAGATCTTGCCGTTCGCGGCGAGCAGGTCGGCGCGGTCCATGCCCTCCTTGCGCGGCATGGCGCCGACGAGCATGGCGAGGTTGGTGCCGTTGAAGATGGCGTTGGGGTCGTCACCGATCTCGACGCCGGCGAGGGTCGGGAACGCGCAGTCGTCGAGCTCCATGACGACGCCCTCGAGGGCCTTCAGGGCCGGCGTGATCTCGAGGAGACGCAGCTCGACGGGGGTGTCCGGGCCGAGGAGGGCACCGCTGGCGATGCGGAAGAGGAGGCTGTAGCCGATCTGGCCTGCGGCGCCGGTGACGGCGACTTTCACGGGGGTTGTGCTCACGGGTGGCCCTTCACATCGGTGTGGCTGTGGACACTCGAAACTACCAGCCGGGCGGCGAGCCCCCGCACGCGCGGGCGGGCTGGGTGACGTGGGTCACGCCCCCGTCCCGAAGGATGATTCCGTATGCCGCTGGGCTCGCTTCCCGACGCCCGCTCGGTCGGGTCGGTGGCCGCCATTTGGGGGCCGGGGTCCGCGTCTGGCGGGCGGGGTGGGTGGTTCTCCGCCATTTGGGGACCAGGGTCCGCGTCTGGCGGGCCGGGCGGGCGGGTTCTCCGCCATTTGGGGACCAGGGTCCGCATCTGGCGGGCCGG
>NZ_JAPFQL010000103.1 GCF_028446585.1 Intrasporangium calvum
GCGACTCGGGGTGGCTCGGACCGCCATCCTCGGCCGGGTCCTCAACAGCGTCGGCGCGGTCGTCATGGGGCTCGTCGGGGGGCCGCTCGCCCTCGTCGCCGCCTACGCGTTCACCTACTCCATGCACGGCTTCCTCGGGCCGATGCATGCCGCGCTGCTGCACCGGGTCGCGGAGGCACGCAACCGGGCGACGATCCTGTCGATGAACTCCATGACGGCCTTCGCCGCCTTCTCCGTCGCGGGCCCCGTGATCGGCGTCCTCGCCGAGCGCACCACGACGCAGACGGCGATGGTGACGGCTGGTGCGCTCAGCCTGCTCGGCCTGCTCGCCTACCTCCCGGCCCGCCGAGCCGAGCGCCCCCGCCCCCGCTCCCGCCCCCGCTCCGACTCCCCCACCAACTCGAGTGGCCCCTCCATCCACACCCCCACCTGACTCGAGTGGCCCCACCACGTATCGGGCCCAGGTCCGATCAGCGGTGGGCCTGCGCGCGCGAAGCCACCACTCATCGAGCCCCGGCCCGATGTGTGGTGGCGCCGGCGTGGGCCTGAGTGAGACCCGGCGGCGTCAGCGCGCTGGTGCGCCGCAGACGGGCGGCTCCGTGAGCCGTCGTCCCAGTGCCGCTCCGGCGAGCACCAGCGCGAGGGCAGCGCGCGCCCCGTCGTGAGCCGTCTCGATGGCCAGCCACGGACCGGCGACCGCCAGGGCCAGGCCGGCGACCGCGCAGGGCGCGCAACCCAGGTCCGGTCGCCATCCCTCCCCAGGACGCGGCACGAAGAGAGCGAGGGCGAGCGACGAGAGCACAGCCGCACCGGCGGTCAGCACCGTCCAGAGCGGCGCGTCCGTCAGCGGCCACCCCACGGTGACACCGATCAGGACGATCAGGCCCACGAGGATCACCCCCGCGGCAACGCGGCGCCGGGTCGGCCAGCGCAGGCTCTCCGCAGTCGTGGAGGGAGCGCCCACTCCCCCAAGGACCGGCCCGCCGGCAAGCATGCTCGCGACTCCGGGAGCAGGCAGCTCCACACCCGAGGGGCCGAGGTCGCGCTCCAACGCGGCGAGAGCGGCGAGACCACCGGAGATGTACTCGTCCGATCCGGGGCGCGCGGCGAGCGGCCCCGTGATGCCCTGCCACTGCGACCGGACGGCGTCGATCACCGCAGCGGGGTCGTCCTCGGCCCCGACGGCAGACCGACCACGCAGCGCTCGGCGCACGTCGGACAAGGCCGCAGCCGCGCCTTCGCTCGCCTTGACGGTCTGCTGCGTGCCGTCGACGCGGCACAGCGGCGCGCCGCCGGTCGCGGCCTCCAGCGCGGCGAGGGCCGCAGCCTCGTGGCGGGCGACGACGTCCAGCGGGGCCGAGCCGCGCGTTGGGAACGCGGTCATGCCGCACTCCCGACCCGGCAGGCACCGTCGACGCACGGACGGCGCCGGGCGGCATACCCCACCGCCCCGACGAGGGCCGCGAGCGAGATGGCGGCGAGCCAGGGCTGGAGCGGCTCCCAGATCCCCAGCGCTCCAGACGTGCCCAACGCGATGAGGACGATCTTGTTGCAGACCGGACAGGCCACGGCGAACAGGGCCAGACCTGCGGCGCTGTAGGCCGGCGCCGGCGAGTCCTCGCCCGTCACCGAGCCGTCGTCCTTGACCACGCGGCGCGAGCGCTGCAGCCCGAACCACAGGCCGGTCAGCACACTCGTTGCGAGCAGCACCCACGGCTCCCAGGGCCGGACCGGCACCTCCCGCCCAAAGACGGGATTGGGCACGATGTCGGTGGGCACCCCGATGACGAGGAAGGTCGCGACTGCCGCCAGCACCGTGATGCCGAGGTGGGGCCGCGGCCGCTCCCAGTGACGTGGCTCGCTCAAGTCAGGTCCCACCGCGGGGTCCAAGGCGTCGGGCACCATTCGTTCCATACCCCCTAGGGTATCTGCCCATTCAAGGCCAGAGCCTCATGGCGGCTCGCCCGGGTACTGTGACCCCCATGGGGTTCTCGGTCAAAGTCGCCCCGGGCATTCGCATCCGCGCATCCAGTCGTGGGTTGCGAGCCAGCGTTGGACCGCGCGCGGCGCGTGTCCACCTGGGGGCAGGGCGGCCCGGAGTCAGCACAGGGGTCGGACCAGTGGGCTTCTACACGAGTGTCGGAGGCAGCCACCGGCGTTCCCCCCAAGCCCGTTCGCGACCCGCGTCAACGGGGACCGCCACCCGCTCGCTCACAGCCGCGGCCAAGGCTCAAGAGGCGCAGGCAGCCATGGCTGCGATGACGCAGATCCTGGACCTCCACCGCGTCTCCTTTCCGGAAGCAACCCGGCCACTCGTGCCGACACCGACCGTGCCGACGATGCACTCTTTGCGAGCTCGACACCGAAGGCGAGCGCGTGCCGGTGTACGCATCTTCGAAGTCGGCAAACTGCTCGAGTCCCGGAGAAGAGCCGACGAGGCGGCACGGCTGGAAGCTCTTGACCTCGAAGCCGATGCGGCTCGGTCGCGAGTGGCCGCCCAAGCCGAAGTCGACGCCGCTTGGCAACGCCTCACGGACAACGAACCGGGCGCCGTCATGGAGGCACTCGCAGAGGCCTTCGAGGACAATGAAGCCATGGCGGCTCCCTTGGGTGTGGGCGGCCGTGGCGCATCCGTTGTCGTGCAAGTTCCCGATCCTGAGCTCATTCCGGAACGGATGCCCGGCGTGACTGACGCTGGCAACCTCTCTCTGCGCAAGATGACCAAGCGCCAGAAGAACGATCTGTACGCACACATGGTGTGCGGATGCACCGTCGTAACGGTGAAAGAGGCTTTCGCCGTCTGTCCCGGCCTGGAGACCGTCACAGCGGTCGCCGTGAGAAGGGCGGCTCCGGACGTCTACGGTCGCCGGGCGCCCGAGGCAGTCCTCGCAGCCCGCTTCAGCCGCGCCTCCCTGGAAGGGATCCACTGGGCTGACGCGAACGCCGTGGAGATTGTCAATGAAGCAAGCAATGACCGGCTCTTTCACCAGAAAGGAGCCTCAGCCGAACTGCAGCCACTCGACGCACGCGGTAACCCGGACATAGCCAACGCTCTGGAGGCCATCGATCTCGATGATGCGGACGACTGACTGCGTCACTCACTCACAGGCGACACCGTCGTTGTCACGATCGAGACCGGAACGATAACCGGGCTCACCCACGTAGAGCGGCGCAACTCCTGCGGCCCGTGCGGCGTCACAGTTCGCATAGTAGGTGTTGCTCGTCTTCGGAGCCGTGCCACCGCTGCCCGCGAAGGGAGCCACTGCGGTAACGGTCTTGCGCACCGTCTTGGTCACGGTTTTGGTCACCGTTGGACCGGCCACCTTCACGGTCCGTTCGGGTCCCGGGACGGTGACACTGGACGTGACCGTCGGTCCGGGAACTCGCACGGTGGACGTGACTGCAGCAGGTGAGGGCATGAGCGCGAGGGTGTTGGCGTCCAGCTCGGTGGATCCGCCCCCGGCCATCAGGCCAACGATCAGACCGGCTAGGCCGGCGGCTGTGCCGAGCAGGGCCTTGGAACGCCGACTGCTCTTATCGTTCGGATAGAGACCGACCGGCCCCCGAATCGGGATCCCGTAGTCGTTCGTCCAGAAATCCCAGCCAGGAGGCGGAGGAGTCCACGCGGGGTCAGGGGTCCACGTCGGATCGGGAACCCAACCCTCGGGTGCGTCTGGCCACCCCGGCGGCTTGTTGAACTTCATTGCCCCTCCAGCGCGTCGTGGCGGGGACCTGGCTGGACGGAAGATCGGATCCCTGACAACGCGCAATGTCCAGCTAAGACGAGTATTTCCTCCTCGTTGCCAAATGTGGCCAAAATCCCGCATTTCCGCGAAGAGGACGCCGATCAGTCCCACGCAGCCCAAAACTCACGACAGAAAGACACTCACTTCAGGCCGGGTCCGGGACCCCAGTGAGCCGGTCCAGCTCGTCGAGGTCGGCCCCGCTGGGCTGCCACGAGCCGGCGCGGACGTTGTCCCTCACCTGATCCGGGCTGGTCGCCCCCGCAATGACGGATGCGACGGCCGGCTGGGCCGCGAGCCCGCCGATGGCCACGTCGAGCAGGCTCAGACCACGCCCCGTGGCAAACGACTCGAGCGCTTCGATCGTCTCCCAGTCGGCACCCGCGAGCCGGTCGGAGCGGTCCGCCAGACGCGTCCCCGGCGGCGCGGCCTCACCCCGTCGGTACTTGCCGGTGAGGAGCCCGGACGCCAGCGGGAAGTACGGCAGCAGCCCGACGCCGACGTGCTCACACGCGGGCACGAGCTCGTCCTCGACCGATCGCTCGAGCAGCGAGTACTCGTTCTGCGCAGACACGAACCGCTCGAACCCCTCGGACCGCGCCACCCAGTCGGCGTCGACGACCTGCCACCCCGTGAGGTTGCTCGACCCGATGTAGCGGACCTTGCCCTCCTGCACCAGCTCGGTCAGCGCGGCGAGGGTCTCGCCGATCGGGGTCACCCCGTCGGGGCGGTGCAGCTGGTAGAGGTCGATCCAGTCGGTCCCGAGCCGCCGCAGACTCGCCTCCACGGCGCGCCGGACATACCGCCGCGAGCCGCGCACTCCCCAGTCAGGACCATTGGCGCCCTGCATGTCCATGCCGAACTTCGTCGCGACGACGACGTTCTCGCGCTCCGACCCGAGCGCGCGTCCGAGCAGCTCCTCGCTGGCTCCCGGACCGTAGATGTCGGCCGTGTCGAACAGGGTGATCCCGGCGTCGAGCGCCGCCCGCACGACCGCGGCGGTCTCCTCCTCGCCGATCCGGCGGCCGAAGTTGTTGCAGCCCAGGCCGACGGTCGAGACCGTGAGGCCGCTGTCCCCGAGCTGGCGGTACGTCATGTCTGGAGTGCTCACGGACCCACCGTAGGTGCTCGCGGCCCCGCACCCGAGGGCACGGGGCCGCGAGAGCAAGCCCAGCGGCATACGGCCAGGTCAGCTGGGTTGGACGAAGACCGCCACCGTCCGCGCGGGCACCGTCAGCGTCGACGAGGCCGTGTCGTATGCCGCTGAGCTCGCCACGCTGTCCGCCCCGTCCCGCTGGACCGGGCTCAACGACCAGGACCCGCTGAGTCCCGGGACCTTCTGGGCCACGGCGTCGGGCGACGCGTTGAGGACGACGACGAGCCCGCGCAGCGCAGGGTCGACGTCCGCGCCCACCGTGTCGTCGATCCGCATGACGACGACGCCGGGGTGCGCGTCCGCGGTGCCGGACACGGGGAAGCTGACCTTCTGCCGGATCGCGTCCGCCGAGCCGAGCCGGAAGAGCGGCGTGCTGAACCGCAGTTCGAGCAGGTCCTGGGCCATCGCCGATGCGTGCTGCGCCTCTGCCTGGGTCGGCTTGAGCGCCGGGTCGGCGAGGAGCGGCCGCATGTAGGGCCACTTCGCCGAGTTGACGCCCTCCGGCGGGAGGCCGTGGCCGAAGCCGTTGTCGGCACCGGTCCAGTCGAGCTCGTTGAACCAGTCACCGCTGTCGTAGGAGTCGCGGTTGAGGCTCTTGCTGCGCAGCAGGTCCGCGCCGGCGTGCCAGAACGAGGGCGTCTGGGACAGAGCAGTGGTCGCGAGCGACAGGGTGTTCATCCGGACGCGGTCGGCCATCGTCGTCGGGACCGGCAGCTTGTAGGTCAGCGCGTCGAAGAGGGTCTCGTTGTCGTGGGCATCGACATAGGTGACGACCTCGTCCGGCTGGTCCGCATAGCCCGCGGGAGAGCCGTTGTAGTCGACGTCGGTGCCCTTGACGACCTCGCCGGTGGCCGCGCTGCGGAACGTGAAGTCCCGCAGGTTGCCAGCGAGGCCGAGCTGGACGAGATCCGTCTCGTGGGCCAGGCGCGCGGCCGCCGAGGTGCTGTCGCCGTTGACCGGCGCGCCGTTCGGGTCCGTCGACAGCCCCGAGCCGAAGCCCTGCTTGCGCGGGTCCTCGTCGAAGGGACCGCCGCCGCGCACCGCGTCGCGCAGCCGGTCCGAGAAGGTCCCGATGTGCGTGCCGCCGAGCTGGCCCTGCGTGGCCTGCTCGAACAGCTTGTTGCCGGCCACCTCGCCGAAGTTCCAGCCCTCGCCGTAGAGGTAGATCTGCTTCCCGTCCACGCCGTCCTTGGAGGTGGTCAGCGCGTCGAGGGCGGCGCGGATCGCCAGCATGTTGGCCTTGCTGTGGTGACCCATGAGGTCGAAGCGGAAGCCGTCGACCTTGTAGTCCCGGGCCCACGTGACGACCGAGTCGACCATCATCTTCTCGGCCATCGCGTGCTCGGTCGCGACGTTCTGGCAGCAGGTCGAGGTCTCGACTGCACCCGTGGCGTTGAGGCGGTGGTAGTAGCCGGGGACGACCTTGTCGAGCACCGACCTGGCGCCCTGCCCCGACTCGGCGGTGTGGTTGTAGACCTCGTCGAGGACGACGCGCAGGCCATCCTCGTGCAGGGCCCCGACCATGGTGCGGAACTCGGCGATGCGGGCGCCGCCGTCAGCGGCCTCGGCCGTGGAGGCGTAGGAGCCCTCGGGCGCGGTCCAGTGGTAGGGGTCGTAGCCCCAGTTGAAGGCGTCCTTGCCGGCCACCGCGGAGGTGCACTTCTGCTGCTCCTCGCTGTCGGGGGCGAAGGACTCCAGGTCGCAGTCCGGCTGCTCCTGCTTGGCCGGGTCCTCCTCGATCGAGGCGATGTCGAAGGTCGGCAGCAGGTGGACCGTGTTGAGGCCCGCCTGCGCCAGCGTCCGCAGGTGCTTGCGCCCCTCGCCCTCCTCGGCGAAGGCGAGGTAGCTGCCCCGCAGCTCCTCGGGCACCGACTCGTCGGTGGCGGAGAAGTCCCGGACGTGCAGCTCGTAGATGGTCGTGTCGACGTTCTGGGCCACCGTCGGCGCGGGGGTGGTGCGCCAGGCCGCAGGCATGTGCTTCGCGTCCTTGAGGTCGACCGCGACCGAGCGCGTCGAGTTGAGCGTCAAGGCAACGGAGTTCGGGTCGGTGACGCGGTTGGTCTCCACCTTGCCCGTCGACGGCGCGAAGACCTTCACCTCGTAGAGGTAGCGGGCCTCCTTGGCCCCGTCGCCGAGGCGAGCGGTCCACGACCCGTCAGCTGCCCGGACCATGTCGGTGCGCGTCGCCCGGTCGAGTCCGAGGTCGTCGGAGCCGGCCGGCCAGGTCAGCAGGTTCACGTCCTGCGCGGTCGGCGCCCAGACGCTGAAGGACACGCCGCCCTTCGGGAAGGCGACTCCGTAGGCCCGCTTCCGCGCTGCCCCGGCGTAGATCGCATCGAGAGCGATGGCCGTCTGGGCGCCGGTGGCGTCGAGGAGCACTCCGGTCGAGTCGTACATCGCCACCGCGACCTGGCCCTTGAGGATCTCGGGCATCAGGGCGGCGGTCCGCTTGTCGGTGCGCAGGGCGACCGCGTCCTTGAGCTCGGGGTGCGCGGCGAGCACGTCCCGGGGCAGGCCCTTGGGGTCGCGCGTCAGCGTCGCCACCGAGCCACCGGTGACGGCCTCGGCGTCGACGGCGAGACCGCCGTCCGCCGACCAGTGCAGCCGCCACGTGAGCGTCGCCGGGTCGACGCCGGCCGGGACAGCAGACGCCGGCCACGCCACGAGATCTGCCGCCACGACGAACGCCCTGGCCTTGCTCAGATCGGGCGCCGTCCCGGCGCGCGAGGTCTTCACCGAGATCTGGTGCGTCCCGAGGACGTAGCTGATCGTCACCTGCGTGCCGTCCGACGGCACGGAGAAGGCCACGTTGGGGCCGTTCTGCTCACCGCCGGCGCCGTAGTTGACGGCCCAGGACAGGCCGTGGGTCACCTTGAACTCGTAGCTCCCGGCGGGGATGGCGCTGGAGGACCACGTGTAGGTGCCGTCACCGTCCGGGTCCTGCAGCCACGAGCGCATGCAGTCCGGCGCCCAGTCACCCGAGCAGCCGAGCTCGCTCTGGAAACTGCCGGGGGCCGTGATGATCTCGGCCTGGGCGTCGCTGGTGACCCAGTGCGTCCGGTGGTCGTAGTAGAACGTCACGGGCGTCCCATCCGCCTTGAGCGGGATGTTGGAGCCGTTGCGCACGGCCCCGACGCCGTAGTTCTCGTCCCATGACTTGTTGATCGCGGCCTTGTACTCGTAGTCCCCGGCCGGCAGCGTCGTCGTCAGGCGCCAGATGTCGTCGTTGGGGTTGCGCGTCAGCTGTGCCTGGTCACAGGCAGGATCCCAGTCCCCGGCGCAGCCCATCTCGGAGTTGAGGTTGCCGGGGACCGAGACGTGGTCCGGCTGGACGACGGGGCCGGAGCCGCCACCGCTGCCGCCGTCGCCACCGCCGGCCTTGGGGTCGCCGACGATGCCATAGGTGGACGTCGCCGCGAGGTTGCCCTCGATGTCGCGGGCGACCATCCGGTACTCGAGCAGCGTCCCCTTGGCCAGGCCCCGGACGTCATGGAAGACCCGGTAGGGCGCGTTGTCATCGGTGCCGATGGGCGTCCACTCCGTCGTGCCGACCGGCCGCTGGAGAAAGGTGACCTCCGCGAACGCGGTGCCCGGCATCGCTGCGCCGATCTCGGCGCGGCCGCCGACCGCGGCCCCCGGCGCCGGGGATGCGGGATAGACGGTGATCGCCGACTCCGGTGCGTGGAAGGCCGTCTTGCCGCGGAAGACCTGCACCGACAGCGGGGGCACCGTCACCGTGACGCGACCGGCACGGTCCGAGGTGACGCCCTTCGACGCCCCGAGAAGCGGGAGGAAGCTCGTCTTCGGGGACGCCGTGGCAAACGTCGCGGTCTTCGCCTCGGTGGCGTTGTTGGCGACGACGACGTACTCGCGCCGGGCGTCCTTGTCGATGCGGCTCACGGCATAGATGCCTGCGGAGTCGGAGGCGTAGCGGTGCAGCTGGGCGCCGTCCGCGAGCGCGGGGTGCGCCGCCCGCAGCTCGGCCAGCTCGCTCAGGTGCGTGTAGAGCGGGCCGTCCGTCCCGTAGCGGTCCGCTGAGCCCATCGGCTCGTCGGCCCCGCCGTCGATGATGACGTCGTCCTGGTACTCCTCGACCTGCGTCGCGAACAGGTCCTGACGGGCTTCCTTGTCGCCGCCGGCGCCGGTGAAGCCCTGCTCGTCGCCGTAGTAGACGACGGGCTGCCCGCGGGTGAGGAACATCAGCGAGTTGGCCAGCTCGGTGCGGGCGAGCAGCTCGTCGCCCCCGAACTTCGCCTGCCGGAGCATCATGCCGACGCGGCCCATGTCGTGGTTGCCGAGGAAGGTCGGCAGCGAGTAGGCGTTGGAGTCGAGGTCGGTGTAGTAGTCGTCGCCGGCGAAGAGATCGCGCAGGCCGGTCGTCGCCTTGCCGGAGGCGAAGCCGAGCGCCGCGCCCTGGAAGCCGAAGTCGAGGGTCGCGGGCAGCCGCCCCTCGGTCGTGTACTGGCTCATGTAGGCGGGGCTGCCGTCGAAGACCTCGCCGAACATGAAGAAGTCGTCGTTGCCGGCGTCCTTCGCGTGCTTCATCAGGGTGGGCCCGAAGCTGCGCCAGAAGGGCATGTTGACGTGCTTGACGGTGTCGATGCGGAAGCCGTCGATGCCGAGGTCGACCCACGCCGTGTAGATGTCCTCCATCCCCTTGACGACGACGGGGTCCTCGGTGAAGAGGTCGTCGAGGCCGAAGAAGTCGCTGTAGAGGCTCGACTCGCCGGCGAAGGTCGAGTTGCCGCGGTTGTGGTAGCGGACCGGGTCGTTGAGCCAGTCCGGGACCTTGACCGTGGCGTCCTCGGGGGTGCGGAACGTCGGCACGTAAGGGAAGGAGGTGGCGGGGTCGAGGGTCGGGAAGTCGTCCGTGCCCGCGACCTTGGCATCGTCGAAGACGTCGCCCTCGGCGTCCTGGTAGGGGTAGGCGTCCTTGGCCCGGTAGGTGTCCGAGTCGCCCTCGTAGTCGATGACGTCGGCCGTGTGGTTGGTGATGATGTCGAAGTAGACCTTCATCCCCTTGGCGTGGGCCGCGGCGATGAGCTCCTTCATCTCGGCGTTCGTGCCGAGGTGCGGGTCGATCTGGGTGAAGTCGGTGACCCAGTAGCCGTGGTAGCCGGCGCTGATGTCGTCGCCGCTGCCCTGCACGGGACGGTTCTTGAACGACGGCGTCAGCCAGATCGCCGTCGTGCCGAGGCCCTTGATGTAGTCGAGCTTGTCGGCGATGCCGGCGAGATCGCCGCCGTGGTAGAAGCCCTTGTCGCTCGGGTCGAGGCCGGTCTCGAGCCGGTCTCCCGTGAGGCCGCCCTCGTCGTTGGTCGGGTCGCCGTTGGCGAACCGGTCGGCCATGACGAAGTAGAACCGCTCGCGGGTCGGGGCCTGCCGCAGCGAGGGGGTGGCCAGCGCCGCGTCGGCGTCGGTGGCCGGCCCAGAGAGCTCCACCGGCGCGATGCCGATCTGGTGGGTCTCGTCGTCGTACGTGAAGCGGATCTTCGCCGGGCCCTCGAGCACGAGCGGGAGGTTGGCGCCGCCCTTGGCCCCGTCCGCTCCGTAGTTCTCGTCCCAGGAGCGGTTGATCGCCACCTTGAGCTCGTAGCTGCCCTTGGGCACGTCGAAGACCTTGCCGTATGCCGCTGGGCTCGCTTCCAGCGGCAGGTCCGTCGCGCTGCAGCCGGGGTCCCAGTCGCCCGGGCAGCCGAGCTCGCTCTGGAGCGAGCCGACCAGGGTGACGGTGCGCTCCTCGGCCCACGCGGTCACGGCACCGGAAACGGGAGTGACGAGACCAGCTGCCGCAACTGCAATGACGGTCGTCGCGGACAGGATCGGACGTCGGCGCATGCGCACTCCTTCGTGGCAACTCTGGGGGTGTGCCGAAGGTCGGACCGACGGTCGCGCAGCACTCGGCACGGGCAACCTAACGCCGGGAATGTCCGACGCGCCAGAGTTTCACTGCAACTTTTTGCAGCACCGCCCCAAATTCTTGCGAATTGCTGCCGTCACAGCGTCAGATCGAGGACCTCGGCGCCCGGGAGCTCGGCGAGGGCCGAGCCGTCGACCAGCAGCTTGGCCCCGCGGAGCCCGGCCCCGATCACCACCGGTCCGGCCGCGGCAACGGCCGCGTCGACGAGGATCGGCCAGTCCGCCGGCAACCCGACGGGGGTGATGCCGCCCTGCTGCATGCCCGTCAGCTCCTCGGCGACCGCCTGGTCGGCGAACGAGATCTTGCGGACGCCGAGGTGCTTGCGCACGATCCGGTTGACGTCGGCTCGGTCGGTCGCGAGGACCATGACCGCGGCCCGGGTCGTCACCTCGCCGCGGCGACCCTCGACGACGACGCAGTTGGCCGACGCGGCAGGATCCACGTCGTAGGCCGCGCAGAAAGCGGCGGTGTCCGCGAGCGCCGCATCGATCTCGGCGACCTTCGCGCCCGGGACGCCGGGCAGTGCGGCGGCGACGGGCGGTGCGACGAGCTCTGGGTGCTCCGTGGCCGGCTTCCAGGTCAGGTTTCCCTCGGCGCTTGGCATGGCGTCACCGTACGACACCGCTCGCGTCAGGGGCGGTCAGTCCCCGACGATCCGCCGGACCACCGCCCCGGCCGGCATGTCGTCCGCCTCCCGCCAGCCGGTGCCCGCCCAGAGCGCCATGGCCCGGTGATCGTCGGCCGCTGCCGAAGCACGACGCAACGGCACCGTCAGGTGGTGCACCTCCGGGTAGGCAGCCGGCGCCAGGCCGTCGCGCTCACGGACGAAGTCGGTCTCCAACGCCCGGGCCAACCGTCCGGAGAACGCCCGCGTGACGACGGTCCGACTGAAGGCAGGGTCCGCCAGCGCCCGCCGGTAGGCCAGGGCGGTGCCGGCCTCGGGGGTGCGCAGCAGCGCCGTCCCGACCTGCACCGCAGTCGCCCCGCAGTCGAGCACCTCCCGGGCCCGCGCCCGTGTCGAGATCCCCCCGGCGGCGAAGATCGGCACCGAGCACCCCTCGCGGACCAGACCGACGAGATCGGTCAGGTCGAGCGGGGACGGCTCCTTGAGCGCGTCCAGCGTCCCGCGGTGGCCCCCTCCGTCGGGGCCCTGCACGACGAGCCCGTCGACCCCCGCCTCGATCGCCGCCTCGGCCTCCTCGACGTCGCTCACGGTGACCACCGTCTCGACTCCCGAACGCCGCAGCTCAGCGAGCACCGCGGGCCCCGGGAGCCCGAAGGTGAAGGACACCACCGGCACCTTCTCCCGCACGACGAGGTCGAGCTTGCGCTCCCAGTCGTCCGGGTCACCCGCCACCGGCTCGGGCAGCTCCACCCCGAGGCCCTCCGCGACGGGCAGCAGGGACTCGCGATACCGCGCCACGGCTTGGGCGCGGTCGTCACCGGTGAGCGGGACGAGCCCAGCGGCATACGGCATGGCGAACGTGTTGGCGCTCTCGGGGACGAAGAGGTTGACGCCGAAGGGTCGGGACGACGCGTCCCACACGTCCGCGATCTGTCGCGCCAGCTGCTGCGCCGAGAGGTAGCCGCCGGCGAGGAAGCCGAGGCCGCCGGCCTCCCCGACTGCCGCCACGAGGTCAGGGGTGGACGGGCCACCGGCCATGGGCGCGCCGACGAAGGGGACGTCGAGCGAGTCGATCACCATGACCCCGACGCTACTCCCCCGAGCCACGGGCGGCTCGGGTCCTTGTCGATCGGCAGGTCACGTCACACACTGGCCACAGAACCCCTGAAGCGAGGCCACCGTGGACACTCCCATCGCCGCCAGCAGACGCCTCACGCGTGCGCTGCGACCCGTCGTCGCCACGATCGCCCTCGCCGTGGTGGCCACCACGGCACCCGCGAACGCCCAACCCGGCACCGGCCACACCCTCGCCGCC
>NZ_JAPFQL010000104.1 GCF_028446585.1 Intrasporangium calvum
CCGGGCGTGTTGCGGGGTGATCAGCTCCGGACGAGCGAGCGAAGGACGTACTGGAGGATGCCGCCGTTGCGGTAGTAGTCCGCCTCACCGGGCGTGTCGATGCGCACGACCGCGTCGAACTCGGTGGTGGCGCCGTCCTCGGCCGTGGCGACGACCCGCACCGTGCGCGGGGTCCGGCCCTCGTTGAGCTCGGTGATGCCGGAGAACGAGAAGGTCTCGGTGCCGGTCAGGCCGAGCGAGTCGGCGTTCTCGCCCTGCGGGAACTGGAGCGGGATGACCCCCATGCCGATGAGGTTGGAGCGGTGGATCCGCTCGTAGCTCTCGGCGATGACCGCCTTGACGCCGAGGAGGCTGGTGCCCTTGGCGGCCCAGTCCCGCGACGAGCCGGAGCCGTACTCCTTGCCCGCGAGGATGACGAGCGGGATGCCGGCCGCAGCGTAGTTCTGGGCCGCGTCGTAGATGAACGACTGCTCGCCGTCGCGGGTGAAGTCGCGGGTGAAGCCGCCCTCGACACCGTCGAGGAGCAGGTTCTTGAGGCGAATGTTGGCGAACGTGCCGCGGATCATCACCTCGTGGTTGCCGCGCCGGGAACCGTAGGAGTTGAAGTCCTTGCGCTCGATCCCGTGCTCCTGGAGGTAGCGGCCGGCGGGGCTGTCCGCCTTGATCGAGCCCGCGGGGCTGATGTGGTCGGTCGTCACCGAGTCGCCGAGCTTGGCGAGCACGCGCGCGCCCTCGATGTCGCGCACGGGTGCGGGCTCGGCGGCCATGCCGTCGAAGTACGGGGGCTTGCGGACGTAGGTCGACTCGCTGTCCCACTCGAAGGTGTCACCCTGCGGCGTGGGCAGGGACTGCCAACGCTGGTCGCCGGCGAACACGTCGGCGTAGTCCTCGGTGAACATCTCCTGGTTGATGGACTGGGCGATGGTGCGCTCGACGTCCTCGGGAGCGGGCCAGATGTCCCGCAGGAAGACGTCGTTGCCCTCGGTGTCCTTGCCGAGGGGCTCGGCCTCGAAGTCGAAGTCCATCGTCCCGGCGAGCGCATAGGCGATGACCAGGGGCGGGCTCGCGAGGTAGTTCATCTTGACGTCCGGGTTGATCCGGCCCTCGAAGTTGCGGTTGCCGGACAGCACGGCCGTGACGGCGAGGTCGTTCTCGTTGATCGCCGCGGAGATCTCCTCGTTGAGCGGGCCCGAGTTGCCGATGCACGTCGTGCAGCCGTAGCCGACGAGGTGGAAGCCGAGCTTCTCGAGGTAGGGCCACATGCCGGCCTTGTCGTAGTAGCCCGTGACGACCTTGGAGCCGGGAGCCATCGACGTCTTGACCCAGGGTGCGACGTCGAGGCCCTTCTCGACGGCGTTCTTGGCGAGCATGGCCGCGGCCATCATCACCGACGGGTTCGAGGTGTTGGTGCAGCTGGTGATCGACGCGATCGAGACGATGCCGTGGTCGATCTCGAACTCGCGGCCGTCAGCGGCCTTGACCGGGACCTTGCGGGAGGGACGGGCCTGGCCGTTGCCCTCCTCGGCCGGCTTGTCGCCGCCGTTGAGACCCTCCGTCGCGCCCTGCGGGGTCGGGTCGCTCGCCGGGAAGCTCGTGGCGTGGCCGGGGTCGCCCTCGTGGTGGGCGACGTAGGTCGGCAGCACCTTGCGGAAGGAGTCCTTGGCCGCGGCCAGCTCGATGCGGTCCTGCGGACGCTTGGGGCCGGCGATCGACGGGACGACGGTGGACAGGTCGAGCTCGAGGTACTCGCTGTAGCGCGCCTCGCGCGACGCGTCGAGCCACATGCCCTGCTCCTTGGCGTACGCCTCGACGAGGGCGACGGACTCGTCGGACCGGCCGGTGAGGCGCAGGTAGTCGAGGGTGACGTCGTCGATCGGGAAGATCGCACAGGTGGAGCCGAACTCGGGGCTCATGTTGCCGATGGTGGCGCGGTTGGCCAGGGGCACCTGGGCGACGCCCTCGCCGTAGAACTCGACGAACTTGCCGACGACGCCGTGCTTGCGCAGCATCTCGGTGATCGTCAGCACGACGTCCGTCGCGGTGGCGCCGCTGGGGATGGAGCCGGAGAGCTTGAAGCCGACGACGCGCGGGATGAGCATCGACACGGGCTGGCCGAGCATCGCGGCCTCGGCCTCGATGCCGCCGACGCCCCAGCCGAGGACGCCGAGGCCGTTGACCATCGTCGTGTGGGAGTCGGTGCCGACGCAGGTGTCGGGGTAGGCGATGCCCTCGCGGACCATCACGGTGCGGGCCAGGTGCTCGATGTTGACCTGGTGGACGATGCCGGTGCCCGGGGGGACGACCTTGAAGTCGTCGAAGGCGGTCTGGCCCCAGCGCAGGAACTGGTAGCGCTCACGGTTGCGGTCGTACTCGATCTCGACGTTCTTCTCGAACGCGTCCGGACGGCCGAACACGTCGATGATGACGGAGTGGTCGATGACGAGCTCGGCGGGCGCGAGCGGGTTGATCTTGGCCGGGTCGCCGCCGAGGTCGGCGACGGCCTCGCGCATCGTGGCGAGGTCGACGACGCACGGGACGCCGGTGAAGTCCTGCATGATCACGCGGGCGGGGGTGAACTGGATCTCCGTGTCGGGCTCGGCGTTCTCGTCCCAGCCGCCGAGGGCGCGGATGTGGTCGGCCGTGATGTTGGCGCCGTCCTCCGTCCGCAGCAGGTTCTCGAGGAGGACCTTGAGGCTGTACGGGAGGGTCTCGTGACCCTCGACCGACGCCAGGCGGTAGACCTCGTAGGACTGTCCGCCGACCTCCAGCGTCCCCTTGGCCTTGAAGCTGTCAACACTGCCCACAGTGGGCTCCTTCCAGCAACTGAAGTTCGATGTCGTCATCGTCGATTTATCTTGATGTCAAGATATCTAACCACACGCCGCGACCATTGTCAGCCCACGCCGCGCGTGTGCCAAGGGATGGACGGCCGTATGCCGCTGGGCTCGCTCCCTCGGTCACCGGCCGTCCGTGTGCGGCCGGGTCCCGCGAGCCTGCCGACGCTCAGGTGCCCGGCTCGAGCACGGCGATGCACTCGACGTGGTGGGTCATCGGGAACGCGTCCCATGCCTCCACGTGCGCCAGGCGGAGGCCGTGGTCCGCGGCAGCCTTGACGTCCCGCGCGAGCGCCGCCGGGTCGCAGGCGACGTAGACGATGCGCCGCGGGCCGAGGGCGGCCACGTCGGCGAGCACGCCGGGGCCGGCGCCGGTGCGGGGCGGGTCGAGGACGACGAGGTCTGCAGTGATGCCCTGGGCCACGAGGGAGGCGAGCTCGCGGTCGACCCGGTTGGTCCGCCACTCGACGTTGGGCTGGTCCTCCGTGTTGCGGACCCCGTTGTCGACGGCACGAGCGTCCCCTTCGACCCCGAGGACGAAGCCGCCCGGTTCGACGAGCTCCCCGAGGCGCATGGTGAAGAGACCGGCACCGGCGTAGAGGTCGAGCACGCGATCGCCCGGAGCCGGCTCGAGCAGCTTCACGACCCGCGAGAGGAAGGTCCCGGCAGCGCCCGGATGGACCTGCCAGAAGCCGCGCGCAGCGACGACGTACTCGCCCTCCCAGGCGCCGTCGGTCACGCGCTCACCGACGAGGCCGCCTGACCCGTCCCCGCCCTCAGGGACCGGGAGCGGGACGAGCACGGGCTCGTCCGGGTGGGCCGCGTCGATCACGTCGACGGCGGTGCAGTCGTGCCAGACGGTGTCGAGCACGCCGGACCCGACGACGGCCTCCGTGGCGATCAGGCAGTCGTCGACGGGGACGATGTCCTTGGATCGGTGCCCGTGCAGACCGGCTCGTCCGGAGCGGTCGACGGCGAACTCGACCCTGGTGCGCCAGCGGAGCCCGTCGGCGTCGCCGGGGACCGGCTGGACCTCGAGGTCGACGTCGAGACCGGCCAGGCGGGAGAGCTGCTCGCGCACCACGGCCGCCTTGAGCTCGCGCTGGTGCGGCAGGGTCACGTGCTGGAAGTCGCAGCCGCCGCAGACCCGTGCAGCCGCGTAGGGGCACGGCGCCGGGACTCGGTGCGGCGACGCGGTGAGCACTTCGACGGCGTCCGCCCGGACGAACCGGTCGCCGACCCTGCCCTCGGTCACGCGCGCGACGACGCGCTCTCCGGGCAAGGCGTGCCGGACGAAGACGACCTGCCCCTCGTGGCGGGCGACGCAGTGGCCACCGTGCGCCACCGGCCCGACGTCGACCGTCCACTCCGTGCCGGCGAGGCTGGGTCGACCCTCCGGGCGCTCGCGGGCCCTGCGACCGGTCACACGCCGCCGCCGCGCACCGAACCCGGGATCGGGGGCTCGTCGATCCACTCGCGCTCGGCGCCCTCGGCCGAGACGAGCTGCCAGGGGACGCTGACCACCATGACGCCCGGGGTGAAGAGCAGTCGGGCCTTGAGGCGCAGAGCGCTGTGGTTGTGCAGCAGCTGCTCCCACCAGTGGCCGACGACGTACTCGGGCAGGTAGACCGTCACGACGTCCCGCGGGTTGCCGCTGCGGATCGAGCGCACGTAGTCGAGGATCGGCCGGGTGATCTGCCGGTAGGGGGACGAGAGGACCTTCAGCGTCACGGGGATCTCGCGGCGCTCCCACTCGGCGAGGAGCACCCGGGTGTCGTCGGGGTCGACGTCGACGGTGATGGCCTCGAGGACGGAGGGTCGGCTGGCCCGCGCGTAGGCCAGGGCCCGCATCGTCGGCTTGTGCACCTTGGAGATGCACACGATGGCGTGCACGTGGCTGGGCAGCACCGGCTTGTCCGTCTCCCAGTCGATGGCCAGCTCCCGGCTCACTCGTCCGTAGTGACGCTTGATGCCGAGCATGAGGAGGAAGAGCACCCCCATCGCGAGGATGGCGTAGCGCGCCCCGTGCTGGAACTTCGTCACGAGGACGACGAGCAGGACGATGCCCGACATCGTCGCACCGACCGCGTTGATGACCCGGGACCGCTGCATGCGGCGCCGCGCGGCCCGGTCGCGCTCGAGGCGCAGATGACGCGTCCAGTGCCGCACCATGCCCGTCTGGCTCACCGTGAAGGAGACGAAGACCCCGACGATGTAGAGCTGCAGGAGCGCGTTGACGTTGGCGCCGAAGGCGAACACGAGGAAGGCCGCCCCGGCGGCGAGGATGAGGATCCCGTTGGAGAACGCGAGCCGGTCGCCGCGGGTGTGCAGCTGCCGGGGGAGGTAGCCGTCCTTGGCCAGGATCGACCCGAGGACGGGGAAGCCGTTGAAGGCGGTGTTGGCGGCGAGGAAGAGGATCAGCCCGGTGACGATGGAGACGAAGACGACCCCGATCGGGAAGTCGGCGAAGACCGCCTCGGACAGCTGACCGATCGCGGTGAGCTGGTGGTAGTCCTCCCCCACCGGCCGGCCGTCGCGCACCAGCTGCGTCGCCGGGTCCTCGGCGATCTTGACCCCGGTCCACTGGCTCAGCGTGACGATCGAGACCATCATCGTGATCGACACCGTGCCCATCAGCAGCAGGGTCGTCGCTGCGTTGCGGCTCTTGGGCGGACGGAAGGCCGGCACACCGTTGGAGATCGCCTCGACACCGGTCAGGGCGGCGCAACCCGACGAGAACGCCCGCAGCAGCAGGAATCCCGCCGCCAGCCCGGTGACCGCGTCCGTGCCTCCCTCGGGCAGGAGGGTCAGGTCGGCGCTCTCCGCGTCGGCGAGGGTCCCGGTGAAGTGCTGGAAGAAGCCGAAGGCCGCCATGCCGATGATGCCGAGCATGAACAGGTACGTCGGGATGGCGAACGCGGTGCCGGACTCGCGCACCCCGCGCAGGTTCATCGCGGTGAGGAACGCGATCATCGCGACGGCGACGACCACCTCGTTGCCCCGGACGAAGGGCAGGACGGTGCCGGCGTTCTGCACGCCGGACGAGACAGACACGGCCACGGTCAGCACGTAGTCGACGAGCAGGGCGCTCGCCACGGTGAGGCCGGCCTTGGGACCGAGGTTGACGTTGGCCACCTCGTAGTCGCCGCCGCCGGAAGGGTAGGCATGCACGTTCTGCCGGTAGGAGGCGACGACAACGGCCATCACGACGATGACGGCGATCGTCACCTGCCAGCTGTGCGTGACGGCGAAGGCCCCTCCGGCCAGGCCGAGCATGAGCATGATCTCGTCCGGGGCGTAGGCGACGGACGACAGGGCGTCGCTCGCGAAGACGGGTAGCGCGATGCGCTTGGGGAGGAGCGTCTCCCCCAGCTTGTCGCTGCGCATCGCCCGTCCGACGAGGACTCGCTTGAGGAGCGAACCGGTTCCTGGCACGGAGGACACTGTATGCCGCCGGGCACGCCGACGCGGTCAGGTCGGGCCCATCGGACACGCTGGGTGTACCGTCGCGACCGTGCACTTCGTCATCATGGGCTGCGGTCGAGTGGGCTCGACGCTGGCTCGAATGCTCAGCTCACACGGCCACGACGTCGCCATCATCGACGCCGACGCGTCGGCCTTCCGTCGCCTCGGCACCTCCTTCGAGGGGCAGACCGTCACGGGCATGGGGTTCGACCGGGACACGCTCATCGCCGCCGGCATCAAGGGCGCCTATGCGTTCGCCGCCGTGAGCAGCGGCGACAACTCCAACATCCTGGCCGCCCGCGTGGCCCGGGAGACGTTCGGGGTCGAGCACGTGGCGGCGAGGATCTACGACCCCCAGCGCGCGGCCGTCTACCAACGGCTGGGCATCCCGACCGTGGCCACCGTCAAGTGGACCGCGGACCAGATGATCCAGCGGCTGCTCCCCTCCGGCGCCATGCCCGAGCTCACCGACCCGAGCGGCAAGGTCGTCATCGCCGAGGTGCCCCTGGCCGAGCAGTGGATCGGCCATCCCCTCACCGCCGTCGAGGAGCGGACGGGTGCCCGGGTCGCCTACGTGACGCGCCTCGGCCAGGGCGAGCTGCCCCGTCCCGACATGGTCATCCAGCAGGGCGACCTGCTGCACCTCGCGCTGATGCGCGACGACCTGGCTCGCGTCGAGCGCCTCTGCGACCTGCCCCCGATGGTCCACTGACGACCTGACCCCGTCCCGTCGCACCCAGCCGTCCACGGCTTCGCCGACCATCCGCTGTCCCTCCAGGCCCGATCGACGTAGGTTGGTGCGGGAGGCCCGGTCTACAGGAGACAACACATGCGCGTCGTCATCGCAGGAGCAGGCAGCGTCGGCCGCTCGATCGCCCGTGAGCTGCTGGCCAACGGCCACCAGGTCCTGCTCATCGACAAGGATGCCGACGACGTCCAGGCATCCCGAGTGCCCGAGGCGTCGTGGCTGCTCGCCGACGCGTGCGAGCTGAGCGCGCTCGAGGAGGCCCGGCTCGAGGAGTCCGACGTGGTCGTGGCCGCCACCGGCGACGACAAGGCCAACCTCGTCCTCTCGCTGCTGGCCAAGACGGAGTTCGGCGTGCCGCGCACGGTGGCCCGAGTCAACAACCCGAAGAACGAGTGGATGTTCGACGAGTCGTGGGGCGTCGACGTCGCCGTGTCCACGCCGCGACTGATGACCGCTCTCATCGAGGAGGCCGTGAGCATCGGCGACCTCGTGCGGATCTTCGAGTTCCAGCAGGGACGTGCCTCCATGGTGGAGATCACCCTTCCCGACGGCAGCCCGTTCGCCGGTCAGCGCGTCGGCGACATCGCCTGGCCGACCGACACCGTGCTCGTGGCGATCATCCGCGACGAGCGCCCGATCGCCCCGACGCGGGACGACGCGATGGAGGTCGGAGACGAGCTGCTCTTCATCACCACCGCCGAGCAGGAGCGGCAGCTGCAGCAGCTCGTCGCCCCCGGTTCACGCCCGCGGGACGTGGTGCTGGACCACTGACCCGAGGGCCGCTCAGCCCCGGTCAGCGGGCGCGGTCCGGACGCTCTCCGGTCGCCGGGCGCACGGTCGCCCCGAGGGTCGGGTCGATCGGTGTGTGGCCCCGCACGAGGATGGCCCCCATCGCCGTCACCGCGACGATGTAGGCGGGCCAGCCCAGCACCACCTTCGCGACGCCCAGCGCCCCGACCTGCTCGGCGAGGTAGAGCGGCACCATGACGGCGAGCCGCACGACGTTGAGTCCGACCAGGACCCAGCCCAGCCGCATCGCGACCGTGACGATGCCCGCGTGCTTGTGCCACCAGGTGGGGTCCTCGGCGAAGGCCTCCGGCTCGGCCACGGCGACGACGAAGCCGAAGAGCGGCCAGCGCACGAGGTTGGTGATGAGCAGCAGGACGAGCAGCCCGGCGTTCTGCACCATGCCGGGCAGGAAGGCGTCCTCGGCCTCACCGGAGCGCAGGGCGAAGAACGCCGAGATGCCGACGCCGACGGCGGCGTACGCGATGAAGCGCGGGTCCTGGCGCTGCGCCAGCCGGACGACGAGGAGCACCACGACGCAGACCCCGGCGGCGAGCAGGGACTGCTTGAGATCGTTGCGAGCCACCCAGGTCACGGCGAAGGCGAGCATCGGGACGGCAGACTCCAGGGCGCCGCGCCAACCGCCGATGGCCTCCGAGAGCTTGTCCCGCAGCAGCTCCTCGACGGTCGTGTAGTGGCGCAGGTCGGCCTCGGACCGGTCGATACCGGTGCCGGTCGACGTGTCGTCGCCGTGCTCAGCCATGGGGTCCCCTCGCAGTGCCGATGACCTCGTAGGCCGGGTTGAAGATCGTCTTGGCGCGACGTTGCAGGGTGACTCGGCCCGTGGCGCGCAGCCGCGTGCCGGTCGAGATCCCCGGGATGCTGCGCCGGCCCAACCAGACCAGGTGCAGCGCGTCCGAGCCGTCCCACAGCTCGACGTCGAGGGTGGGCACGTCGCCCTGCGGCCGCAACGCGAGGATGCGCACCTCACCGACGACGGTGACGCGTTGTCTCGGCCGCGCCTGTCCGATCTGCACGACGTCGGCAGGGCCCGGCTCGACGTCAGGCTCGGCCGGCGGCCCGCCCTGGCCGGCCCCGGCGGCGGCCGGACGCAGCCGCGAGGCGAACCGCCGCAGGCGGCTTCCGGCTTCAGAGGTCATCGTGGGAACCAGCGGGGACGGCTGCGGGCCGTCACCGCACCTCGGTGATCTCGGGGCCGCGGTCGAACGGCTTGAGGTCGTCGACGCTCGGCGGGGCGGCAGGCCCGGCCTCGGTGGGCTGGTCCGCACCGGTCGGCTGGGCGTCGGGGAGCCGGAGCGGCAGCAGCTCACGAGGGGGGCGCGCCTCGTCGCCCCGGTCGATCACCGCGGTCCGGATGATCTCGTGCACCCCAGCCGCGGCGTCGGTGTCGATGGCGGCGCGTCCGCTGACCACGGCGCGCAGGAACCAGCGTGGCCCGTCGAAGCCGACGAAGCGGGCCGGCATGAAGACGGTCCGGCCCTCCGGTCCCTGTTGCGGCATGCGGGTGAGGAGCTCCTCGCCGAACTCGCCGGTCCGGACCTCGGCGGTGCCGCCGGCGTCGGTGATGCTCTTGGCGATCTCGTTGCGGATGTCGATCCAGACGCCCTCGGTCCGCGGCGCGGCGAAGGCCTGCAGCTGGACCGCCGACTCGCCCAGGACGGCGGTCACGCCGGTGATCTGCTGCTCGCGCTCGTTGACCTCGAGCCGCAGCTCGAGCCCCTGCTGCCCCTTGATCCAGATGGCGCCGAGGTTGAGGTACTCGCTGTCGTCCGTGACGGCGGACCGGTCGAGCGGGCCCGTGGTCCCGTCGACCGACGCCGCGCCGAGGCGCTCAGCCGTCGCGTCACGGTCCTCGTGGTCGTCCGAAGCGGGGAGCTCGGCGCCTTCGTGGAAGTCGTCCGGCCCGTGCTCCGGCCCGTCCCAGGCTTCGGCGTTGGCCGACTTGCGGCGGCTGAAGAGTCCCACGTGATTCCGTCCTTCTGTTACAGCTGTCGTCGGGCCGTGCGACCGCTGGTCGGCGGCCCTCGGCCAGTGCCGGTGGGGTCCGGGGCGCGGTCCGCGCCCCGGCTCCGGTGAATCTTGTCAGGTCGAGTCAGGCCATCGGCGACTGCACCGCTCCGAATCCACCGGTCGACCCGTGACCAGTGTCCCCCCGGACGGTCTCGTCGAGCGAATCAACGGCGCGGAACGTGGCCCGGGCGACGCGCTGGACGACGAGCTGCGCGATCCGGTCGCCGCGGTGCACGGTGAAGGACTCGGTGGAATCAAGGTTGACGAGGTTGACGAGCACCTCGCCTCGGTAGCCCTCGTCGATGGTGCCCGGCGCGTTCACGATGGAGATGCCGTGCCGGGCGGCCAACCCGGACCGCGGGTGGACGAAGCCGGCGTGGCCCGGCGGCAGGGCAATCGCCACGCCCGTCGGGACGAGCACCCGCTCCCCCGGCGCGATCGTCACGTCGACCCGGGACACGAGGTCGGCCCCCGCATCACCGGGGTGGGCGTAGCTCGGCAGCGGCAGGTCCGGGTCGAGCCGGCGCACGGCGACGACGGGGCCGGGTCCGTCAGCGTGCTGCTGAGGGCAAGCGCAAGGGTCGGTCACGTGGACCGACCCTATCTGCTCGAGCTGCTCGGGCTGCTCGATGCTCCGCCTCAGGCGGCGCACTCCGTGCAGATCATCATGCCGTTGCTCTCCTTGGCCAGCTGGCTGCGGTGGTGGACGAGGAAGCAGCGCGAGCAGGTGAACTCGTCAGCCTGCTTGGGCAGCACCCGGACGGAGAGCTCCTCGCCCGACAGGTCGGCGCCGGGCAGCTCGAAGCCCTCCGCCTGCTCGGTCTCGTCGACGTCCACGCTGGACGAGCTCTTGTCGACGCGGCGCGACTTGAGCTCCTCGATGGAGTCCTCACTCAGGTCGTCGTCGGTCTTCCGTGGCGCGTCGTAGTCGGTTGCCATCTGTGCCCTCTCAGTGCTGCTCATGCTCCGGCCCCTAGTGCCGGAGACCCACCCGCATGTCGTGACGCGAGAACGTCCCCGCCCTCCCGCTTGTTCCCGGACGTCGGCGACGCCGGGACAACCGCGAAAACATCCCGCGTGCGCGGATTGTGCCCCATCCGCGGGCCGCTGTCACTTCGTTCCGCGGAGAGTCTTGGTGCGCGGTCGGTCGGAGCCCGTCACCTACCCTTTCCGGACCAACCCTTCACCAAGTCTTTGCCAAACCTGTACCTGGACGGGTGCAGGCTGGGGTCCCGACGTCGCGGTAGGGTCTGCGGACCCGACCGACCTTCCACCGGCCAGGAGGTGCCCATGACCGAATTCGTGGACCAGATCCGCGTCCGAGTGCTCGATGCGCTCGATGACCTTGCCAGCGCCCGCGCCGCGGGCGACGACTACCGCATCCAGATCCACACCGGCGAGCTGGAGTCGTTCGCCCGCCTTGC
>NZ_JAPFQL010000105.1 GCF_028446585.1 Intrasporangium calvum
TCAGCCCGGTGCAACCTACGGATCTCTGCCCAGTCCTCCACTGACAACACTCCTGCCTCCCTGCCTCGAAGCTGAGGACAGGGTCTCTGCAGGGGGTCAAAATTCGACCGTCGATACAGGGTCAGTTTTCAGGCGTCGTCGACAGGCGAACCGGTCTGCGAATGGCATCCAGAACCACACCCGGACCCAGCGAGGCACGCGGTCAAGTCGGGGCGTCAGCCCATGCTCGGGCGGGGTCCAGTTCCAAGCAGGCCGGACCCCGGGAGGCGGTCGCCACGGGCCGGGTGAGGGCACGATGTCGAAGTCGGCCATGACCCGAGTCTGTCACCGCCGCCGCCAACGCGGCATGGTCGGACGTCCCGTCCTCAACGCGGCATGGTCGGACGTCCCGTCCTCAACGCGGCATGTGCGAGCGTCTTCAGCCCAGGCCCGAGAGGTCCGCCCCAGCCTTGAGCGACACGTCGAAGTAGTCCAGCAATGTGTCCGCGATGAGCGGGGGCATCCGCACGACGGGGCGACCGATGCCCGCCTGCGCCTCCACCTCCCAAGCGATGACGCGTCGGAGTTGCTCGAACACTTCGTCGCGGCTCTGGTCATTCACGTCCGTAGTTTGCATGATCAGCGGCAAATGAGTGCGTGTCAGTCGAGAACGACGCGGTTTGTGTCAACCCGGTCAGCTGGCCAAGCCGTGTCCGCCGAATCAACGAACCAGATGGGGGTTTCCGAGCCCTTTGCCAGAAGCGCGCCGACTTCGGCGACCCAGGTGGCCGAACGGCATTCGAAGATGAGGGTCTGCATGAACGTCGGGTCCGGCATCCCACTATCCGCAGACTGCCGATCTGCCCAGTCTCCGGCCGTCATCTCGACCGGGTAGATGTTGGTCAGCGGCGCGGCAGAGCCGTCGCAGTGAACCTCATCGTCGCTGTCGATGATACGGCTATCGAGTCGCAACGTCGCTCGAACGCGGTCGAACAGATTCGGACTTTCGCTCAGGATAAGCAGGGACCTGGACACCGTGGCAGGCTACCGATTCCCGCGACCACGCAGCGGCCGCTCCGGACGTCCGCCTCGAAGGCAATATGCTTCTCCGCGTGGAGCGGAGCGAGCCGCACTTGAACCATGAAGTCATGCGGATGATGTGGGACAGGCCCGCCAGCAAGGTGTGGCTATCCCTGGTGGAAGCAGGCACTGCCGCTGACTTCGACGGGCTCGCTCGCGAGGCGGGATTAGACCCCCTTGGCCGCTCTTGGATTGAGGTTGACGCAGCTCGCGCCCGGCGATTTCTAGTCGCGATCCTGCACAAGGACCTGGCCTACAAGAGCGTCGTGATGCCTGAGCGCCGAGCCGAATGGCTCGCTGACCAGTTCCTGAGTGCCTTCGAGAGGTTCAACGGTCGGTTCGCGACTAACTCCCCCGACAGCCCGGATGGCTTTCCCTTCTCCTGGACGCCTGCGACGACCTACACCTTCGATGCTGGAATCGCGGTGCTCGGGGAGTCCGGGGCAGGCATCTACTGGGTGGCCGACGAGGACTGAACCAACGTCCGACTCTCGGCAGATCCGGACCATCACGACCACCTCGAAATCCTGCAGTCCGCCTCAGAAACGCTCGATAGTGCAGTGCGTCCGCCGCCCCGCCCGGGAAACGGCGGAGCAGCTCCGATCAGGTCAGGTGGTCGTAGTCGCCGCGCACCCAGGCGGCGTGACGGTCGGCCGAGGTCCGAATGACCTGCTTGGCGTCACGAGGGACGACCGCGCCGAAGTTGTTGTAGAGCCGGTCGAAGTGCAGCCCCTCGACCTGGCCGGCGATGCGCTGGACCACGTTGCCCGAGAGGGGCAGCCGATTCGGGTAGCTGCGCATGAAGCTGACGGTCCTACCGTCAGGGTTCGTGAAGATCGCGTCGCCGGCGAGCAGGACCCCGCGTCCTTCGTTGCCGCCGGACCACTCGACCACGGTCTGGCCCGCGAAGTGGCCACCGACCCGGTGGAGCGTCAGACCCGGAGCCACCTCGTGCACGTCGTCGTAGAACTCCACGAGATCGGGGCGGCGCACCCACTCGCGGTCCCGTTCCGCGAGGATCACCGGCGCCCCCAGGGCCTTGGCCCACTCCGTCTGGACGCCGTACATGTGCGGGTGACTCGCCGCCACGGCCAGCGTCGGGCCGAGGCCGCGGACGACGTCGACGGCCTCGTCGTCGATGTAGCCGACGCAGTCGAAGAGGAGCGTCCCCTGCGGAGTGCGGACCATCATCGACTGCTGTCCGATCCCGACGGCGGGCTCGGCGGTGAGGCCCCAGAGGTCCGGCTCGACCTCGGTGACGACCACGCGAGTGCCGCCCTCACGCAAGGTCTCCAGGGTCGTCCACTGCTGCCCCTCGGCGGGCACCCACTGCCGCTCGTCCTCGCAGATCGCGCAGGCCGGCGGCGGCTCCGGGATGTCGGCGGTCTCAACGGCGCACGTCGCGCAGATCCAGATCACCAGCTCAGCCTCTCCCACGGGAAGCCGCTCCGCCCAGTTCTTTTCGCAGCCTGCGACATAAGCCCTCGCCAAGCTGGGATGGCGCGGTCAGGATGTCGGCATGAGTCTCGACCCGGCTGCCCTGCTTGCCGCCTACGACGACCAGCTGCGCACCGACGCAGAGCTACCGGGTGCAGCGTCGGTCGCCCGGCACGGGCCACTCGTCCTCGGCACCTACCCGGGTGGGCGGGGATTCGTGACCTACCGGGACCTCGGCGGAGCTGACCGTGCTGGTGTGGCAGACCTCGTTGCCGCGGCCCTCGCGCACTTCCGGGCCGACCCGGCGATGCGGCTCGTCGAGTGGAAGACGCGGGGGCACGACCATGCCCCCGGGCTCCACGAGGCCCTGGTCAGCGCCGGTTTCGTGCCGGGGGAGCCGGAGTCGATCATGATCGGTGAGGCGCGCAGCCTCATCGCGGACGTCCCCGTGCCTGCGGGGGTGATGCTGCGGCAGATCCGGGACGAGCGGGACGTCCGTGCGATGACGGCCATGGTCGGTGGCGTCTTCGGCGACTCCGAAGGGGCCTCCGAGCGGACCGCGGACTCCCTGTTGCTCCGGCTCGATCGGCGCGACGGCATGGAGCTGTGGGTCGCTGAGGCCGGGGGCGAGATGGTGTCAGCCGGCCGCCTCGAACCGGTCGCGGGCACGGAGTTCGCCGGCATCTGGGGCGGCGCGACATGTCCCGAGTGGCGGGGCCGGGGGATCTACCGCGCGCTGACGGCCGAACGAGCCAGATCCGCGCTGGCGCTCGGCAAGCGCTTCGTCAACAGCGACTCGACCGAGTTCTCCCGACCGATCCTCGAGCGATCCGGTCTGGTCAAGGTCTCGACCACGACGCCCTATGAGTGGCGCCCATGACTCGCCGGGCGCCCCGGCCGGACCCGCCTCCGCGGCGCCCCAGCGACACAATGTGTGGGTGATCCTCCACCTGCGGGCTGCGGTCCAGCAGCTCTATGCCGTGCCGCCTGGTGAGTTCACCGCGCTGCGCAAGCAGCTGGCCGACGAGGCCAAGGCCGCCGGTGACCCGGACCTTGCCAAGCGCGTCTCCGCCCTGCGCAAGCCGACGGTGGCCGCCTGGGCGATGAACCACTTCGTCCGGACCCAGCCCGACGGGCTCGCGGAGTTTCGCGGCTTCGCCGAGCTGCTCCGGGAGGCGCAACGCACCCTCGACGCCGATCAGCTCCGGACCCTCGGCCGCGAGCGGGCCCGCCGCGTCGACGCCCTCGGACTGGAGATCGCCACCGCCGCCACGGAGGCCGGGACCTCGGTCGGTGCAGGCGCCCTCGCCGAGGTGCACGACACCCTCGTCGCGCTCATCGCCGACGAGGACGCCGAGAAGAAGATCCTGACCGGGGCGCTCGTCAAGGCCCTCAGCTACTCCGGCTTCGGCTCGGTCGACATCGAGGACGCCGTCGCCTTCGAGGACGACGAACCCGCCTTCAAGGTCATCGACGGCGGCGGCCCCAACGCAGAGGCCGGCGACGGCGCCACCTCTGCAGCCTCGGCCGAGGCAGCCGCCGTCGACCTCGAGGAGCGTCGCCGAGCCAAGCGCGAGGCGCAGCGCAACCGGCTCGCGGGCGCCCTGCAGGCGACCCGCGACGCGGCCCGTGAGGTCGACCGCACCGTCGCCGTCCTCACGGCACGTCAGGAGGAGGTGACCGAAGGCATCGCCGACCTCGAGCGCCGGCTCTCCACGGCGCGCGAGCGACTGGCCAAGGTCACTGCCGAGCTCGAGGGGGCCACGGCCGAGCGGGAGCGGCGCGAGGGCGCGCTGCAGCAGGCCGAGCGGGCCCTCGCCGACCACGACGCGCAGTCGTGACCCAGCAGTCCACTCAAGGTCACCACGGAGACGGGACCGAGCCCAGCGGCATACGACAGCGGTGGTGGCGAGCCGCGACGTGACTCAGCGGGAGCGGTGTCCCAGCAGACCCCTCAGGCGGTGGTGCTTGGCGACGAGGTCGGCGTCCCCGTCGCTCTCCTCCACCTCACGCTCGCCCGGCTGCAGCTCGGCGAGATCGGGCACCAGCTCGTACTTGTGGGAGTAGATGTCGAAGAGCGCCAGCAGCAGCGCCGCCACCGGCACCGCGACGAACGCGCCCCCGATCCCGAAGAGGGAGGCGCCGAAGAGCACCGCGCCGAACGACACGGCGGGGTGGACGTTGACCGCCGAGGCCGAGATGCGCGGCTCCAGCGTGATGTTCTCGATCTGCTGGTAGACGACGGCGAAGGCGAGGACCGCAAGGCCCTGCCACGGCTGGTCCCCGATGAGCCCGATGACCACGGGCAGCGCGATGGCGATGTAGGTGCCGACCGTCGGCACGAACTGTGCGATGACGCCGGTCCAGATGCCGAGCGCCAGCCAGTAGTCCATCCCGATGACGAGCATGAAGGCGGCCGACAGTGCGCCGTTGATCGCTGCGAGGACGACCCGCGCGGAGACGTAGCCGCCGGTCTTGCGCACAGCCAGGTCCCACGCGAGCCCGAACATCTCCTGCTGGCGCGGCGGCACGAGCTGGGCGATCCACCGGCGCAGGCGGGGGCCGTCCGCCGAGAAGTAGTACGTGAAGAACGCGAAGGTCAGCGTGCTGAAGGCGGCCGCCACGACGGACACGAGGAAGCCCAGGACGCCCCCGGCGAGGTTCTGCGCGACGGTGGTCAACGTCGAGGTGCCCACGCCGAGCCGATCGAGCAGCTTCTGGTAGTCGAGGTCGATGCCGAAACGGTCGGACGCCCACTTCGTCAGGTCCTCGAGAAGGGCGGGGACCGACTCTGCGAAGGTGCCGATCTGGTCGGACAGGAGCCGACCGAAGACGAAGATGAAGGCGGCGAGCGACAGGAGACTGCCGAACATGACGATCGCCGTGGCCAGCCCCCGCTTCATCGACTGGCTGAGCTTCGAGACCGCCGGCTCCATCGCGATGGAGGCGAGGAAGGCCAGGATGAGGGTGAAGATGACGCCGCCGGCGTCGGAGAGGACGAAGCGGGCCAGCGCGGCGAGCGCGATGACGGCCACGACGACCCAGGCGGCGCGCCAGATGCTGTAGCGGTTGAGGTGGATCTGGACGTCGGTCGCGTCGTCGGGCGTCCGTGGCGCGCGGATCTCCACCTGCTCCAGGGCGTCGCTCGCGGCCTCAGGAGCCTGGTCCTTGGGGTGATCCTCGGCGGGAGCGTTCCCCGGATCGTCGCTCATGGCAGCATCCTTGCAGCGCCGGGGCCTGAGGGGCAGCGGGGACGCGCGGTCGGCGCCGATTTCACGTCGGGTGGCTCGACCGTGTAGTCTCACGGTCGCACAACAGGTCAGCCGAGTGCCTCGCGCCCAAGGCTGGCCGTGCCCCAATAGCTCAGTCGGCAGAGCGTTTCCATGGTAAGGAAAAGGTCTAGGGTTCGATTCCCTATTGGGGCTCTGGTCGGTCGGCCGTGGCCCGCACGCGGGCTGCCCGACAGCCCATGGCGGGGTAGCTCAGCTGGTTAGAGCGCACGACTCATAATCGTGAGGTCGCGGGATCGAGTCCCGCTCCCGCTACCACTGCGCGGGCCCGGGCGATTTCAGGAAACGCCCGGGTCTCGCGTATTCTTGGACGTCGCGTGCGCGCAGCGCGCGACATCGAGACCCTGATTCATCCGCAGTCATTTCGAGAGCAGGTTGTTGTGGCCAGCAAGAGCACGGACGTCCGTCCCAAGATCACCATGGCGTGTGCCGACTGCAAGCACCGCAACTACATCACGAAGAAGAACCGTCGTAACAACCCCGACCGGCTCTCCTTCAACAAGTTCTGCCCCAACTGCGGCAAGCACACCGAGCACCGCGAGACGCGCTGAGCGTCCGTCGCCTCGAACGCTCCCTCGGCCAGCCGGCCGGGGGAGCGTTCTGCGTCCCCATGGTGCCCCCAGCCATGGCCGTATGCCGCTGGGTCGGCTCTCGCGATCGCCGCTAGGCTGCCGCTCATGCCGGTGAACGCTGACTTCCAGGGACGCACCTATCCGCCGACCCAGCCCTACGGGGTGAGCGCGGCCAAGATCCGCGAGTTCGCCGAGGCGGTGGGCTCCAGTGACCCCGTCCACACGGATCCGACGGTGGCCCGGGAGCGTGGCTATGCCGACGTCATCGCGCCGCCCACGTTCGCGGTGCTCATCGCTCAGCAGTGCGACGCGCAGCTGATCGCGGACCCCGAGGCCGGCATCGACTTCTCGCGGGTCGTGCACGGCGAGCAGAAGTTCGTCCACCACCGGCCGCTCACCGCTGGCGACTCCGTCGTCGGCACCCTGCACGTCGACACCGTGCGCGAGGCAGGCGGCCACGCCATGGTCACCACCCGCACCGAGCTGGCCACCGAGGGCGGAGAGCCGGTCTGCACGGCCACGTCCACCATCGTCATCCGAGGAGCCGAGTGATGGAAGAGACGACAGCAGCGGCCGGCATCCGGCGACTGGCGGAGGTCGCCGTCGGCGACGCCCTGCCCGCCAAGACGATCCACGTCGACCGGGCCCGGCTCGTCCAGTACGCCGGCGCGTCGCTCGACCGCAACCGGATCCACTGGGACGAGACCTTCGCCAAGTCCGTCGGCCTGCCGGACGTCATCGCGCACGGCATGTTCACCATGGGGGCGGCCGTCACCGTCGTCACCGAGTGGGTCGGGGATGCCGGGCGGGTCATTGAGTACGGCACCCGGTTCACCCGGCCGGTCGTCGTCCCCTACGAGGCGGGGGCCGACATCGAGGTTGCCGGGGTGGTCAAGGCGGTCGACGCCGAGACCGGCCGGGTGACGGTTGAGCTGACGGCGACCGCCTCCGGCGACAAGGTCCTCGGCCGTGCCCTCGCCGTCGCGCGGCTGGACTGACCGATCGGCGTGCGCGAGGAAAACGACGTCCCGCTGGCCTCCCTGACGACGATGCGGGTCGGCGGTCCGGCTGCCCGGCTCGTCACCGTGGAGACGACCGATGAGCTCGTCGATGCGGTGCGCGAGGTCGACGACGCCGACGAGCCGCTCCTGATCCTGTCCGGCGGGTCCAACGTCGTCGTGTCGGACGCCGGCTTCCCCGGCACCGTGGTGCGCATCGCGAGCCGGGGCATCGTCCCCGAGTCGGCGGACCGGTGCGGGGGCGCGGTCGTCCGGGTGGCCGCCGGCGAGGTGTGGGACGACATCGTCGCCCGTGCCGTCGACGAGGGGTGGGCTGGAGTCGAGGCGCTGAGCGGCATCCCCGGGCTCACCGGCGCCACGCCGATCCAGAACGTCGGCGCCTACGGCCAGGAGGTTGCCCAGACGATCGCCCAGGTCCGGGTCTGGGACCGGCAGGAGCAGGCCGTGCGGACGTTCTTCAACGCCGACTGCCACTTCACCTACCGGCACTCGCGCTTCAAGGGGACGGATCGCTACGTCGTCCTCGATGTGCTCTTCCAGCTCGAGCTCGCCGACCTGAGCAGGCCCATCGCCTACGCAGCCCTCGCCGACGGGCTCGGGGTGCCGCTCGGGACCCGGGTGCCCCTGGGGGAGACGCGGCGGGCGGTGCTGGAGCAGCGCCGGCGACGCGGGATGGTCCTGGATGCCGACGACCACGACACGTGGTCCTGCGGATCGTTCTTCACCAACCCGATCCTCACCCAGGACGAGTTCGACGACCTGGCCGAGCGCGCGGCGGAGCGGCTGGGTTTCGAGGCACCCGCGCCGCCGAGGTTCCCCGAGCCGGACGGCCGCGTCAAGACGAGCGCGGCTTGGCTCATCGACCACGCGGGCTTCGGCAAGGGCTTCGGTCTGCCTGCGCCCGCGGCGCTCTCCACCAAGCACACCCTCGCCGTCACGAACCGCGGCGGAGCCAGCGCCTCGGACGTCCTCGCCCTCGCCCGCCGGGTGCAGGCCGGGGTCCAGGAGGTTTTTGGCGTTCGTCTCGTCAACGAGCCGGTGCTCGTCGGCGAGACGCTCTGATCCGGGCGGCGTCGCTCAGTCGAGGAGCTTGCGCGAGTAGACGTGGGCCTCGATGGTCTTGTCCGTCGTCGAGACCTGGTACGCCGGACGGTGGTACTCGAGCACGAGCGGGCTCACGCCGCGGTCGATCTTGAAGTACAGCCAGCCCTTCTTGACCTCGCCCCGCTTGGCAGCCTCGACGACCGGGCCGTAGGTCTTCTCGAAGGCCTTGGCGAACTCGGTCGTCGACTTGACGTCGACGTCGCCCAGCCGGAGGAAGAGCTGGCTCGGCGCCAGGGTCGCGGTGAACCGGTCACCCGCGGCGAGCGTGACGCGGATCCCGACCAGCTCGAAGGCCTCCTCCGCGACCGGGTTGCCCTCGGGCCAGGTGATGTTGCGGACGACCCGGTGCACCTTGATGACGTGGCCCAGGGTGGGCACCTCGAGGCGCACGCTCACCTTGCTCCGAGTCGGCTCGGCCTCCGGAGTCGCCGTCGTCTCCGTCGCCGTCGCGGTCGTCGAGGTCGAGCCCGGGGTCGACGTGGACGCTGCTGTCGCCGCAGGGCGGCGGGTGGGGTTCGCCGTCACCGGGGCCTCGCCGCTGCAGGCGGCGACGGCGAGGAGCGGTGCCAGTGCGGCGACCGACGCAAGGCGTCGGAGTCGGTTCGGCCGGGCGCTGCGGGGGCTCGCGGTGAGCTGCGTGTGTGTCGTCATATCCGCTCCAGCATGAACGGCGCACCCGGCCTCGGGCAAACCGAGGGCTGCCGCGTCCGGCTCATCGCGGTGGTCCTGCGGGCTTCCCGGACGAGGGCGTGAGCCACGCATCGATGTCCTCCAGCGCGGCGCGACGCACGCCATCTGGGGCGCGACTGGCCAGGATGGAGCCGCGTGCCAGCTCGGCGAGCTCGGCATCGGAGCAGCCGAGGGAGCGCGCGGCCGTGTACTGCGAGGACAGCCGGCTCCCGAACAGGAGCGGGTCGTCGGCGCCCAGGGCCACCCGGACCCCCGCTTCCATGATCCGGCGAAGCGGGACATCCTCAGGGTCGGCGTACACGCCCAGGGCCACGTTGCTGCCCGGGCAGACCTCCAACGCGACCCCGGCGGCGGCGACAGCGTCGAGGACCTGCGGGTCCTCGACGGAACGCACGCCGTGCCCGATGCGGTCGGGCCCGAGGTGCTCGAGCGTCTCCATCACGGACTGGGCGCCGAGCAGCTCGCCACCGTGCGGGACGAGCGCCAGGCCGGCCCGTCTCGCGATTCCGAAGGCCGGCGCGAAGTCCGCCACGAGGCCGCGACGCTCATCGTTGGACAGCCCGAACCCGACCACCTCGCCCGGGCCGGATCCCGCATGCCGCGCCGCGAGCCGGGCGAGGGTCCTCGCCTCCAGCGGATGCCGCATCCGGCTGGCGGCGACGACGACGCCCACCCCGATCTCGCCGGAGGCCGAAACGGCACGGGCCTCGTCGAGCACGATCTCCAGTGCCGGGGTGATCCCTCCAACGAATGGGGCGTATGACGTCGGGTCGACCTGGATCTCGAGCCAGCGCGACCCCTCCGCGGCGTCGTCCAGGGCCGCCTCCCGGACGATGCGGCGCATGTCCTCCTCGCCCCGGACACAGGCGCGGGCCGCGTCGTAGAGACGCTGGAAACGGAACCAGCCCCGCTCATCGGTGGCCTTGGCGAGCCTGGGCGGCCAGTCGCCGAGAAGTGCGTCAGGCAGCCGGATGCCGTGCTTGGCCGCGAGGTCCCGCACCGTGTCGACGCGCATCGACCCGGTGAAATGCAGGTGGAGGTGCGCCTTGGGCAGCACCTCCACCAAGCGATCCGAGCCGGTCATGCGGGCCAGTCTGGCAGCACAGCGGGACCGGCCGTCAGAGGTCGCGCGGACCGCGGCGAACTCACTCCTCGATGATGTGGACCGCAGCCTCCTCGGCCGACGCGGCCGCCCCGTCGACCCCGACGTCGCGAGCCCACGACTGCTTCTCGGCGTCCTCGTGGGCCCCCTCGTCGTCGGCCACGAGTCGGCCGGCCCGGCGCGAGCCGACCTCGCTGTCGCCGAGCCAGTCGTCCTCGGCGTCGATGGCGTCCGGGTCGTCGCCGCCGACCCGGTCGTCCTCGTCGAGCCCGCTCTCGTTGTCGGGAGCGCCGTAGGCCGAGGTCGGGTCCGGCTCCTCCTGCAGGATGCGCTGGTCGATCGTCTCGTCCAGCGACTGCTCGTACGGCGTGGTGCCGAACGCGTTGGCACCCCGCGGGCTGTCCGCAGGGGAGTAGCCGCGGTCGAGGGCGTCCTCGACCTCGTCACCGACGAGGGTGTCCTCCGGTTGCAGCTGGTCCTCGTCGTCCACGCTGAAGGTGGTGAGGTCGTCGGAGATGCTCTCGTTGGGCTCGATGCCGCTCATGCTCGGTTCCTTCCTGGTTCAGCGGTCAGGACGCGCTCTGCCCTGCCCCTACCCGCAAGTCGCGATCTGCCGCAACCTTCTCCGCAGCGGCGAGCGCGACGCACGTGGCCACGCCGGCCATGGCCGTGCGCACCTCGTCGAGTCCGGGGAAGCTCGGTGCGAGCCGGATGTTGCGATCACGGGGATCCTGCCCATGGGGGAAGGACGCACCTGCGGGGGTGAGGGCGATGCCGGCCTCCTTGGCCAGCTGCACGACCCGCGACGCGGTGCCGTCGAGGACGTCGAGGTTGACGAAGTAGCCGCCAGTGGGGTGGCTCCACTCGGCGACGCCGCGGCCGGCGAGCTCGTCGGTCAGGGCAGCGTCGACGGCGGCGAACTTCGGGGCGAGGATCTCGCGGTGCTTCGCCATGTGGTCCCGCACCCCCTGGGCAGAGCCGAAGAACTCGGCGTGACGCAGCTGGTTGACCTTGTCCGGACCGATCGAGGCCATGGAGAGGTGCTTGAGGTACCAGGCGATGTTGGCCTCGCTCGTTGCGAGCACGGCCACCCCTGAGCCGGCGTAGGTGATCTTCGACGTCGACGCGAAGACGATGGCCCGGTTGGGGTGCCCGGAAGCAGCGGTGAGGGAGAGGATGTCGGCGCTCTTGGCCTCGTCCTCGGTGAGGTGGTGGAAGGCGTAGGCGTTGTCCCAGAAGATCGTGAAGTCCGGGGCGGCGGTCGGCATCGCCGCGAGCCGCGCCGCGATCTCCTGGGACACGACGGCGCCGGTGGGGTTGGAGTAGGTGGGGACGATCCAGATCCCCCTGATGGTGGGGTCGTCCTTGACCAGTGCCTCGACCGCCGCCATGTCGGGGCCGTCGGCGTGCATGTCGACCGTGACCAGCTCGATGCCGAAGGAGGCGACGAGGGAGAAGTGGCGGTCGTAGCCCGGGACGGGGCAGATGAAGCGCACCTTCTCCTCCTCCACCCAGCGGCGCGGGGAGTCGACCCCGCCATGGAGGAGGAAGTTGACGATCGTCGTCTGCATCATGCTCAGGCTGGAGTTCCCTCCGACGATGACCTGGGACGGGCTCGTGCCGAGCAGCTCGGCGAAGATCTCGCGCAGCTGCGGCAGGCCCTCGAGGCCGCCGTAGTTGCGCACGTCCGTGCCGGCGCGGTCCTTCGTCGAGGTCGGCAGGCCAAGGAGGGCATCCGACAGGTCGAGCTGCTCAGGCGCGGGCTTGCCCCGCGTCAGGTCGAGCTTGAGGCCCTCCCCCCGCAGCCGGTCGTAGGCCGCCTGCCGGTCCTGGAGGAACCGGGTCAGCTCGTCGTCGGTGAGGTCTGCCAAGGGCGCATGCGTCGTCACGCGTCGATCCTCCCACCTGCACCGGGTCCCGTCGCCCGTCGTCCGCATGCCGGTGGACCGTGAGCCTCTCCTGTCGCAGCCCGGTTCGCCATGCTCGGCTCTGTCCCGTATGATCGACCTTCGGACGGCGCGCTGGCCATGCTGCTGGCTGCCGTTCCGCCGGGAATCCCCCAACGAGACCCGGTGAAGGGCAATAGCTCAATTGGTAGAGCACTGGTCTCCAAAACCAGCGGTTGGGGGTTCGAGTCCCTCTTGCCCTGCGTTCCAGAGTGGTCGTCGTGCGTGGCGGCACGCGGCTCATCACCTCGCCAGATGCGGTCGGGGTGCTGTCGCGGGCTGCACCCAAGACAGAAAGTAGGAATCGTGACGGAGACGAGCGCCAAGCGTGGGTCCGGCCGGGCCGACAAGGCGGCGGGTGGCAACCCGGTCTCACGGCTCTTCGGTGCGATCAGCCTCTTCGTGCGCCAGATCCTGGACGAACTGCGCAAGGTGGTGCGGCCGACCGGGCCCGAACTCGTTCGGTACACCTCCGTCGTGATCGTCTTCGTGCTGGTGATCATGGCCCTCGTCTCCGGGCTCGACCTCGGGTGGAGCAAGCTCGTGTCGTGGGCCCTGGCGGGCTAGACGCTCTAGTCGGCCCGAGCCCAGAGCAGAACCAACCAGCAAGGAAGTAGGTCAGAGCGTGTCCGACCAGTTCGCCCAGCAGGGCGTTGACACCGAGTACGCCGAGAGCGACACCACGGCCGCCGAGGCCGACGCGGACCGCTCCTTCGATGCGCCGCTCGACGATGTGGTGGACGCGGAGTCGGCTGCGGAGACCGAGGCCGAGGTGACCGAGGAGTCCGCCGCGGACGACCTCGAGGACGCGTCCGCCGAGGCCGAGTCGACCGCTGAGTCGACCCCCGCGTCTGCCGTCGAGCAGGACCCGGTGGCGGCGTTCAAGGCCGACCTGCGCTCGCGCGTCGGCGACTGGTTCGTCGTCCACTCGTACGCCGGCTACGAGAACCGGGTCAAGGCGAACCTCGAGACGCGCATCCAGACCCTCAACATGGAGGACTACATCTTCGAGATCGAGGTCCCCATGGAAGAGGTGACCGAGATCAAGAACGGGCAGAAGAAGCTCGTCCGCCGCGTGCGGATGCCCGGCTACGTGCTCGTCCGGATGGACCTGACCGACGAGAGCTGGGGCGCCGTGCGCCACACCCCGGGTGTGACGGGCTTCGTGGGCAACGCCCACCAGCCGGTTCCGCTGTCCATCGACGAGGTCTTCACGATGCTGGCGCCGAACCTCGAGGTTCCCGCCGAGACCGGTGGCGCCGCAGCCTCGAAGAGCACCGCGCCGAAGCCGGCCGCCGTCGTCGACTTCGAGGTCGGCGAGTCGGTCACCGTCATGGAGGGCCCCTTCGAGACCCTTCCGGCGACCATCTCCGAGATCAACGCCGACACCCAGAAGCTCAAGGTGCTCGTCTCGATCTTCGGCCGCGAGACCCCGGTGGAGCTCTCCTTCGGACAGGTCGCCAAGATCTGAACGCAAGGGGGCCCACGGCCGCGGCCGGCCTGCGCCCCCGAGTGCCCCCGAAAGGCCCGCATGGTCACGCCTGCGTGAAACGTGCGGCACAATAGAAGACTTGTGGGCTGCGGTCCACAGAACAACCGGCACCGCTTCCTGATGCCGGTCCATGCAACCGGGTCATCGCCCATACCGACAGGACTGGCGTCGGCCCACAACCACGAAGGTAGGCAGTCATGCCCCCCAAGAAGAAGGTCTCCGGCTTCATCAAGCTGCAGATCCAGGCCGGTCAGGCCACGCCCGCCCCGCCCGTCGGCCCCGCGCTCGGTCAGCACGGTGTCAACATCATGGAGTTCGTCAAGGCGTACAACGCCGCGACGGAGTCCCAGCGCGGCAACGTCATCCCGGTCGAGATCACGGTCTACGAAGACCGCTCGTTCACCTTCATCACGAAGACCCCGCCGGCCGCCGAGCTGATCAAGAAGGCTGCGGGCGTCCCCAAGGGCTCAGGTGAGCCGCACAAGACCAAGGTCGCCAAGCTCTCGCGCGAGCAGGTCCTCGAGATCGCCCGCCAGAAGATGGAAGACCTCAACGCCCACGACGAGGAGATGGCGGCGCGCATCATCGCCGGCACCGCTCGCTCGATGGGCATTGACACGGAGCTCTGACGAACCTGCAGCGGAGGTTGGGGGCCGAGCTTGCGAGGCACCCGGCCGAAGCGGAAGGTGAGGAAGAGTGACGAATGGGCTCAGGGCTCTGACCGCGCGTCAGCCCTGAAGCCAGCCCAGCGGCATACGACATGCTGTTGGGCAGTGGGAGGGCCAGCGCTGGCCCAGCACCACGACTCCACACCAAGAACCAAGGAGCATCATGAAGCGCAGCAAGAACTACCGCGCAGCCGCCGAGCTCGTCACGCCCGGCAAGGTCTACGCCCCGCTCGAGGCAGTCCGCGTCGCCAAGCAGACGGCCAAGGCCAAGTACGACGAGACGGTCGAGGTCGCCATGCGCCTCGGCGTCGACCCGCGCAAGGCCGACCAGGCTGTCCGCGGCACGGTCAACCTGCCGCACGGCACCGGCAAGACGGCCCGCGTCCTCGTGTTCGCCAACGCCGACAAGGCCGAAGCTGCTCGTGAGGCGGGCGCCGACTTCGTCGGCTCCGACGACATGATCGAGAAGATCACCGGTGGCTGGCTCGACTTCGACGCCGTCGTCGCGACGCCCGACATGATGGGCAAGGTCGGCCGTCTGGGTAAGGTCCTCGGTCCGCGTGGCCTCATGCCGAACCCCAAGACCGGCACCGTGACGATGGACGTGGCCAAGGCGGTCACCGACATCAAGGGCGGCAAGATCGAGTTCCGCGTCGACAAGCACGCGAACCTCCACTTCATCATCGGCAAGGCGTCCTTCGACGAGAAGGCGCTCGTCGAGAACTACGCCGCCGCGCTCGAGGAGATCCTCCGTCTCAAGCCGTCCAGCTCCAAGGGCCGCTACATCGAGAAGGCGACCATCAGCACGACGATGGGCCCGGGCATCCCGCTCGACCACACCAAGACCCGCAACCTCCTCGTAGAGGAGGACGCGCAGGGCTGATCCTGCGTGCACCGACGGCCCGCCTCCCCACCGGGGACGGCGGGCCGTCGCGTTGTCACATCACGTGGTGTCTGCCTTGGCAGCCGGCCAGGGCCAAGCGGTACAGCCCTTGAGGCCGTAGGTCTGCTGCATCATCACCGGGGCGACCTGGCCCGGGCCGCCGCAGTAGTCGTGACCATGGCCGAGGCCGTGACCCACCTCGTGGTTGACGAGGTAGCTGCGATAGGCGGCCAGGTCAGACCCGTAGGCCGCGACGCCGAGCTGCCAACGGCGCAGGTTGATGACCGCGCGTCCGCCGTTGTGGCAGCTGACCTGTCCTCGAGTCTGCAGCGGAGCGCAGAGCCGGTCGGTGGTGTCGGGGCTGGCCAGCGCGATCCGCAGATCGACCTGCGCGCCGCCCTGGATCTCCTCGGGGGAGACCGCCACGAACCGGACGTCGTCGACCTGCTGCCAGCCACGTGGGTCCGTCAAGGTCTGGGCCACCATCGTCGCGAACTCGGCAGGGTCGACCTCGAGCCCGCCTTCCGCCTCGATGCTGATCCGCACCGGGCGGCCCGTGTCGGCGGTCGTCAGGGCATCCCCCGGGATCGTCACCGGAGTCAGCGTCCCGCTGCCTCGTTCGACCACTCGTGGTGGGGCTGGCTTCTTCGCGGCAGAGGGCGCTGCCGGACCCTTGGAGCGGAGACCGACCTCGGTCGACACCTTGCCGATCGCCGCGAGGGCACCACTGGCACCCGACTCGTTCGAGGCCCGCGCCACCACCCACACGTTGGCGACGAGGCAGGCGGCGACGGCCGTCGCCGCTGCGGCCCGCTGGAGGCGTAGTCGGCGCACGGAGGTCGCAGGCCGGGCCCTCGCCTGCTCTCGCATGCTGCTCACGCTAGGACACGCCGGACGTGAAGACGAGCACCCGCGCCGGGTCTCGCCCGCAAAGAGCCCGTCACCGCAGTCCGTGCACTTCCAGGGCGAGCTGGACCCGGTTGCCGACGCCGAGCTTCTCCATGACGCGCGACACGTGGGCCTTGACGGTGGGGAGGCTGAGGTGGAGGTCTGCGGCGATCTCGGCATTGGAACGGCCCTGGCCGACCGCCAGGGCCACCTCGCGCTCGCGAGGGGTGAGGCAGGCTAGGGCGTGATCCGCCACGGCCTGCCGGTCGCTCCGGTCGGGCCGGGTCGCCGCGGCGACCAGGAGCGACATGGCGCCCGGGGAGAGGGCATGCTCCCCCCGGGCCACTTCACGAAGAGCCGGGAGCAGGCGCACGGGGGCGTCATCCTTGAGGAGGAACCCTCGTGCTCCGGCCCGAAGGGCGCGCAGGACGAGGGTGTCGCTGTCGAGGGTCGTGAGGACGAGGACCCGGGCGGACGGGCAACGGGCCAGCACCTCAGGGGTCGCCGCGACGCCGTCCGTGCCAGGCATCCGGATGTCCATCAGCACGACGTCGGGGCACAGTCGCTCGGCGAGATCCGCAGCTTCCGCGCCGTCCCGGCCTTCCCCGACGACGTCGACGTCCGGGGCGGCGCCGAGGATGAGCCGGAGGCCGGAACGGACCAGGGGATCGTCGTCGACGATGACGACGCGCAGGCTGCGCCGGCCCTGCTGGTCGGCGGACACGTCCAGCTCCGTGGTCATGGTCGCTCCACCCTGCGCTCGGTCGTCGGGAGGGTCGCCAGCACCACGAAGCGGCCCGTATGGGGTCCCGCTGACAGCGTCCCACCCAGGGACTTGGCGCGTTCGGACATGCCGATGAGACCGTAGCCCTGGCCGCTGGTCCCTCCGGATCGCTCAAGGCTGCTGGACAGGGGGTTGGTCACCTCGAGGAACAGCTCACCGTCACCCGCGTCGCGCACGGTGATCTCCACAGGTGCGCGCGGCGCGTGCTTGCGGGCATTGGTCAGGGTCTCCTGGATGATCCGGTAGAGCTGGCCGCCGACGACGGGTCCGACAGGACTGGTGGGCGTGAGGAACCCGCCCTGGTCGCTCACCGAGACCTGCCCATGCAGGCGTGCCTCCGCGATGAGCATCGGCAGATCGGACAGCCCCGGCGCCTCGAGCGACTCCGCGCCGCCCGAGGCACGGAGGCTGCCGAGAGTCGAGCGGAGCTCTTCGAGGGCTTGGTGAACCGTGCGGTGGACGACGCGGCTCGACTCGGCGTGTGTCTCGCGCGGCAGGTCGGGGCGGGTCGCCATGGCGCCCGCATGCAGTGCGACGATGGACAGCCGGTGGGCCAGCGAGTCGTGCATCTCGCGGGCGATGCGGCTGCGCTCCGCCAGGTGCGCTCGGGCGACGGCGGCCTCCAGCTGGGCCCGCCGCGAGGCGACGAACGATCCGACTGCCACGGCTGCACCGGTGGCGACGAGGCTGGCGAGCGCCACTCCCAGGGTTGGGCCGAGTGTCGTGGCCGCACCGAAGATCCACGACCGGACCACCAGCTCGTGCGCGGTCATTCCCAGGGCCACCGCTGCGCCCGCCACCGTCCGGATGCGTCGAGCGGGCTCCCGGAGAACTGCCAGCCAGATGAGTGCGGGCGCGACCGCGAAGGAGGAGACAGCGGTGAGGAGCAGGGCGGGCGCGACGTGAGAGGGCCGCAGCTGCCGCCGCCTGGTCTGCCAGAGGGCCAGCAGGGCGAGGTGCCCGGCGACCGCGTCCAGCCCCAACAGGCCGTGGGCCGTCGGGCTCAGGCCGGCCTGCGCGCGTGCAGCTTCCGCGATCTCGGAACCCAGCAGGCTCCAGCCGCCGACGAGCGCGGTGAGAGTGAGGGTCAGCGATGTCAGCCGCGACCGGGCGCTGCCGCCCGCGCGGAGCTCACCCCTGACGCCCCCGACCATGGGCCGAGTGTAGGCAACCCCTCCTCACCCAACCACCTGACACGGTCCCGGCGCCGGTCGGACGCGGCCGCGACCTTGGTAGGGGGTCCACCCGAGACTCCGGACAGCAAAGACGATGCCAGCGGCCGATGCGCCCACCAGCGCCGCTCGGTGATCGTTGTCATCGTCGCCGCGGGGGCATCCCGGGGGCCAGGGCGCGACCCGCCCTCTCGCACAACCGACAAAGGAGCGCTGTGCGCCGAGAAAAGCTGCGCCAGGGCTGGTATGCCCTCGCCCTCCCGCTGATTCCCCTCGCTGTCCTCTTCCTCGACCGCAACGTCGGGTGGTACGCCGACCTCCCGCGCGTCGTGCACTGGCTGGCCGGTTTGGGCGTCGCGCTGCTCATCCTGCTGGTGCTGCGCGTGACGAACCCCTGGGAACGGGCCGCCGCCTCGCGCGACGAGAGCACGTCATGATTCGGGTCGAGGGGCTGACCAAGTCCTACGGGTCCCGGTCGGTGCTCACGGGGGTCACGTTCGATGCCGCTCCGCACGCGGTGACAGGCTTCCTCGGCCCCAACGGGTCCGGCAAGTCGACGAGCCTGCGAGTCATCGTCGGTCTGGCCGAGGCGGACCGGGGGAGCGCAACCGTCCTCGGGAGGCGATTCAGGGACCTCCCGGACCCCCGCCGCGTCGGCATCCTGCTCGACTCGGGCGCCTTCCATCCCGGCCGAACCGCCAGGGAGACCCTGCGCCTGTCTGCACGGCTCATGAGCATCCGCGCGCAACGTGCCGAGGAGTGCCTGGAGGTCGTCGGGCTCTCCGAGGCCGCGGGCAAACGCGTCGGCCAGTTCTCGCTCGGGATGCGTCAGCGACTCGGTCTCGCCCACGCACTGCTCGGCGACCCCGAGGTACTCATCCTCGACGAGCCGGCCAACGGACTGGATCCCCAGGGGGTTCGCTGGCTCCGGACGTTGCTGAGTGGTCTGGCCGACCGCGGAGGCACCGTCCTGCTCTCCTCGCACGCCCTCTCCGAGGTGGAGCGCATCGCCGACCGCGTCGTCGTCCTCAGGGGCGGGGAGGTGGTGGCGAGTGGCGCGGGCGCCGAGGTCACCGGCGGCACGTGGTGCCGGGTGAGCACGGAGGACGACCAGGCCCTGGCTCGAGCGCTGTCCAGTGCCGGACTGGCCTACCGGATGCAACCGCACCACGGTCTGGTCGTGGCGGCTGTGCCCCCGCTCGTCGGCACCGTCGCCCGCGACGCCGGCCTGGTCGTGCACGAGCTGTGCCTGAGCCCACAGCTGAGCCTGGAGGACGTCGTGGTCGGAACTGCACCGGCCTCCGCGTCCGAGTCCTCCCTCACGAAGGAGGCGACCAATGCCCGCCTCTGATCTGCCACGGCCGGGACGGCCCTCGTTCGGTCGCCTCGTCGAGGTCGAGGCCCGCAAGCAGGTGGACACTAGGGCGGGCCGGTGGTTGCTGGGCGTCGTCCTGACCGTCTACGGCGCCGGTGCGCTGATGGGCGGTGCCGGGGGGTTCGCCGACGCCTTCGCGGTCGGGGCCATGCCGTTGGGAGTGCTTCTTCCCATCATCACGATCCTGGGGGTCACGACCGAGTGGTCGACCGGGACGAGTGTCATCACCTTCGTGCTCGAGCCCCGGCGCGGGCGGGTCCTGGCCGCCAAGGTGGTCGGGGGGCTCGTGCTCGCGACGGTGCTCATCATGCTCGCGCTGGCGGCCGCCGCCCTCACGACGTTCCTCACCTCCGCGTCAAGCGGGCGAACGCCGGACTGGGACCTGTCCTGGTGGCAGGTGACGGGTCTCTCGGCCCTGCTTCTGCTCGGCTCCGCGCAGGGTGCCGCACTGGGTGCGCTCATCCAGCACACGGCGGCGTCGGTCGCCGGGTTCCTGCTCGTCCCGACGCTGGGCACTCTCGTGTTCACGTCGCTGCTCGGCAACGGTCCGCTGGTTCCCTGGCTCAGCATCAACGACGCCATGACGCCGCTGACGGGACCCAGCCCCCTGACGCCCACCCAGCTGGCCCAGCTCGGCACGGCCTGTGCTCTGTGGATCGTCGTGCCGGGACTCCTGGGCGCCTTCCGCTGGACCCGTCGCGAGATCTCCTGAGGGGCCCACCCTCCGCCGATTTGGCCGCCCGGCCATCAGCCCGTACGCTTACTACCGACCAATGACCGCCGGTTGGAGGACGTGGGCACCACGCCCCTCCCGAAGGTTCCACACGATGTGGGCAGCCAGCGCAGGACACTCAGCCCAGCAGCATACGATCCGTATGTTCTTGTGAGCCCCGTGCGCCTGCGCCGGGGCTCTTTTCGTGTGGGCCCCTCGGATCCTTCCGCCTGTGGCACGACGCAAGGGAAGGAGGCCCAGATGAGCAAGTCCGAAAGGACCGCTGCCATCGCCGAGATCGCGGACAAGTTCCGGGAGTCCGGCGCGGCCGTTCTCACCGAGTACCGCGGCCTGACCGTGAAGCAGCTCTCGACGCTGCGCAACTCGATCCGAGAGCACGCAACCTACGCCGTGGTCAAGAACACGCTGACCGAGAAGGCTGCAGCGGAAGCCGGTATCACGGCTTTCGAGGGCCAGCTCCAGGGCCCGACTGCCATCGCCTTCGTCACCGGTGACCCGGTCGAGGCGGCCAAGGGCCTGCGTGACTTCGCCAAGGCAAACCCCCTCCTCGTGATCAAGGCTGGCGTCCTCGACGGCAAGCCGCTGACCGCCGAGGACATCACGAAGCTCGCGGACCTCGAGTCCCGCGAGGTTCTCCTGGCCAAGCTTGCGGGTGCCATGAAGGGCTCCCTCAACAAGGCTGCTTACCTCTTTGTCGCGCCTCTCTCGCAGGCCGTTCGCACCGTCGACGCCCTGCGCGCGAAGGTCGAGGCACAGAGCCCCGCCGCGGAGGCCGCTCCGGCCGACGAGGCAACCACCGACGTCGCCGAGGGTGGCGACGAGGGCTGACGCGTTACGCGCGTCCGCTCATTCACCAAACCGCCACTCACGGCAAGTAACAGGAAGGAAGCCATCATGGCGAAGCTCAGCACCGACGAGCTCCTTGACGCTTTCAAGGAGATGACCCTCATCGAGCTCTCCGAGTTCGTGAAGCTCTTCGAGGAGACCTTCGAGGTCACCGCCGCCGCTCCGGTCGCCGTTGCGGCTGCCGGCGCCCCGGCTGCCGGCGACGGCGGCGCGGCCGCCGAGGAGGAGAAGGACGAGTTCGACGTCGTTCTCATGGCCGCCGGCGACAAGAAGATCCAGGTCATCAAGGAGGTCCGCGCGCTCACGAGCCTCGGCCTCAAGGAGGCCAAGGACCTCGTTGACGGCGCCCCCAAGCCCGTCCTCGAGAAGGTCGACAAGGCTGCGGCCGAGAAGGCCAAGGAGCAGCTCGAGGGCGCCGGCGCCACCGTCGAGCTCAAGTGAGCTGACGCTCTCTCTCGCGAAGGCGGGCCCGACCACCC
>NZ_JAPFQL010000106.1 GCF_028446585.1 Intrasporangium calvum
GAGCAGGGCGGTGGTGCCGGCGGGCACCCCGAAGTCGGCGTCGGCCGCCGCGCACTCTGCCGCCACGGAGTCGGTGTAGAGCAGCAGCTCCGGCTGCTGGGGCACCAGGCCGACGACGGCGACCCGACGTCGGGCGGGCAGCGCGGACGGGTCGGTCCACTGCCCGGCGGCGCTGATCCGGGCCGATCCCCGGGAAAGGGGCAGCTGCCCGGCCAGGGCGGACAAGAGCGTCGACTTGCCCGCGCCGTTGCGCCCCATGAGCGCGGTGACCGTCCCTGCCGCGAGAGTCAGCGACAGGTCCTCGATGACGGGGCTGCCCCCTCGCAGCACCCGCGCTCCCGTCAGTCGCACGGACTCGTCAGTGGGCCCCGCCGATGAGTCCACGGGCGCCACCGCGGCCAGCCGCTCCCGCAGCTCGATCGCCCGGCGACGGGCGTCCCGGATCGACAGGGGAGTGGGCGACCACTCGGCGAGGCGCGACAGGGCCACCAGTGGCGGATGGATCGGCGAGCTGGCCATCGCCACCGAAGGGTCGAGCAGGTCCGAGGTGCGGCCCTCGTCGATGAGGATGACTCCGTCCGCGTGGTGCACCACGCGCTCGAGGCGATGCTCGGCCAGGACGACGGTCACCCCGAGGTCGTGAACGATGCGGTGCAGCGAGGCCAGCACCTCCTCGGCGGCCACCGGGTCGAGCGCCGAGGTCGGCTCGTCGAGGACGAGGATCCGGGGGCCTGCGGCGAAGACGGACGCGATGGCCACGCGCTGCTGCTGCCCTCCGGAGAGCGAGGTGAGAGGACGGTGACGCAGCGGGGTCAGGCCGAAGAGGTCGAGCGTCTCCTCGATGCGCCGGCGGATGGTCGTGGGGTCGAGGCCCATCGTCTCCATGCCGTAGGCGATCTCGTCCTCCACGACATCGGTGACGAACGTGGCGGTGGGGTTCTGCTCGACGAGCCCGACGACGGTGGCCAGGTCGCGGGGTCGATGAGTGGCGGTCGAGTGGCCGTCCACGGCGACCTCGCCCGTGAGGGTCCCGCCGCTGAAGTGGGGGACGAGGCCGTTGATGCACCGAAGCAGCGTGGACTTGCCGCTGCCCGTGGGACCCACCACGAGGACGAGTTCGCCCTCCGGGATGCGCAGGTTGACGTCCCGGAGACTCGGCTCGGCGGCGTCGGCGTAACGGACGCTCACGTGGTCGAAGGTGATCATGCGACCCTCCGGGGTCTGGGCGTGAACCAAGCGGGGAGCGCAGCGGCGAGCACGGCCAGGACGGCAAGCAGGGGGACCGGGGGAAGCTCGGCCCGCTGGCTCGGCACGACACCGGGCCAGCCCCCCGCTGCAGCGACGATGAGCACCCCACCGGCGAGGGCGCCGCACGCCACCGTCATGGACTCGGTCCACGTCCAGCGGTCCCGCCGGTGTCCTGACCGCCCGTCCCTCGAGGCACCCACGACGAGGCTGGCCGTTGCCACGATGAGCCCGGTGAGGAGCAGCGGCAGGCCGAGGACGCCCCCGACGGAACTGTCGAGCAGCCCGTAGAGGCCGGCCAGGACACCGAGCACGCCCGCGAGCGCGAGGGCGGACGCAGCGCGCCGGCCGCCGGCGCTGGCTCGGACCGCACGCCCGTAGCCGCGGGACTCCATCGACGCGGCCAGTCCGAGCGACCGCTCGAACGCTGTCTCCAGGACGGGGACCGCGAGTCTGGCGAGCTCGCGCATGCCCCGCCCGTCGTGCCCGCGCAGGGCGCGCGCCGACCGGACCGAACGGGCGTCGGTCAGCAGCTGGGGAGCGAAGGTGAGCCCGACGACGACGGCCGTGCCGACGTCGTAGAGCGTCGCCGGCAGGTATCGAAGAAGCCGCCGCGGACTGGCCAGGGCGTTGGCCGCGCCGACGCACGCCAGGATGGCCGCGAGGCGCAGCGCGTCGTAGGAGGCGTAGAGGAGACTCTCCAACGAGACCGGGCCGCCGATCCGGATGCTCGCGGCCCATTCGGGCAACGGGATGCGCGGGAGGGTGACGAGCACCGTCTCGCCCCTGATCCCGTTGCCGAGCACCGCGGTCATCACGATGCGGAAGACGAGAATCGCGGCCCCGATGAAGAGAAAGGCTGCGAGGGGGTTCGGGGTGGATGGGTCCCGACGCTCGAGGACGACGACGACGCAGACGCCGATGACGAGCAGGAGAACCACGGGATTGGTCGTCCGAGACGCGGCCGTGGCGAGCCCCAGACCCCACAGCCACCAGGCTGCGGGGTGCTGGAGCCGCTCACGGGCGGTCACGGTCGGAGCCCGGGCTCAGCCCTGGCCGCGGCGCGCTGCGCGAGAGCGCGCGATGACGAGGACGAGCAGGGCCAGCAGCGTCAGTGCAGCGATGACGTATGCCGCTGTGCTCGTCCCGCTGGACGTCTCCTCGGCGGGGGCGTTGGCTGTCGTCGCCTCGGGCGTCGGGGCAGCACTCGTCGCTGCGGGGGCAGCGGGCGCTGCGACCTGCACGGGAGTGTCGGCCGCCTTGGCCTCCGCGCTGAGCTCCTTCACCTCGCCGCCACAGTCCGCGGCCGGGTAGCCGGCGACGGCACAGATCAGGCTGTTCTCGACGCGGAGCTCGCCTGCCGTTGCGAGCACGTCGGTGCTGGTCGCGTCGGCGGGGACGACGGCGCAGGAGGCCTGGGGCTCCGGGGGAGTGGCGCCGTCCGCAGCATCGGCCGGGCGTCCGAAGTCGACGATGAGGCCGACGCGCTTCTTGCCGGTCTCGGCGGCGGTCGAGCCACAGAGCTGGTCGAACGTCAGGGTCGCCCGCGGGAAGCGGGTGTCGTTCATGTCGGCCACGGCGAAACGCCAGCCCTCGACGGACCCGTCCTCGGGGACGATCTGGTCGGGACCCTTCTGCGCGAAGGCCCACTGGCCGTCGGTGAGCTGGTAGAAGCCCCAGAACCGGTAAGCGGCAGCGTGCGCGGGCGCCAGGGACAGCAGGCTGATGGCCGCGGCGAGCACGGCGATGAGGGCGACCCGTACGGGAACGCGATGGGCAAAGGACACGTTGACCTCCTTGCGGTGGGGCACCGAGGTCGGAGGGTGGTCCTGTGGCCTGGTGTCTCCGGTCCGCTTTCCACGACAGACTGATGAGGAGCCGGATGCGCACGGGTTTTCCGGCTGCCCGGCATCGAGGGTGTCGATGTCAGGATCACGGTTGCGGGTCAGCGCCGGAATCTCACCGGCTTGCCCCATTGCCCATCGGTACGTCGAACCGTGACAGACGGAGCCGAGGCGCGTCAAACGCCGCGCCCCACGGTGAGGGTGACCTTGGCGACACCGGGGTGATCGCGCGTGCCAGGTGACGCGGGCTGGCTGATCACGTGTGCCAGGTGACGTGGTCAGGGGTGATGCTCGCGGTGAGGTCGTGGCGGTGGACGTGGCTGTGGTGCCGGCGACAGAGCAGGGCAAGGTTGTCCAGGCTGGTGCTGCCGCCGTCGGACCAGTGCGTCACATGGTGTGCGTCGGTCCACGCCGCCGGGATGGTGCAGCCGGGGTAGCTGCAGCCGCGGTCGCGGTGCCACAAAGCGACCCGTTGACTCGCCGTGACCAGGCGGTGTTGTCGGCCGACGTCGAGGGGCTCGCTGCGTCCGCCGAGCACCATCGGGATGATCGCGGCGTCACAGGCGAGTCTGCGAACCGTGTCGGTGGAGAGGACGTCGGCCGTCGTGGCCAGGCCGGTCCCTCGCACCCGTCCGGCCAGCACGTCGTGGTCGATGGTGACGACGACCTTCGCCTTGTCGGTGCCCGGGAGGGACTCGCCGGCCGCCACGCCGCGCGCCACGATCTCCAGCAACGCGTCGGCGCGCCGGGTGGCCGGCGTCCGCGGGTCCGGGGCCAGGGCGTGACCGTTCTCGTCAGTCATGGGGCTCGGCACGGACAGCGGGTCGATGGCCGACTTGATGACCGCGGCGGCCTCGGGGTCGAGCACGCCGCGCATCGCGACCATTCCGGTCCGGTTCGACTGGTCGAACCACAGTCCCCGCGCGGCCCGGCGGCCCTGATCCAGGCGGTCATCGTCGCGCGGCGGCCGGACCTGCTCGGTATGGTGGCGCACCAAGGCCGTGAAGTCCTCGTGGATGAGCTCCGGGGCCCGGGTCACCAGCTCGTGCACCGCCACGGTCAGCTCGGGAGGGTCGGCGACCGGCTCGTTCCGCTCTCGGAACTCGATGATCCGCGCCGCCTTGGCGATGCTGACGTGTTGCATCGTGACCCTCGCGCTCAGCTCGTCCCAGCGTGGTCGGGTGATCGCCTGGGCGACGGCGACCACGTCCTTGGCCTGCCCTGCGGTCATCCCCGGATTCAGGCTGCGGAGCCAGTCGGTGATCCTGAGCCCGCCCGGCGGCTCCTCACCGCGTGCCTGCAGCTCGGCGACGACATTGACGAGCATGACGTCCTGCTGGGCTCGCAGGTCGGCGAGGTGCTCCACGGTGTGCGCCAGCACGTCCGAGCCGTGGCGTGTCAGCGGTCTCCCCAGCATCGCGTCGACCTTGACCGCCACCGGCTCGTCGAACTCCGACGCCCGGCGCTCCCACGGCTCAACGGACCGGGTGGGCTCGCGCGGCTCGGTGGGCTTCAGCGCATGCGCGAAGCGGGCCTCGAACCACTCGGCGTCCGCGCCCTCGAGGTCGAGCTCATCCAGCCAGACCGACTCGACCTCGCGCGGGTGGAACGGCAGTGGACCCTCAGCCGGCACCTGCGCCCACAGTCCGGACCGTCGGTGGCCGCCGACCTCACGCAGCCGAGGGCCGCGCGACCGGCCGGCAGGGGCTGTCCGGCCGGGTCGTCGCCGAGCCCGATGCGCGGGCGACTGCTGGGTGGGGGAGGGATGAGCGGGTGCCTGGCTCAACGAGGCCCAGAACGCGTCCGCAGCGGCGCGGGAATCAGCCTCGTGACGAGCGTGCACCTCGCCGAGCCGAGCCCGCAGCTCATTGATCATCTCCGCATCCGCCATGTATCGAACATATGTTCGAAACCATTGGGGTGTCAACCGGTTTCAGGGTTCACGTCGCCTGTGGGCATCGAGCCGGCCAGAGCGGTTCGGGGGGTGCCGCCTTGGTCAGCCGCACCGTCTAGGGTGACGGCATGAGCTCGGACTGGACGTGGCTGTACTTCGATGCCCATGGCGAGACGATGGAGGGCGCAGCCCTCTCGACTCGGGGGTTTCCCACTCAGAGCGACGCCGAGAACTTCCTCGGCGAGTCCTGGCGCGACCTGCTGGAAGCAGGGGTGGAGGCCGTCACGCTGCGACACGGTGACACCGTCGTGTACGGCGCGATGAGCCTGCGGGCTGCCGAGTGACCGCGACCCCGCTGAGTCCATCCGTCGAGCGCGACCTCTTGGTTCGGCTGAGCGCGGCCCAGCGACGGTGGCGCTCTCCGGTGGTCAGCGCGGGCCTCGTTCGCGACGGGAGCCTCGTCTGGTCGGGCCACGTCGGTGCCGCCCGTCTCGGAGACGGCGACGGTGGCCCGGGGCCCGCCGACGACTCGACCCAGTTCCTGATCGGCTCGGTGACCAAGACCTTCACCGCGCTGGCCGTCATGGCCCTCCGTGACGACGGCAGGCTGAGCCTCGACGACACGCTGGAGGACCACCTCCCCGGCACGAAGCACGCTCGGATCCAGCTGCGCCAGATGCTGGCGCACGCCTCCGGCCTGCAGCGCGAACCCATCGGCTACATCTGGGAGAGCCTCAGCGCACCGGACCAGGAGGCCTTCCTCGCGGGCGTGGACCAGGCCGAGCAGGTCCTGCCGGCGCACCAGGCGTTCCACTACTCCAACCTCGCCTACGGGCTGCTCGGCCAGGTGATCGAGCGGATCACCGGACAGGCCTGGGAAGACGTCGTGCGGGAGCGGATTCTCGACCCCCTCGGGATGACGCGGACCGGCCTCTCCCCGGCGCCGGACCGGGCCAAGGGCTATCAGGTCGACCCGTACGCCGGCACAGCCAGGGAGGAGCCCCTCTTCACCCTCAACGCGACCGCGCCCCTGGGCGGCCTGTGGTCCACAGTCGCCGACATGGCCGCCTACGCGGCCTACCTGGCCCGTCCGGACGAGCGGGTGGTCCGGCCGGAGACGATCGAGGAGATGTGCCGGCCGCTCATCATGAGCGATGTCGACGGCTGGACCGGCGCCTATGGGCTCGGCTTCGGCATGGGGCGCCGCGGCGACCGCGTGTTCATCGGGCATGGGGGCGCGATGCCCGGCTACCTCACCGGGCTGCGGGTCCGGCGTCGTGAGGGCGTGGGCGCGATCGTCTTCGCCAACGTCACGGCCGGAGCCGAGCCGCTGGCGCTGGCCACCGACCTCGTAGAAGCCGTGATCGATGCCGAGCCCGCGATCGAGCCGGCGTGGGCACCGGAGACCCCACGCCCGGAGCTGGCCGAGCTGCTCGGCCGGTGGTGGTCCGAGGGGTCGCCGATCACCTTCTTCGTCCGCGACGGTGAGCTGTGGTCCCGGTTGACCGAGGACCCCCTGTCGGAGACGCGTTTCGCCCCGGAGTCCCACGACCGGTTCCGCGCCGTCGCCGGCCGCGAGCGGGGAGAGGTCCTGCAGGTCGTCCGGGCGGCGGACGGCGGGGTGGCCAAGCTGTACTTCGCCACCTACGCGGTCACCCGGGAGCCGCTTGGTTTCGCCGACCTCGTCGCGCGAGTCGCCCCGGGAGACGGCGCCTGAGCCTCGCCGGGCGGCGCCTCAGAGCCAGCTACCCAGCGACCTCAAGGTCGGGCTGGGAGCGAGCTCAGCGGCATCCGGCAACGAGGGTGACGACGGGACTCAGGAGGGGTGCTGTCCGCGATCGACGGCGGGCTTCGGCATGCGCGTGCGGCGCATCTGGAACGCCCGCATGACGGCGTAGAACGCATCACCCTTCTCGGCCTGGCCGAACTTTGCGATGACCTTCTTCTTCGTGCGCAGCCACATCAGGACCGCGTCGATGATGGCCACGAAGATGAGGCCGTAGACGAGGACGAAGACCATGAGGGTGGCCCAGTCAGTCCCGACGAAGCTGATCAGCAGGACCAGCAGCATGACCGGGAGGATGAACTCGCCGACGTTCCAGCGAGCGTCCACGGAGTCCCGGATGAAACGGCGGCGCGGGCCCTTGTCGCGCACGGGCAGGTAGCGGTCATCCCCGGCCATCATGCCGGCGCGCTGCTTGGCCATGGCCTCGCGGCGGGCCACCTTGTCCTGGGACCGGGCGGCCCTGCGGTCGGTGATGATGAGCGGACGCTTGTTGGCCGCCTCTTGGTCGCGCCGCTTCGGCGTCGGACGGTTCTTGGCTCCGGGTCGCTCCGGGCGGGCCTGGGTCGCCGCGTCTGCGAGCTCGTCATTCAGGGTCTTCTTGCGTCCGAACACGGGGACACTCTAAGCCCGGATCCGGGGAACGCAGCGCGCGGTCCGCCGACGCCGGTCCGGCAGGCGACCTTCCGTGAATTCCGGCAGACAAACGTCAACCCACGTCCTCGACCGCCGACGATCGCACCGTCGAAAGTCGGATCGGCAGAGGCGCCTTCCGAGAGGTTGGTGCGCCATAGACTGGATCCTGTGATGAGCCTCACTCTCTCGCGCTCGGAGGCCGCTGCCGTGAGCCGGGCTCGCGAGTGCTTTCGCGCGGGGTTCGACTCCCTGTCTGGCGTGCGTCCCGCCATCGCGTCGTCCTGGCTGCGCTGCCGCGACACCTTCGCCGTCGATCCGCAGCTGTGCTTGGCGCCGCGAGCCTCCAACTCGACGTGGCCGGGCCTGGAGGACGAGGTTCTCCTGGTCCAGCTCGGTGGTCAGGCGGCGGCTGCCCAACCCCGCCTTCCGGAAGCAGTCGTCACGGTGGTGGATGCGGATGGTCGGCTCGTCGGGGCGTGGGGTGATGGCGTCCCTGGGGCGGCCGAGGCCAACCTGTCGCCCTGCCATCTCTGGTCCGAGTCTGCGACGGGCACGAACGGGATGGGCACCGCACTCCGCTCCCACCGCCTGACGGCGATCCGAGGCCCGGAGCACTGGTGCGACGGCTTCCAGGGCCTGGACTGTCTGGCGGCGCCGATCGTCGACCCCGTCACGAAGGTGGCTCTCGCCGCCGTCAACATCTCGACCGCGACGGGTGCGATGCCCGAAAGAGCACCCGAGCTGCTCCGCTCCATGGTGTCGTCCACGCACGCGAGGCTCGACGAACGGGCACGGGACCGTCGCCGCGACCTGGCTGCCGCCTTCACGCAGTTCGCCTCGCGCAGTCGAAACGCGAGGCTTGCACTCGACGCCGGGGGAGGCGTCGTGGCCACGAACGGGCCAGCCGACCAGCTCCTGGGAGTCACCGGTCCGGAAGGTGGGGACCACCGCAGGGCCAGACCAGGGCTGGAGGTGCCTGACCTCGCCGATGTCTTCGCAGCTGCGGTCGCCACGGCTCACGGCGCACCCGAGCCCGCGGTGACGGCCCGGTTGCTGGTCCCGGGGCGCGAGGAGTGGGTGGAGGCGCTCTTCACCCCGGTGCTGTCGGCGGGGAGCCCGATTGGGTTCCTCGTGTCTGTCGGCTCCGATGACGGGACCCCTCTGCGGGGCACCAGCGATCAGCCGTCGGGACCCGACCGTGCGCAAGGGGCGCCCGTCGAAGGCAGTCGATCACGCATTGTCGCCCAGCGCGGGAACCGGACCGTCTTGCTGCGCCCGGCCGACATCCACTCCGCTGAGGCCCAGGGCAACACCGTCTGGCTGACCACCGAACACGGGCGGTTGAGGGCCGCCGACCGCGGTCTGAAGAACGTGGAGGAGGTTCTCGTGCCGCACGGGTTCCTGCGCGTGCACCGTAGCCACCTGGTGGATCCCAACCGAGTGCGGGAGGTCGGCCGAGCCCGCGGTGGCGAGCTCCTGCTCTTCCTCGACCTACCGGGTAGCTCCGCGATCCCGGTCTCGAGGCGGCAGGCGAGTCTGGTGCGCGCCGCGCTCGGCCTCTGAGGGAGGCTCGACCGGAGGCTCCCCGCAGCCGGCGCAGCCGACGGGCCCGCCCGTTGCAGGATCGACGCCGTTCGTCACAGGAACCTTGGCGGGCCTCACCGCGCTGAGTAGTTTCCGTTACGCGCACTTCGACACGTCAGCGTCCGACGCTAGGGGTTACGAATGAATGCAGCGATGGTGAGGCGTCTCGCCGCCGAGTGGCTGGGCACAGCCCTGCTGGTCCTGGTAGGGGCAGGGTCGGTGGTGGCGGCGCTCAGAATGGGCAACGGCGAGGTGACCTACGCGGGCCTGGGCTTCATCTCGCTGGCGTTCGCCATCGTCGTGGCCGTCGTCATCTACGGTTTCGGACCGGTGTCCGGCGCCCACATCAACCCCGCAGTGACCTTGTCCCTGGCCATCACCGGTCGGTTCCCCTGGCGCGAGGTCGTGCCCTACATCGTCGCGCAGCTCGTGGGTGCGTTCACCGGTGCCGTGCTCATCATCGCGTCCTTCGGCCGTGATGCCGTCGATGCCGGCCTCGGCGGGACCTCGTTGGGCTCGGGAGTCACGTACTGGCAGGGGATCGTCGCCGAGGCACTCGGGACCTTTGTCCTGCTCTTCGCCATCATGGCTCTCGCGGTCGACTCCCGAGCCCCGTTGGGCTGGGCGGGCCTGATGATCGGGCTGGCCGTGGCCGCCGCGATCCTGCTCATCGCCCCCCTGACGGGGGGCTCCCTCAACCCCGCCCGGACATTCGGGCCGGACCTGGCGCTCTCCCTGTTCGGGGGCACCGTGCGATGGTCCGAGTTCCCGTTGTACTGGATCGGTCCACTCGTGGGAGGTGGGGGCGCGGTGCTGCTCTACGACTTCATCGCGCAGTCGCGTCAGGCCGAGAGCCCCTCGGTCGAGGAGTCCTACACGCCGAGTGCGCCGGCGCAGGACTGAACGTGGTCGCGTCCAGGCGGGCGCGGCCTTCGTGTCGGAAAGAGTCATCCGGAGAAATCTGCAGAGGAGTTCTCGGCGTTGCCGGAACGGAGAGGAAGTGTCATGACAGGCAACCGTGTTGTTGTCTACAAGGGCCCCGGCCAAGTGAGTGTCGAGTCCATCGACTACCCGAAGCTGGAGATCCCCGACGACGTCGTGAATGGTCTCGGGCTGAAGCGGAAGGCGCCGCACGCAGCGATCCTGAAGCTCGTCACCACGAACATCTGCGGCAGTGACCAGCACATGGTCCGTGGCCGGACCACTGCGCCCGTCGGGCAGACGCTGGGTCACGAGATCACCGGCGAAGTGGTCGAGGTCGGCGACGACGTCCTCTTCGTCAAGGAAGGCGACATCTGCTCGGTCCCGTTCAACATCGCCTGTGGGCGATGCCGGATGTGCAACGAGGGAAAGACCGGCATCTGTCTCAACGTCAATCCGGCACGGGCCGGGGCGGCCTACGGGTATGTCGACATGGGTGGCTGGCTCGGTGGACAGGCCGAGTACGTCATGGTCCCCTTCGCCGACTTCAACCTGCTCAAGTTCCCCGACCGTGACCAGGCGCTGGAGAAGATCCTCGACCTGACCATGCTGTCGGACATCTTCCCGACCGGCTACCACGGCGCCTACACCGCGGGCGTGACCACCGGGTCGACCGTGTACGTCGCCGGTGCCGGCCCGGTGGGGCTCGCTGCTGCTTACTCGGCTCAGCTCCTCGGCGCCTCCGTCGTCATCGTGGGCGACATGAACGGCGAGCGCCTGCGTCAGGCCGAGAGCTTCGGGTGCGAGACCGTCGACCTCAGCACGGGTGCTGCGCTGCCGGACCTGATCGAGCAGATCCTCGGCGAGCCCGAGGTGGATGCGGCGGTCGATGCAGTCGGGTTCGAGGCTCGCGGACATGGTGAGGGCGCCGCGGAGGCGCCGGCGACGGTGCTCAACGACATGATGACCGTGGCTCGCGCCGGAGCGGCCCTGGGCATCCCCGGGCTCTATGTCACCGGTGACCCCGGCGGCATCGACGCTGCTGCGAAGATCGGACAGATCGGCGTACGGCTCGGCCTGGGCTGGGCCAAGTCGCACTCCTTCACCACGGGTCAGTGCCCGGTGAAGCGGTACAACCGCCACCTGATGAACATGATCCTTGCCGACAAGGCGCACATCGGGAAGGCGGTCCACGCGACGACGATCAGCCTCGACGACGCACCCCAGGGCTATCAGGACTTCGACAAGGGAGCGGCCCGCAAGTACGTCATCGACCCGCATGGCATGACCGCTTGAGCGTGGGGCGGCTG
>NZ_JAPFQL010000107.1 GCF_028446585.1 Intrasporangium calvum
CGCGATCCCGGGGCGGTCGCCGTCGAGAAGGTGTATGCCGAGGACGGGTCCGGGATGACCCTCACGGTGTGGAAGCGGTGCGGTTCGGCCGGAGCCGACGGGCAGCCCCGCCACGACTGCCGGGGGGACGACTTCGTCCTGGCTGCCGAGATCAACGGACGGGACGGACCAGGCTATTCGGCGGTGCTCCCGCGCCGGCTCATCTCGATCCGGCCCCTGCCTGCCGGCCGGTTCCTGGTGCACGCGGTTGATCGACGGCAGGTCTGGTCGAACGAAGGCGTCACGACGCTGGACCGCCGGGGTTAGCTGGGCTGCGGCTGGATCGGGTGGTCGCGGGCAGGTCAGGACGGCGCTTCGCGCCCGAGGATCGCGCGGACGGCTCCCACCGTGGCCGGAGCTCGGTCCGAGCCCAGCGCCCGGATGACTGGTCCTGCGATGGCGTCGAGCTCCACGGCCCGGCCGCCGATGAGGTCCTTGAGCATCGACGACTGCATGCCCTCTGGCAGCGCCCGGAGCCGCTGCTCGATGGCGTCCGGATCGACCCGCACGCCGAAGGCTGCGGCGGCCGTCGTCGCCTCGGCCACGATGGGCCCGACCGCACCTGGCTGCAGCCGGATGGCCTCTCCGATGGGCGCGCCGGCTGACGTGGTCAGCAGCGCCAGGGGCGCGAGGAACGACAACTTGCGCCAGAGCACGGTCGCGTCGTCAGGGAAGGTGGTCACCGCGCAGCCCGCCTCCTCGGCCAGCCCGGCCCAGCGTTGGCCACCGCCTCCTGCGAGCGACACCCCGACGTCACAGAAGCCGCTCACCTGCTCGACGACGCCCGGACGATGCCGGGTCGCCTCGACGGAGATGCTCGACGCGACGACCTCCACCCCCGGGAGCATCGCCCGCAGGTAGGGCACGTGGTCCACACCGTTGAGCAGGGGCACGACGACGGTCCCGCCGAGGAGTCCGGACGGGACCCGCTGCAGCGCGGTCGGCAGGTCCATGGCCTTCGTCGCGATGACGAGGACGTCGACAGGTTCCACCAGGCTGCTGCGAGCCTCGAGCGCCCCCTCCCAGGACCACTCCGGGCCCGTGAAGTGCAGGCCGCGAGCAGCGATCGTCGCTGCGGTGCGCTCCGCCGCCACGATGACCACCTCGTGGCCGGCCCGGGCCAGCCTGGCCGCCACGACGCCGCCGACACCGCCTGGGCCCAGCACCCCGACCCTCGTCATCGCAGGTCCTCCTCGACCTCGGACCCGATCAGCCGTTTGCGCCCGAAGAAGTCGACGAGCAGCGATGCCGATTCCTCGGCTCGGACGCCACCGACCACTTCGACGCGGTGGATGGCGAGCGGGTCTCGGGTCAGGTCCCAGACCGAGCCGCACGCCCCTGCCTTGGGGTCCCAGGCGCCGAAGATGATCCGCTCCACCCGAGCCGCCATGGCAGCTCCCGCGCACATCACGCACGGCTCGAGGGTCACGACGAGCGTCGCGCCGTCCAGCCGCCACGAGCCCACAGCCGCTGCAGCCTCACGCAGGGCGACCATCTCCGCATGGCCGGTGGGGTCCCCGATCTCCTCACGGACGTTGCGGCCTCGACCGACCGTCACCCCGTCCGCCCCGATCACCACGGCACCGACCGGCACGTCATCGGACCCCGCCGTCGCGGCGGCGAGCTCGAGTGCGTCACCGAGCCAAGCGGCATACGTCTCGGCGACTGCCGCGGTCTCGGTCACAGGTCTCTCGGATTGCCTGCTCACGCGCTAAGTTTCCACCCATGGACGTCCACGTCGCAGACCACCCCCTCATCGCCCACAAGCTCACCTACCTGCGCGACAAGCGGACGGACAGCCCCACTTTCCGGCGCCTGGCCGAGGAGCTCATGACGCTGCTCGCCTACGAGGCGACGCGGGACGTGCGTGTCGAGCCGTTCCGGATCGAGACGCCGGTCGCGCCGACGACAGGCATCAAGCTCTCCAACCCCAAGCCCCTCATCGTGCCGATCCTCCGCGCCGGCCTGGGCATGCTCGAGGGCATGGTGCGCCTGCTGCCGAGCGCTGAGGTCGGGTTCCTCGGGATGCAGCGCAACGAGGAGACGCTCGAGCCGGTGACCTACGCCAACCGCCTCCCTGACGACCTCACCGGCCGGCAGGTCTTCGTGCTCGACCCGATGCTCGCCACCGGCGGCTCCATGGCTGACGCGATCCACTACCTCCTCGACCGCGGCGCGGACAACATCACAGCCGTCTGCCTGCTCGCCGCTCCCGAGGGCGTCGCCCACCTCGAGGCGTCGCTCGCGTCCACCGACATCCCCGTCAAGGTGGTCACTGGTGCCATCGACGAGCGCCTCAACGAGAAGGGCTACATCGTCCCCGGCCTCGGGGACGCCGGCGACCGGCTCTACGGAGTCGTCGACTGAGCCTGTGGATGACCGCGCACCTCCGGGTGCGCGTCAGGGCATGCTGTGTGACGATCTAGGGCAAATCGACCGCCACGTCGTCAGGGGGAACGTGCCGTGCGCACACCGTCTTTCATGCCGTATGCCGCTGGGCTCGCCGCCGCTCTCATCCTCAGTGGGTGCGCGGCTGAGGAGGTGTCACTGGCCGTCCCGACGCCCGTGACCACCCCCAGCTCGAGGACCGCGGAGCCACCGAGCACGACGCCGGCGACCACGGTCGACCCTGTGGTGGCCCGAATCCCCCAGGCCGCGAGAGCAGACACCCAAGAAGGCGCCGAAGCGTTCGCCAAGTTCTTCATCGAGCAGGTGACGGATTCTTTCGTGGAGGGCGATCCCGACCTCTTGAGTGGCCTCTTCGTGGACGACTGCAAGACCTGCATCAACTTCCGGAAGACGGCCAGCTATTTCGAGTCGAAGGGCCAGCATTATGCGAAACGTTCCTTCGTCACGGAGCACACAAGCATCCGTCGCTTCCTCCATGACGACCCGGTCAAGTTCGTCGAAGTGGCTGGCCATGAGATCGAGGTCGACATCGTCGACCGCACCGGTGCGCGCTTGGAGTCCACGAAACCCAACGACAACATAAGTTTCGTCCTGGCCATCGAGTTCGACGAGCACTGGACGGTGTCAGCCGTGCACGTGGAGCAGCGCTGATGAGGGCCCACGAGTGGGCTGCTGCACTCCTCATCTTGTGCGTCACCAGCCTGGCTGCAGCGGCCGCCCGCGCAGATGGTCACGGATGCACTCGCGCGCTGAGCGGGTGCGGGGCAGACGAACAGGCCGCATACGTCGGACTGATGAGTCGGCCTCAAGTGTTGGGGTTGCCGACGACGCCCGAAGGCGCCAAACCGAAGAAGAGCGACCCGAATCCGCCGCGCTACGAGTACGTCTCGCTTCCCGACTGTGCGCTCAACGACCCCAACACCGGACGCAGCGACATCATGTGTGGCCAGGCACTGAGGGCGTGTCCACCCGAGCTCGAGGGCAACCTGCGCCTGAAGATCTGGCAACGCCTGCTGGACCCACCCGACGAACCGACCCGCTGGTCCGCCATCGGGGTGACCTGCCACAGCGACATCGCCCCCGGCGCAGGCGTGCGACTCACCATGGCCGACCTCAAGGCAGAGTTCCTGCGCATCCCCTGGGCCCAGCCGACCATCACGATCGAACCCAAGGGCGAGGTCACACTCGTCAACCTCAAGACCTTCTACCGAGTCACCTGGTCCGAGGCCGGCTACGAGCCGGGAGAGGCCCGGAGCCGCACGCTGGTGGGCGTCCCGGTGCAGCTGCGGCCACGACTGGTGGGGTTCACCTACGACTTCGGCGACGGCGGCACTTTCGGCCCGACGACCTCAGCCGGGGGCCGCTACCCGGATGGCGACGTGGTGCACACCTACGCCGAACCCGGCACCTTCACCGCCCGGGTGGTGACCACCTTCGCAGCCGAGTTCAGCCTGGACGGCGGGTCCACGTGGGACGAGATCCCCACGACGGTGGATGTCCCGGGACCACCGACAACCATCACCGTCAGGGAGATGAAGGCCGTCCTCGTCCGCTGATCAGCCGGGGACGGTGTCGCCCCATTCGCGGTCCCGGGCCGCTCGGTAGCGCTCGCCCTCGCGCTTGCTCACCACGGACCGGCCGGCCGTGCCATCCGGGCGGCACACCTGGAACTCCACGAGGCCCTTGCGCTTCACCGGCCGGCGCAGGATCCGGCCGTCGCCGGTGTGCACACCCTGCTCGACGACGTCCGGAGCGGCTGCCGCGACCCAGGAGAACTTCTCGTCCTCATAGGACAGGTCGCCGCCCTTGATCCGTCGATGCTCCGCCGAACGGTTGACGCGAGCCGCGAAATGGCACCAGTCCCGGCCGACCAAGGGGCACGTCGAGGCGTGCGGGCACGGGCCGAGCAGGTGCCAGCCCCGAGCGAGGAAGTGGCTCCGGGCCCCGAGAATCCGCTCGTAGCCATCCGGTGTCCCAGGCTCGACGACGACGGCCACTCGACCCCGGGCTGTCATGTCCTCGAGGAGGCTCGCCGTCTGGGCGGCCGACAGCTCGCTGAGGACGTAGGAGGCGATGACGAGATCGGCACCCGCTGTCGGCAACGCGCCGACGACGGCCCGCTCGAAGCTGGCCGCACGCAGCGCAGACGAGCTCGCCTCGGCCACGAGCCGACGACCTAGTTGGAGCGCCTGGGGAACCTGGTCCACGACCCGGATCGACTCCAGCGTCGCGAAGGACCCCGCCGCTGCCCAGGCCGCCGCTCCCGTGCCTCCGCCGAGGTCGAGCATCGTCCTCGGCTCGAAACCGTGTCCAGCCAGCTCGTCAAGGACCCGCTGCACGGCGGCCTGGGTCGCCGGCATCCGGTAGGCGGCATACGCCGCAACGCGAACCTCGCTCGAGAGAATCGCGGCCTGGGCCGCCCGCGGCTGCCGGTATCGGGCCACGAGCTCTGCCGTGGCAGCCGCCAGGTCCCGCTCCGGGAAACCGGCCACAGCCACCGCCAACGCGGTGCGCAGCTCGGAGGCAACCGAGCTCACGTGCGCCCACTGACAGCCCGACGAGACCGATGCACAGAAGGAGACTACTGTGGGTCCGACACACCCCCCACCTCCACGTCCCCATCCGTCACATCCGGCACACTGGTCGCACACGTGTGCCGTGCGACGCGCGGCCGTCCGTCACGCTGAGGAGCGAACGCCATGGGCCCCAAGGCCAAGAAGATCATCCTCATCCTTGTTGGCGCGTTCTTCATCTATGCCATCTTCACCTCGCCCGACAAGGCGGCCGGCATCGTGAGCAACATCTGGGGCGTGCTCGTGGACGGCTTCAACGCCATCCTCACCTTCTTCGACACTCTGCTCAACAACAACTAGCGGCCGACGGCGGCCAGATGGCGATCCTGCGGCGCAGCAACGAGATCCCGTCGGGGCTCTCCCCGATCCTCCTGCCCGGTGAGCAGCTCGTCACGGCCGTGCACTCGCACTGGGCGCGGTTGCTCAAACCCGTCTCGATCACCGCTCTCGCGCTCACCCTTGCGATCGTCATCGACGTCAACCTCACGCCGTCCACCCAAGCGGTCGGCAACCTGTTCTGGCTGCTGTTCTTCGCGACCCTCGCCTGGCTGCTCTGGCGCATCCTCGAGTGGCGCAACGACTGGTTCGTCGCCACTGACAAGCGCCTGCTGCTGCGCTACGGGATCATCACCCACAAGGTCGCCATGATGCCTCTCATCAAGGTGACCGACATGAGCTATGTCAGGTCGATCGCCGGGATGCTGCTCGGCTACGGCAAGTTCATCATGGAGAGCGCCGGGCAGGACCAGGCACTGCGCACCGTCGAGTGGGTCCCGCGCCCCGACGAGACGTATCGCGCCATCTGCGCGGTGATCTTCAACATCGGGCCACCGCGCGGCACGGCCACCGTGGTCGAGGTGAAGGACGAGCCCGATGCAGGGCCGGGCGAGGGCACCATGCCGGACGACGGGTCAGGTGGATCCGGCGGGCCGGGTGGCCCGAGACCTACGGACCATGGCGACGACGGCGGGTCGCCCAGATACGGCACACCGGCCCACCCGGATGTCCCACCGATCCACAACCCGATCCAGGACCGGCTCGACCGTTACTCGCGAGCCATTCCCATCCGCCGCGTCCGCGGGGGCGAGTCCCTCTACGAGAGCGAGGACATCCGACGGCGCCGCCGCTCGGCTGACACCGGACCCGTCCCGATCCGGCCGCAGGACCGCCGCCCCCGGCACGAACCCCGGACCGACTGAGCACCGAGGCCCGGCTCCCCACCGGGAGCCGGGCCTCGCCGCACGATGCGCCGCTGGGTCAGAGCGCCTTGATGATGTCCTCCACGCGCTCCTTGGCGTCGCCGAAGAGCATCGCGCTGTTGTCGCGGAAGAAGAGCGGGTTCTGCACGCCCGCGTAGCCAGCCGCCATCGACCGCTTGAAGACCACGACGTCCCTGGCCTTCCAGACCTCGAGGACCGGCATCCCCGCGATGGGGCTGTTCGGGTCCTCCTCGGCGGAGGGGTTGACGGTGTCGTTGGCGCCGATCACGAGGACGACGTCGGTCTCCGGGAGGTCCCCGTTGATCTCGTCCATCTCAAGGACGATGTCGTAGGGCACCTTCGCCTCGGCGAGCAGGACATTCATGTGGCCGGGCAGCCGACCCGCGACCGGGTGGATGCCGAACCGGACGTTGACGCCCTTCTGCCGCAGGTGCGAGGTGAGCTCAGCGACCGGGTACTGCGCCTGGGCGACGGCCATGCCGTAGCCGGGGGTGATGACCACGGACTTCGCGTTCGTGAGCAGGTCGGCCACCTCGGCCGCGTTCGTCTCCCGATGCTCGCCGTAGTCCACGTCACCCTTGGGAGCCCCGCCGTCAGAGCCGAACCCACCGGCAATGACGCTGAGGAACTTCCGGTTCATCGCCTTGCTCATGATGTAGGAGAGGTAGGCACCGGAGGAGCCGACGAGGGCACCCGTGACGATGAGCAGGTCGTTGCCGAGCATGAAGCCGGCGGCGGCCGCGGCCCATCCGGAGTAGCTGTTGAGCATCGAGACGACGACCGGCATGTCGCCGCCACCGATGGAGGCGACGAGGTGCCAGCCGAACGCGAGCGCGATCGCCGTCATGATCAGGAGCGGGACGATCGAGTGCGCTGCCACGAACCAGACCATGAGGCCGACCGACACCACGCCTGCAGCGAGGTTGAGCCAGTGCCGCATCGGCAGCATCAGGGGCGCACCCGAGATCTTCGCCGACAGCTTGAGGTAGGCGACGATCGAGCCGGTGAAGGTCACGGCGCCGATGAACACGCCGAGGAAGACCTCGACGCTGTGGACGGCATCCTCGGACCCGGTGAGGAACGAGTTGTAGCCGACCAGAACTGCCGCCAGACCGACGAAGCTGTGGAGCATCGCGATGAGCTCCGGCATGCCGGTCATCTCGACCCTGCGGGCCTTGTTGACGCCGATGAGGGCGCCGATCGCGACGGCGACGGCGATGAGGCCCCAGTTGAGCCACTCGGCCGAGCGCCCGGCGAGCCAGAGGGTCGCGACGAGGGCGATCCCCATACCGACGATGCCGAGGACGTTGCCGTCCTTGGCCGTCTCGTGCTTCGACAAGCCGCCCAGGCTGAAGATGAACAGCAGCGCCGCGATGATGTAGGCAGCGGTGATGATGGAGGTTTCCACGGCTCAGCCCTTCCGGAACATCGTGAGCATGCGGCGCGTCACGAGGAAGCCACCGAAGATGTTGATGCTGGCGACCAGACTCGCGACGAACGCGAGCGCCAGGATCACCGCGCCGCTCGAGTCGCCGGTCTCGGAGACGCCGAGCTGGATCAACGCACCGACGACGATGATGCCGCTGATCGCATTGGTGACCGACATCAGCGGCGTGTGCAGCGCGTGGTGCACATTGCCGATGACGTAGAAGCCGACGACGACCGCGAGCGCGAACACCGTGAAGTGCGAGAGGAAGCTCGCCGGTGAGAACGCGGCGATGAGCGCGAACACGGCGGCGCCGATGCCCATCAGCACGAACTTCCGGTTGGGGTCCGGTGGCGGTGGTGGTGCCTTCGCGACCGGCGCGGCGGCGGCCACGGGGGCCGGGGCAGCCGAGACCTGGATCGGCGGCGGCGGCCAGAGCAGGTCGCCGTCTCGGGCGACGGTCATCCCGCGCACGACTGTGTCGTCGAGGTCGACGACGAGCTGACCGTCCTTGGCCGGGGTGACGAGCTTCATCAGGTTGACGAGGTTCGTCCCGTAGAGCTGGCTCGCCTGCGTGGGGAGCCGGCCCGCGAGGTCGGTGTAACCGATGATCTTGACGCCGTTGGAGGTGACCACGAGCTCGTCCGCAACCGAGCCCTCGACGTTGCCACCGTTGGCGGCCGCCATGTCGACGATCACCGAGCCGGCCTTCATCGTCGCGACCATGTCGCCCGTGATGAGCCGGGGGGCCGGCTTGCCCGGGATGAGGGCCGTCGTGATGATGATGTCGACGTCCTTGGCCTGCTCGGCGTAGAGCTCGGCGGCCTTGCGGTTGTAGTCCTCGCCCATCTCGCGGGCGTAGCCGTCGCTGCTGACCTGCTGCTCGCCGATCTGGACGCGAAGGAACTCGCCGCCCATCGACTCGACCTGCTCCGCCACCTCGGGCCGCGCATCGGTGGCACGAACAATGGCGCCGAGGCTGCCAGCCGTGCCGATTGCGGCAAGTCCAGCGACCCCGGCGCCAACGACGAGCACCTTGGCCGGGGGTACCTTGCCTGCGGCAGTCACCTGCCCGGTGAAGAACGATCCGAACTCATGGGCGGCCTCGACCACCGCGCGGTAGCCGGCGATGTTGGCCATTGAGGAGAGCACGTCGAGCGACTGGGCCCGGCTGATGCGGGGCACGGCGTCCATCGCCATCGCGGTGACGTTGGCGGCGCGCAGCTTCTCGACGAGGTCGGGGCTCAGCGCCGGCGCCATCAGGCTGACGAGGGACGCACCGGGCCGCAGCAACGCGATCTCTGCGTCGGACGGCGCGTTGACCTTGTGGACGATGTCCGACGCCCACGCCTCCGCGGCGTCGACCACACGGGCACCGGCCGCGACGTAGGCCGCGTCGTCGAAACTCGCACCGACGCCGGCACCGCGCTCGACGACGACGTCGTAGCCGAGCGATATCAGCTGGGCGACCGTCTTGGGTGTGGCGGCGACGCGGGTCTCGCGTGGTCGCGTCTCACGGGGAACGCCGATTTGCACAACTGCTCCTTCTATCCAAGAGCGATACTGCCTGAAGCAACCTATGGCACCGGGTCCACGGGCAAGCAGGGAGTGCCACTCAAATCACAACCCCCGGAGCGACGGCCCGGACGGGCCGACGCAGGGGTTGCCTTACGCTGCGTAACATGTCGAGCGACGCGTCCGCAGCCCATCTTTCCTGCACCGTCGAGGCGGGTATCGCCCGGGTGCAGCTGAACCGTCCCGACAAGCTCAACGGCCTCACGCTCGAGATGCTCGAGTCCCTGGCCGACACCGCGCACCAGTTGCGCAGCGACCGTGCCGTGCGTGCCGTCATCCTCTCCGGTTCCGGCGAATCGTTCTGTGCCGGACTGGATTTCGCCACGGTGCTGAAGAAGCCGCGGGCGATCGCCACCGCTTTCGTGCCCCGCCCCTGGCTGGGCACGAACACCTTCCAGGAGGCCTGCTGGGCCTGGCGCCGGCTCCCCGTGCCGGTCGTTGCCGCGGTGCACGGCCACTGCTTCGGCGGCGGGGTGCAGATCGCCCTCGGCGCCGACTTCCGCTTCACCACGCCGGACGCGCAGTGGTCCGTCCTCGAGGCCAAGTGGGGCCTCATCCCCGACATGTCCGGGATCCAGAGCCTCACCGAGGTCGTCGGAATCGACGTGGCCAAGCGCCTCACGATGACCGGGTCGGTCATCACGGGAGAGGAGGCCGCCGCCATCGGGCTGGCCACCGGCGTGGCGCAGGACCCGCTGGCCGCCGCGGAGGAGCTGATCGGCCAGGTCATGACGCGGTCCCCCGACGCGGTCGCGGCAGCCAAGCGGCTCTTCGAGGGCACCTGGTCGGCCGGCCCGCGCCGGACGTTCGCGCGGGAACGGGCCGAGCAGCTCCGGCTCCTGCTGCGCACCCCGAACACGCGGGCGGCACAGCGGGCGGCCTTCACCAAGGAGGCGGCCGACTTCGGCCCTCGACGCAAACGCTGACGAGCGGGACCGCTGGGCTCGTGCGGGACGAGCCCAGCGGCATACAGCATGGTGGTGATCCCCGCTCAGCCCGGCTTGGGAGCGCCGGGGCGCGCGTAACGCCACCAGATGATCGCGACGCACATGACGGCCCAGGC